>JAEWCW010000189.1 GCA_023390415.1 Pseudomonadota bacterium | reverse complement strand
CGTCTGCAGAAGTCCAGGCCGCGCAGGCCGCGATCGCCGCCGCCCGAAGCCAGGCCGGCGCGCTCCGCTCCAACACGGCCGGCGCCTCCGCCGGGGTTGCCGGCGGCGAGGCACAGGTCCGCGCCGCCGAGGCCGCTTTGCGCACTGCCCGCCTCGATCTCGAGCGCACCGTGATCCGCGCACCCATAGACGGCGTCGTCGGCAACCGCGCTGTCCGCGCCGGCCAGCTCGTCCGTCCGGGCCAGGCCCTGCTCTCGATCGTGCCCGTAGAGGCCGCTTACGTGGTCGCCAATTTCAAGGAGACCCAGCTCGCCGACATGCGCGTCGGCCAGCCGGTCGAGATCGCCGTCGATGCTTATGGCGGACGCGTCTTCCGCGGCACGATCGAGAGCATGTCCCCTGCCTCGGGCGCGCAATTCGCCTTGATCCCGACCGACACCGCCACCGGCAACTTCACCCGGGTCGTGCAGCGCGTGCCCGTGCGCATCCGCCTCGCGCCTCAACCGGGAGCGCCGCCGCTCCGCGCCGGTCTCTCGGTCGAAGCGACGGTGAACACGCGCGGCTGATCCCATGCCCGGTCTCGACAGGCTGAGCCCGCGCCAGATCTGGCTCGGCTACATTGCCATGATCATCGGCAATTTCATGGCGATCCTGGACATCCAGATCGTCGCCGGCTCGCTGCGCGAGATCCAGGCCGGGATCTCCGCCTCGGCCGACGAGATCGCCTGGATCCAGACCGCCTATCTGATCGCCGAGGTCATCGCGATCCCGCTCTCCGGCCTGCTCGGCCGCGCCATCTCGATGCGAAAGCTCTTCGCCTTCTCGGCCGCCGGCTTCACCCTCGCCAGCCTCGCCTGCGCCTTCGCCTGGAACATCCAGTCGCTGATCCTCTTCCGCACCCTCCAGGGTTTCCTCGGCGGCGCGATGATCCCGACGACCATGGCCGCCCTTTTCATCCTGTTCCCGGAGGCCAAGCGCGGCCCCGCCATCGTCCTGGTGGGCATGGTCTCCACCCTCGCTCCCTCGATCGGGCCGACTTTGGGCGGGTGGATCACCGAGCATATGGGCTGGCACTGGCTGTTCCTGATCAACGTCGTCCCGGGCTTCGCCTGCGCCGCCTTGGTCTGGACCCTGAGCCCGCTTCGGCAGGAGGAGCCGGAACTTCTGAAGCGCCTCGATCTCGCCGGCCTGGTCGGAATGGCGCTGTTCCTCGGCGCGCTGGAGTTCGTGCTGGAGGAAGGGCCCAAGCACGATTGGCTCGCCGATCCCGCGGTGCTCAAGATGGCGATCGTGATGGCGGCGGGCGGCGCCCTGTTCTTCTGGCGCGCCTTCACCGCCACCTCGCCGATCGTCGATCTGAAGGTCTTCGCAAACCGCAATTTCCTGATCGGCGCTGCGGTCTCGATCGTCGCCGGCTTCGGCCTCTACGGCTCGATCTATTTGCTCCCGCTCTTCCTCGGCGGGGTGCGCGGCTATTCGACGCTGCAGATCGGCGAGGTGATGATGGTCACCGGAATCGCCATGTTCTTCTCCGCCCCGATCATGGGCAAGCTCCAGGAGAAGCTCGATCTCCGCGTCATGCTCGGCCTCGGAATCGCGCTCACCGCCTTGGGCATGTGGGAGAATGCGAAGCTGACCGCGGACAGCGGCTTCTGGGAGCTCGCCCTTCCACAGGTCCTGCGCGGCGCCGGAATGATGATGTGCATGATCCCGATGACCGGCCTTGCCCTCGGCACGCTCCCGCCGGAGCGCGTCCAGAACGCCTCTGGCCTGTTCAACCTCACCCGCAATCTCGGCGGCGCGATCGGCCTCGCGATCATCAACTCGCTGATCATGAGCGGCCAGGCGATGCACCGGACCGAGCTGGCGACCGCGGTCTCCTCCGGACATGCCGATGCCCAGGCCTGGCTCGATCAGACCGCCGCCGGCCTCGCCGCCCAGGGAGTCGCCGATCCCAATGCCGCGGCCCTCGCCCAGCTCGCCGGGATCGTCGAACGCGAGTCGCTGGTGATGGCGCTGAACAACGTCTTCGTCGTCCTCGCCTTGCTCTTCTGCGTCCTCCTGCCGCTCATCATGTTTACCCGCCGCGCCGCCCCCGCCGCGCCCGGCGCGGGCCATTGAGACTGGCCGGACCGATTCAGCTTCTTCTTCGTTCCACCCTCGTGGCGTCCTAATCTATGTGAGGGAAGGAGTGGCCGAAGAGGCTAGTCTCCATGGCCATGAAAGGTTCTTCGGGGGCGGACCGGCTCATCCTCAAGCTTCAGGGCTACACGCATCTGTCGCAGGAGGACCGGGCGGCGCTCGCCTCGCTGGCAGGCCATCCGGTGCTGGAGGCGCAACCACGCCGGGACCTGATCCGCGAGGGAGAGGAGCCGAAGGCGGTGCGCCTCATCCTCAGCGGCTGGGCCTGTCGCTATAAAGGACTTCCGGACGGCCGCCGCCAGATTGTCGGCCTCTTCGTTCCCGGCGATTTCTGCGATCTCAACGTCTTCATCTTGAAACAGATGGATCACTCGATCGGCGCAATCACCAGGGTCAGCTACGCCCTGATCGCGCCCGATGAGCTTGACCGGATCATCGGCGAACGCCCGCGCATCGCCCAGGCCCTTCTCTGGCACGAGCTGGTCACCGCCTCCGTCCAGCGCGAGTGGCTGCTCAACATTGGCCAGCGAAGCGCCTATGAGCGGATCGCCCATCTGCTCGTCGAGATGTTCATCCGGCTGCGCGAGGTCGGCCTCACCGACGGCCATAGCTGCGAATTTCCGGTCACCCAGGCCGATCTGGCCGAAGCGAGCGGCCTGACCGCGGTTCATGTCAACCGGACGCTGCAGGAGTTGCGGCGCGAAGGGCTGATCAAGCTGGCGCAGAAGCGGCTGACGATCCCCGATCTCGCCGCCCTGAAGAGCACAGCGATGTTCAATCCCAATTATCTCCATCTCGGCCGGGAGGGGCGGCATCTCGATGCCAATGACTGAGCCGCCCGGCGCGCCCTCGCGAAACTCGGACAACTGCGACAGGCCCGCCCCGCCCGCGGCAAGGGACGAGCTCTACGGGAGCGACCGGCCCCTTCGCGGGATCCTCGATGCGATGCGCGAGGGCTTCGCGCATTTCGACGACAATTTCACGATCCTTGAAGTCAATGAGGAGACTTTGAGGCTGGACGGGCGGTCGCGCGAGGAGCTGATCGGCCGCTCGCATTGGGAGGCGTTCCCGCGCAGCGAGCACTCGCCGGTGGGCGAACTCTACAAGCGCGTGATGGCGGTGCGCGAGCCGGGCTCGCTCGAGCATGTCTACCAATGGCCTGACGGCAGGCAGATGTGGATCGACGTGCGTGCCTATCCCACTGCCGACGGTGGCGTAGCCTGCTTCTGGCGCGACATAACCGAGCGCAAGGATACCGAGCAGCGGCTGCGCGAGAGCGAGTCGAAATATCGTACCCTCTTCGAGACGATGGGCCAGGGTTATTGCGAGCTCGAGCTCGTCCGCGACGAGCAGGGGCGTGCCGTCGACCAGCTCTATCTGGAGCTGAACCCGGCGTTCGAACGGCTGTTTGGTATTCGGGTCGCTGACGCGATAGGCCGGCGGGCAGGCGAGTTGTTTCCGGGGCTCGAGCGGGCCTGGACGGAGACGTTGGACCGGGTCGCACGGACCGGCAGGCCGGAGCGGATCGAGGGCGAGATCGAACAGCTCGGGCGGTGGTTCGAAGTCTCCGCTTATCCCGGCAAGGGGGACCGCGTCATCGCCCTTTACGACGACATCAGCGAGCGCAAGCGCGCCGAGCTGGAGCGGCAACGACTGGAGGAGCGGCAGGCCTTCCTGCTCAGGCTGAGCGATGTGCTGCGCCCAATCGGCGATGCCGGCGAGATCCAGGCGACGACCACCCGCCTGCTTGCCGAGCATCTCGGCGTCGACCGGGCGATGTATGCGGAGGTCGAAGGCGAGCATGGATCGGAGGTCGGCACGATCCGCGGTCAATATGTGCGCCCGCCCGCCACGCCCTTCGCGGAGCGGTTCGCCTACGGACGCTTCGGGTCGCACACGATGGAGGCGCGCTATCGCGGTGAACCGCTGGTCGTTCGCGACATCGAAAGCGACCAAGGGTTTCGTGCGGAAGAGCGCGCTGCCTGGATCAAGGCGGGCGTGCGCGCCGCAATCATCACCACCCTGGCGAAGGACGGCCGGCTGGTGGCTGAACTGGGTCTTCAAAGCGCGACCCCGCGCGCGTGGACCGGCACGGAAATCGAGCTCGTCCAGGATGTCGCCGAACGGACCTGGGACGCCGTCCAGCGGGCGCGCGCCGAAGCGGCGCTTCGGGAGAGCGAAGAGCGTTTCCAGCTGCTGGTCCGGTTCACCGATGCGGTGCGCGACGTCACCGATCCGGCGGTCGTCGCCGACACCGCCTGTCGGATGATCACCCAGAAGCTGAAGACGGACCTGACCCTCTGGGCCGTCATCGACGAGGCGGCCGGCGAATATGTCACCGAGCGCGTCTTCTATGCCGACGGCAAGGAGTTGGCGCCGACCCGCTGGCCCCTGAACCCGGACGATCCCTTCGCCGCCGAGCATTTGCGCGGAGCCGCGGTCGCTTACTCGGATGCTGCGGCGGACGCGTATATCCCCGGGACGACGCGCAGGGCGATGGTCGAGCGCGGCAACGCTGCCGGGATCGCGGCGCCGGTCCTCGTCGCCGGCAGGCTCCGCGCGGTCATGAACACGAGCCAGCGCGTCGCGCCGCGCGATTGGACGCGCGAGGAAGTGGCATTGGTCCAGGCGCTCGCGGAGCGCGCCTGGGCGGAGATCGAGCGCGCCCGCGCCGTGACGGCGCTGCGCGAGAGCGAGGAGAAATATCGCAATCTGTTCGAATCGATGGACGAGGCCTATGCCGTCGTCGAGGTCCTCAAGGACGAGCAAGGCCGCTGGGCGGACTTCCGCTTTCTCGATGCGAACCCCGCCTTCATCCAGCATACGTCCATGCCCTGCCCGGTCGGCAAGACGGCGACCGAGCTGCTGGGCAGTCCGAACCCGCGCTGGACCGAGCTCTACGGCCGCGCTCTGGACACGGGCGAGGCCTTGCGCGTCGAGGAGCGCGAGCAGACGCTCGGCCGGATCTTCGATCTCAACATCTTCAGCCTGGACCGGGAGAGGAACCGGGTCGCGGTGCTCTTCACCAACGTCACCGAGCGGCGCCGGGCCGAGGAGCATCAGAAGACCCTGCTCGCCGAGCTCCAGCACCGGGTCCGCAACATCATGGCGATGATCCGGTCGGTGGCGCGGCGCACGTCCGAGAGCGCCGAGACGGTCGAGGATTATGTCCAGCATCTCGAAGGGCGGATCAGCGCCATGGCGCGGACCCAGGCGCTGTTGACCCGCGAGGTCCAGGCCGAGGTCGATCTGCAGAGCCTGATCCTCGACGAACTCCAGATGCAGGCCGCCCAGCCCGGCCACTATGTCGTCGCCGGGCCGGACGTCTCGCTTCCCGCCAAGGCCGCCGAGGTGCTCGGCCTCGCAATCCACGAGCTTGCGACCAACTCGGTCAAATATGGCGCGCTGAGCGAGCGGGACGGCCGGATCGACGTGCGCTGGGCCTTGCTCAATGGCGACGACAGGGTCCAGCTCAGCCTGATCTGGTCGGAATTCGGCGTCACGATCCGCGGCCAACCGGACCGCCGCGGCTTCGGAACTGAGCTGATCACCCAGCGCGTGCCCTACGAGCTGGAGGGGACCGGCACGATGGAGTTCCGGCCGACGGGGCTGGTCGTCACGATCGAATTTCCGCTCGCGGAGCGCGCGAGCATCCTTCAGACGAACGCACGGAACAGGGGATCCGCATGAGTCAGGACCGGCCGCTGGACGGAAAGCGCATCCTCGTTGTCGAGGATGATTTTTATCTCGCGAGCGACGAGAAGGCCTTGCTCGAGCGCGCGGGCGCCAGCGTCATCGGGCCGTTCAGAAGCTCCTGCCGCGAGCACGAGCTCGAGGCAGCCGGAAGCGTTGACGGTGCCGTCCTCGACATCAATCTCGGCGAGGGGCCGAGCTTCGAATTCGCGGAGCTTCTTACCGGGCGGGGAATCCCCTTCATCTTCGTCACCGGCTACGATGCCGCCGTCATCCCAGCCGAGTTCGTCGGCACCCCCCGGATCGAAAAGCCGATCCGGGAGCGCGAATTCATAGGGGCGCTCAGAGACATCGTCCGCTGACAGCGCGACCGGTCAAGGGAGGGAACGCTTTTCCTGGCTGGTCTTCGGCCAGCTCAAGAAGGCGGCGCCCAGGCTGAGCGTTGCGTTCACCCGCCCCGGGGAATCTCCAGCGTCATCAGAGTGGCCGATGCCGGGCAAAGGTCTCGATGCTCGCGCGTCCCTCGGATCGGCGCAGGCGCCTCGACGCGCTCGGCTCGCGCGAAACCGCAGGCGGTGAAGAACGGCTCCGCCGTCGTCGTCAGCAGCCAAAGCCGGCATATGCCGTGCGCGCGCGCGCACTCGATCAGGGCCGCCACCATCCGCTGACCGACCCCCTTGCCGCGCTCGGTCGCCGGGACAACCATCGAGCGCAGCAGGGCGTCCTCGCCGAAGATTTCGAGGCCTACGAAGCACCCCGGCGGGCCGCGGTAGAATTGCCGCCCCGCCTCGCGCAAATCGTCGAACGGCAGGCCGGCGTCACGCAGCGCCGCCTCGATCGCGCCCAGATCCCTGTCCTCGACCCTGATCAGTCGCACGTCGAGCCTCCCGTGGGTGCCCGAATGGCCTCCACGGGAGCGCTGATCAAGCCTCAGGCGTCGCTCTTCTCGCGCGCGCTGCTTCGGCTCGCGCGGCCGCCGCCGTTGGACGAATCGCGCCGGCTGTAGATCAGCCCGCCGACGAGGGCGGCAGCGCCCGCCGCAGCCGCGCCGAGGCCGATATTCTTCCAACTGAACACGCTGTGGTCGGCCAGGGCCTCGCCGCCCTTCTCCTCCTCGAACATCGCCGCGTTGGCGCCGGTCGCGGAGAGCCGCACCGTGTCCCCCTCGACGCCGGCGACGAGGCCGCCGGAGAGGTAGTGGTGATGGCCCTTGTGCGAGCCGCTGTCGGCCTTGGTCATCTTGATCCGCCGGCCCTCGACCGCGTCGACCGTGCCCAAAGGCGCGTCGTCGGCGCTGACGATCTGCATGCCCGGACGAATGTGTTTCAGATGGTTCATCGGATCCTCCTCTTGATGTGGAGGTGAAACGTCCGGGCGGCGCACTGGCTCCGTCAGCCGCGGGGCTCCATCCCGCGCAAGGCGACGATCATCGCACCGACGACGCACCCCGCGAACAAGGCGCCTTCGAGCGCCCCGGTGACGCTCTGGCTGACCGGCCCGAAGCCGCTCTCGCCGAACATCTCGCCGATCCGGTCGAGCCGTAGCCGCGATCCCGGAAAGTGCCGCGCGAGGAGGTCCAGGCTGCCGCCCATCAGTCGACCGCCGAGCAACGGGATGACCAGCCCTGCGGTGCCGCCGATCCCCGCGGCAACGAGCATGGAGCGGCGCAGCGCCACCGGTCCCGGTCCCCGCCCCGCGAGCCAGGCGCCGAGGCCGACGGCGGCGCCGATCAGTAGCCCCTCGCCCGCCCCGGTAATGTCGCCCGGCGCTCGGCCGAGCAGCAGGTTGAACGCATCGAGGCCGAGCAGCTCGACGATTCCGCCCACCGCAAGCCCGCCCGCCGCAGCGCCCGCCACGCTCCACCGCCACAGATTCTTCGAAATTGCCGCTGCAGCCGCCATCCCGAGCGACACGCCGGCCCCGCCGAGCAGGGCGACGAGGATGGTGAGGCACAGCACGACCAGCAGCACCGAGGCCGCTCCCATGCCGGGCGCAAGCGGCTGAGCCGCCGCCCCGAAGCCGTAGAACAGACCGCCGATCAGCCCGGCGATCCCGCCGCCGACCGTTCCCGCGCCGGCGAGAAGCAGATAGTCGCGCCCGCCACGTTTCGGGGACCCGCGAGAGACATCTGCCGCCGGTTCTCCTTCCACACCGTCCTCGACGTCGGCCACGAACCGATAGCCATGTTTCGGGACCGTCTCGATGAACCGCGGGCTTCCCGCCGAATCGCCGAGCTGGCGGCGCAGCGTCCGGATGCATTGGGTGAGGGCCTCGTCGGTCACCGGCACGCCCCGCCAGACCTCCGCCATGAACCGCTCCTTGGGCACCAGCCGTCCCGCCTCCCGGACCAGCAGGGCGAGCGCGTCCAGATAGCGCCCGTTGAGCTCGATCGGCGCGCCGTCGCGAAGCAGCCGCCGGTCGCCCTCGTCGAGCAGGAATCGGTCGAAGCGAAAGGTGCGGGGAGGCATCGCGCCCAAGCTTAGCTGCCCCGCGCCCCCAGGCAAGTCAGCTCCCGGCGCCGATACGAACGCCGTGGGAATAGGCCCGCGGTCTAGGCATGCACGCTTGCCCGCCGCGCCCTCAGTCGGAGCTCCTCACCCTCGCCGGGTCGCGGTCAGGAAGCCGTAGCCCGCGCCGACGATCGCGCCGACGATCGGTCCGACCAAGGGCACCGGGATTGCGATCAAGGCGCCGATTCCGGCCGCGATCGCCGTCCGCTTCGCCACAGGATTCTCGAGCATGTCACCTTCCTTTCAAGAAGGTGTATTATAGAGGCAATACAGGTGAATGTCCAGAACCCGCAGCGGAACCCCTACGAGAAAGGGCCGGTGCGTCGATCGACGCCCCGGCCCATCTCGATCCGCTCAGCTTAGCGGTTCGGGGTGGCGTCGCCGCCCTGGGTGTTGACGTCGATGTCCAGATTGCCCTTTCGGTTGGTGCCGACGTCCACGTCGACTCCCGGAAGGTTCGGGCCGTCCAGGTCGATGTCGATGCCCGTGTCGTCGATTCGGACGCGGGTGCCGTCCGGGCGGACCCGGTAGCGCGTGCCGTTCTCGACCACGATGCGCGGCCCGTCTGCGGTGAGCTGGACCCGCGTTCCGTCCGGATTGACGCGGTAGGTCACGCCGTTCTCCTCGACGATCCGGGTCCCGCGCGGCCAATCGGCATCGGCGGATGCGGTGCCCGATCCGTTGCTGCCGCCGTCGGTCACGGCCGCCCCGTTGCCCTCGGCTTCGGTGCCGGCGCTGTTGTTCGCGCGGTCGGCATCCGAGCCGCAGCCGGCGATGCCGAGGCAGGCCGCGCCGAGCGCGGCGGTCCAAGCAAGCTTCCTCATCTATCTCTCCTGTTCCAGGGCCGAGCCGGGCCGTGCCCTTCTCCCGAACCGCGAAAAGACGCCCGGTCTGCTAGGGTTCAGCCGGGCGCCTTCCTCGTGCGGCCCTAATCGGCCACACCGCAATAATGACCGGCCGGGGAGATCGGTTCCGAAACGGTCCCCCGGCTCTCAGAGTCGCAGCGGAGTCGAGCCGTCACGGAATCGGCGCTAGGTCCGGTTCCACCCACGCGCGGCGGGCCTCAACCGAGAACAGAAGTTCGGGCGAGTAGAAGCGCAGGGGCCAGTCGCGGCGGCCTTCGTCAGTGTGAAGCAGGGCATTGACCTTTTCGGCCAGGGAGAGGTCGGAAGCGGTCCGCGCGAGAAACGCACGAACGCCGCGGATCGAGGCTTGCGTGATGGTCTCGTGATAGCCTTCGGTGTCGCTGTTCACGCCGCCGACGCTCTCATTATAGGCGCGGATGATCTCCGGAAGGTCGCGCTCGGGCAGGATGTCGGGGCGCTCGAGGAGGATCCAGGCGCAGGCGGCGAGGTGGGCCTCGTGGGTCCAGTCGGCGCGCGGAAGGGTGCGGGCGAGGAGGCCCTCCCCTATCCTGCGGATCGCCTCGTCGTCGGCGAACAGTCTCGGCTCGTGATGCATGTGCGTGGCTTTCGGGCACAAAAGAAAAGGAGCGCGCCGGGCGCCGCCGGCACGCTCCTTTCCGGAGTCTGTGGTGGTGGCGTCAGGCCGCGGTGACGGTGATCGTCTCCACTTGCTGCTGCTCGGCGGCGCCGGCGCGCGGGGCGCAGTCGCGGACGCCCGCATCGACATGGTCAGCGAACTTGGCGAAGTTGGCGTTGAACAGGTCGACCAGCTTGGCCGCGGTCGCGTCATAGTCCGACTTGTCGGCCCAGGTCGCACGCGGATCGAGGATCGCGCTGTCGACGCCGGGAACCGAGACCGGAACCTCGAAGCCGAAATTGGGATCCTTGCGGAACTCGGCGCTGTTGAGGCTGCCGTCGAGCGCTGCGTTGAGCAAAGCGCGGGTCGCCTTGATCGGCATGCGCTTGCCGACGCCATACTTGCCGCCGGTCCAGCCGGTATTGACCAGCCAGCAGGTGACCGCGCCCTTGGCGATGCGCTCCTTCAAGAGGTTGCCGTAGACGCTCGGGTGGCGCGGCATGAAGGGCGCGCCGAAGCAGGTCGAGAAGGTCGCCTCGGGCTCGGTGACGCCGATCTCGGTGCCGGCGACCTTGGCGGTGTAGCCGCTGAGGAAGTGGTACATCGCCTGGTCGGGCGTCAGCCGCGCGATCGGGGGCAGCACGCCGAACGCGTCCGCGGTCAGCATGACGATGTTCTTGGGCACCGGGCCCATATTGTCGGCCGACGAATTCGGGATGAAGTCGATCGGATAGGCGCCGCGGCTGTTCTCGGCCAGGCTGTTGTCGTCGAGGTCGAGGATGCGGGTGTCCGGGTCCATGACCACGTTCTCGAGCACCGTGCCGAAACGCTTGGTCGTGGCGTGGATCTCCGGCTCCGCCTCGGCGCTGAGCCGGATCATCTTCGCGTAGCAGCCGCCCTCGAAGTTGAAGACCGCCGTGTCCGACCAGCCATGCTCGTCGTCGCCGATGAGGGTGCGGCTGGGGTCGGCCGAGAGCGTGGTCTTACCGGTGCCGGACAGGCCGAAGAAGACGGCGGTGTCGCCGGCCGGGCCGATATTGGCCGAGCAGTGCATCGGCATCACGCCCTTGGCCGGGAGCAGATAGTTGAGGATTCCGAAGACGGACTTCTTCATTTCGCCAGCATAAGCCGTGCCGCCGATCAGGATCGTGCGCGCGCTGAGATTGACGGCGATCACGGTCTCGCTGCGGGTCCCGTGGCGCGCCGGATCGGCGCGGAAGCTCGGCAGATCGATGATCGTGAATTCCGGCGCGAAGCCTTCAAGCTCGTGCGCCTCGGGGCGAACGAGAAGCGTGCGGATGAAGAGGTTGTGCCAGGCGAGCTCGTTGATCACGCGCACGCGGACCCGATGCTCGGGCTGCGAGCCGCCGAACAGATCGGCGACGTAAAGCTTGTCCTTGGTGGCCAGAGCCGCGCGGAAATCGGCCTCGAGCGCAGCGAAATGCTCGGGCGAGATGGACTTGTTATTGTCCCACCAGATCGTGCTCTCGGTTTCGGAATCGCGGACGATGAACTTGTCCTGCGCGGAACGGCCGGTGTGGCGGCCGGTCTTGACGACCAGCGGACCGTCCTTGGCGAGCAGACCCTCGCCGTTGCGGACGGCTTCCTCGACGAGCTCCGGCGTGCCGAGATTCCAGCGGACCTCGGCGGGCGTCACGATGTTCTGCTCGGCAAGCCCGTGCGCCGGCATGCGATTGGCCACGTCGTCTTCTCCCTTGTATTGTCTTACAAATTTGGGGGCGTTGCGCCCCCGTCCCGATGGCTGAAGCGCATAGTCCAGCGCGCTTGTTCCGTCAAAGGGTAGCGCCCGCGCAGCGCCTTGATTAAGAGGGCGGGCCCGGGGACGCGCGAGGGGCAAGAGGAAGACATGTCGGCAACGATCGCGCTCGTCGACGACGACCGGAACATCCTGACCTCGCTCTCCGTCGCGCTCCAGTCCGAAGGCTTCGTCACGCGCGTCTATTCGGACAGCGAGGCGGCATTGAAGGCGCTGATCGAGAACCCGCCCGAGCTCGCCGTTCTCGACATCAAGATGCCGCGGATGGACGGCATGGAACTGCTCCGGCGCCTGCGCGAGAAGAGCGCCGTCCCGGTCATCTTCCTGACCTCGAAGGACGACGAACTGGACGAGGCGCTCGGCCTTGCGATGGGCGCCGACGATTATATCGCCAAGCCGTTCAGCCAGCGGCTCCTCATCGCCCGTATCCGGGCGGTCCTGCGCCGCACCGAGCTGCGCGCCGGGCCCGGCAACGGCGCGGACGAGGAGCCGGTCGAGCTGATCGAACGTGGGCGGCTGGCGATGGACCCTGCGCGGCACCGGGTGACATGGGGCGGCAAGGACGTCACGCTCACCGTCACCGAATTCATGATCCTCGAAGCGCTGGCGCAGCGGCCGGGGGTGGTGAAATCGCGCAACCAGCTGATGGACGTCGCCTATCAGGACGACATCTACGTCGACGACCGCACCATCGACAGCCACATCAAGCGCATGCGCCGCAAGTTCCGCGCGGTGGACGATCAATTCTCGGCGATCGAGACGCTCTACGGCGTCGGATACCGCTTTGCGGAAGAGTGACGAGCAGGCGCTGACGCTGCGCTGGTCAGGTCGGATCGCGCTCCGCCACCGCATCCTCGCGGTCAACATCTTCGCGATCGTCATCCTCGCTGGAAGCCTGTTCTATCTGGACGGCTTCCGCCGGCGGCTCACCGAGGCCCGCGTCGAGCAGATCGCGAGCGAAGCGACCATGATCGCCGACATGCTCGCGGACATGCCGCGCGAGCGCCGCCACGCAGCGCTCATCCGGCTCGGCCAGACTTCCGGCACGCGGCTTCGCATCTACGGAACCGACGGCGCCAAGCAGACCGACAGTTGGGTGGGCGCACGGCCGACCTACGAGCTTCGCGACCCGGCTGCCGAGCCGTGGAACCGGGCCCTTGCCCGCTGGCTCGACAATGCCCTCGACGCCGTGGTCGGCGCGAGTTCGCCGCCGCTCTTCCGCCCGCCGGACCGTGATGTCGCCCAGGCCTGGCCCGAGGCGGTTGCGGCGCTTGTCCAATCGCGAACGATCCCGACGCGTCGCCGTACCGCTGAAGGGACGCTCTACGTTTCGGCCGCAGCGCCGATCGCCGGAACGGAGGCGGATCCCGATCGCGAGGTCCTCCTGCTCACGGTCAATGCCCGCGACATCCGCCGTATCGTCCGCGACGAGCGAGGCACCCTCGCCCTGATCCTCGCCGCCACGATCGTCCTTTCGATTCTTCTGTCCCTGTTCCTCGCGCGGACGATTGCGCAGCCGCTGCGGCACCTCGCCCACGCCGCCCATCGGGTCCGGCTAGGCCGCGACCGCGAGGTGGACGTGCCCCTCCTCCCCGCCCGCCGGGACGAGATCGGCCGGCTTGCCCGCGCGATCCACGACATGAGCCAGGCGCTGCGGGACCGGATCGATGCGACCGAGGCCTTCGCCGCCGATGTCACCCACGAGCTCAAAAACCCGCTCGCCTCGCTCCGCTCCGCCGTCGACAGCCTCGACCGCGTCGAGGATCCCGCGCTCCGCCGGCAATTGCTCGACGTGGTGCGCGACGACGTCCGGCGGCTCGACCGGCTGATCGTCGAGATCGCCGAGACGTCGCGGCTCGACGCCGAGCTCTCCCGCGCAAGCTTCGAGCCGGTGGACCTCGGCAAGCTGATCGAGTCGCTGATCCCGGTCTGGGAGCAGCGCGGCGCCGAGAGTGGAGTCCGGCTCGCCTTCGCCCGGCCCAAGTCCGGAACCGCGGTCGTGATGGGTGACGAGGCACGTCTGGTGCGGCTGATCGACAATCTCGTCGACAACGCCATCTCCTTCTCGCCCGAGGGCGGCCTGGTCGAAGTCTCGGCGATCAATGCGGGGAGTCATGTCCTGGTGTCGGTGGAGGATGACGGCCCGGGCGTGGCGCCCGAGGCCCGCGAGGCGATCTTCACGCGGTTCCACAGCGTCCGCCCCGAAGCCGATTTCGGCCGGCACAGCGGGCTCGGCCTCGCCATCGCCCGCGCCATCGCCAATGGCCACGACGCCCGCATCGGGGTCGAGGACCGACACGACGGACGAAGCGGTGCGCGATTCGTGATACGCTTTCCCTCGGGAGGATCCGGATGAGTGACGCCATCCACGCAACGTCCGTCGCGATCGGGGGCCGCGGCATCCTGATCGCCGGCAAGGCCGGGCGGGGCAAATCGGACCTCGCGCTGCGCCTCATCGATCGCGGCGCCCAGCTCGTCAGCGACGATTACACCCGTGTCGCGGCGCACGACGGCCGCCTGTGGGCGTCGGCGCCGGACACGATCGCCGGGCGGGTCGAGGTGCGCGGAATCGGGATCGTCGAGCTCGACCACGCCTCCGCGCCGGTCCCCGTCTCGCTGCTCGTCGACCTCGACGCCATGCCGGAACGGCTCCCCGCTGCGCGGGCGAGCATCATCCAGGGCCTCGCCCTGCCCGTCGTCGAGCTCGCCGCGCTTGAGGCTTCCGCGCCAATCAAGGTAGAGATGGCGCTCGAGATGTTCGGCCTTCCCTTGCCTTGACCAAGCAAGCCCTCCAGCAGCGCCTGCTCCTCGTCTCGGGCCTGTCAGGCGCGGGGAAGTCGACCGCGCTCAGGACTCTCGAGGACCTTGGCTGGGAGGTCGTCGATAACTTGCCCCTCGCCCTCCTCGACAGCCTGCTCACGACGCCGCGCTCGCGGCGCGCAGGAAGCGTCGGAAGGCCGCTCGCCGTCGGTGTCGACAGCCGCACTCGCGGCTTCGACCCGAGCCGGATCGTGCGCGACATCAAGCGTCTCTCGCGGGCGCGGGAGCAACCGGTGGAGACGCTCTATCTCGATTGCGCCGGGACCGAGCTTCTGCGCCGTTATTCGGAGACCCGTCGCCGCCACCCGATGGCACCGGACCGGCCCGCGACCGACGGCATCGCGGCCGAACGCGAGTTGATGGAGCCGCTTCGGCGCTGGGCCGACCACGTCATCGATACGACCGACACCGATTCGAACCAGCTTCAGCAGCAGATCCGCGCGCGCTTCGCGACGGCAGCGACGGCGACGACATTGACCGTCATGTCGTTCGGCTTCGCGCGCGGCCTTCCGCGCAACGCGGATCTCGTGTTCGACATGCGCTTCCTCAGGAACCCGCATTGGCAGCCGGGCCTCCGCGACCTCACCGGCACGGACCCACGCGTCGCCGCCCATATCGCCGCGGACGAGGCCTATGAAGACGTCCTCCAACGCATCGAGGCGCTTCTATTGACCCTCCTTCCCCGCTATGCCGCCGAAGGAAAGGCCTATGTTACAGTCGCGTTCGGCTGTACCGGAGGCAGACACCGCTCGGTCCATGTCGCGGAGCGAGTCGGGGCCAGGTTGCGCGCCGAAGGCTTTTCGCCCACCCTCGAGCATCGCGATCTCGCCTCGCCGCCGCGCGACCTGATCGAGGGCGCCGCTGGGCCGGTGGAGCACGTGCAAGGTGAATGAATGATCGGTTTGGTGTTGGTTACGCATGGCCGGCTCGCGGCGGAGTTCATCGTCGCGATGGAGCATGTCGTCGGCCCGCAGGAGCGGATCGAGGCGATCTGCATCGGTCCCGATGAGGATATGGAGGCGCGCCGCAACGACATCGCCGAGGCGATCGCCCGCGCCGACGACGGCGACGGCGTGATCATCCTCACCGATTTGTTCGGCGGCACCCCCTCCAATCTCGCCATCTCGCTGATGAAGTCCGAGAAGATCGAGGTCATCGCCGGGGTCAATTTGCCGATGCTGATCCGTCTCGACGGCGCCCGCAAGAAGATGGACGTCAAGGCGGCCGTCGCCGCCGCCCGCGAGGCGGGCCGCAAATATATCTCGGTCGCCTCCGAGATCCTCGGCGAGGCTGCGGCCTAGTGGCTAGCCGAACCGTCGAAATGCTGAACAAGCGCGGCCTCCATGCCCGCGCCAGCGCGAAGTTCGTCACCCTGGCGGCCGCGCAATCGGCGGAGATCGAGGTCGAGAAGGACGGGTCGCGTGTCTGCGGCACCTCGATCATGGGGCTGATGATGCTCGGCGCCGCGATGGGCGATTCGATCACCATCCACGCCGAGGGCGATGGCGCGGACTCCGCGCTCGAAGCGCTTGCAGGGCTGGTCAGCGACCGCTTCGGCGAGGAATAATGGTCCGCGAGATCACCGCCTTCTCCAACCCGCTGGTCAAGCGGGTCCGCGGCCTGCGCGACAAGAAGAACCGCCGCGCCGAGGGCCTGTTCATGGCCGAAGGCCTGCGCATCCTTACCGAGGCGCGCGAGGCCGGCCGTGTGCCGGTGATGCTGTTCTACGGCGCGGGGACCCGCCATCCCTTGCTCGACGCTTTGATCGCGGACGTGGAGGCGAACGGCGGCGACGTCGTCGAGACCAACGCCGACATCCTCCACAAGCTCTCCGGCAAGGACAATCCGCAGACCGTGCTCGGCGTCTATGAGGCGTTCGACACCAGCCTCGAGACGATCGACCGCAATGCCGCGCCGATCTGGATCGTCGCCCAGGCGCTGCGCGATCCCGGCAATCTCGGCACGATCCTGCGGACCGGCGACGCGGTCGGCGCGGGCGGCCTGATCCTGGTCGACGATTGCGTCGATCCGTTCTCGGTCGAGGCGGTGCGCGCCTCGATGGGCGCCCTGTTCACGCAGCGGATCGCGGCGGCGCCCTGGCCCGACTTCCTCGCCTGGCTGCGCGCCGGATCCGGTCAGCTCGTCGGGACCAGCCTCAAGGCGAGCGCCGACTATCAGGAAGCGCGCTACGAAGCACCGACCTTCATCCTGGTCGGCAACGAGGCGCAGGGCCTTCCCGAAGCCTATGAGGCCGAGTGCGACCTGCTGGTGAAGATCCCGATGCTCGGCAAGGCCGACAGTCTCAACGCCGCGGTCGCCACAGCAGTCATGGCCTATGAGGTGCTGAACCAGCGTCGCGCGGGCTGAACCGAGGAACCTCCCGAGTCTGCTCGCCGTTGAGGTGGCCGAACGGAGAAGTTGCCATGCGTACCCGACCGACGATGCCGCGCTGGCCGGCCTGGATCCTGTTTAGCGCCGCCGCGGCCTGCGCTTACCCGGCGGTGACCAATCCGCCGCCCGCGCCCCAGGAAAGCTACCGTGCGATCGGCCAGGAGCCCGGCTGGACCCTGGATATCGCAGGGGGCGTGATCGATTATCGCGGCGATTATGGCGAGACCCGGATCAGCGTCCCCCGTCCCGATCCCCGCCCGACCTTCAACGGCCGCCGCTACGAGACACGGCGCCTCACCGTCGACGTCACCTATACGCGCTGCAACGACGGTATGAGCGGCCACGGCTACGAGCATCAGGTGATGGTGATCGCGGACGGCACCTCTGTCCGCGGCTGCGGCGGCGAGCGACGCCCGGACTGGGACGCCTGAGCTACTCGGCCGCTTCGGCGGTGTCGGAGCTGAGCTTCGTCAGCGGGCGCGGCGCGTTTTCGACCATGGGAAGCGGCTCGATCGCCTTGGCGCCGCCGGAGACTTCGAGGGTTTCGAAGCGCTTGGCCTGGGTCATCACCTGGCTTTCGAGGCTTCCGACCATGGCATTGTAGGCGCCGGTCGCGAGCTCGAGGTTGCGACCGAGCTTCGTGACGTGACCGCCCATCGTCGCGAGCCGCGCGTGGAGCTCCTTGCCGAGGCGGGCGATCTCCGCCGCCTCTTCCGCCAGTCGCTCCTGGCGCCAGACGCTGGCGACGGTGCGGGCGATCGCGACGAGGTTGGTCGGCGTGGCGAGTAGGACGCGGCGCTCGAACGCCCATTCCCAGAGGCCGTCATCCTGCTCGAGCGCAGCAGTGAGGAAATGCTCGCCGGGTATGTACATGACGACATAGTCGGCGGCGTCGCCGAACCGGTCCCAGTAATTCTTGCCGCCCAATTGCATGGCGTGGTTGCGGATCGACTGGGCGTGGGCCTTGAGATGGGCGGCGCGGGAGGTCTCGTCGACCTCGTCCGACGCGTCGAGGAAAGCGTTCAATGAGCATTTGGCGTCGATGATCAGCTTCCGCCCGCCAGGGAGGCTAACGATCACGTCGGGACGCAGGCGTCCGTCGTCGGTATCCACCGAAACCTCGGACTGGAAATCGGCGAAGGGCGAGAGCCCGGCCTGTTCGAGCACGTTGCGCAGGCTCTGCTCGCCCCAGCGGCCGCGTGCCTTTGGGCTGTGGCGGAGCGCGCTGACCAGGCGGGCGGTTTCGTCGCGAACCTGGCTCTGCCCCGCGCGGACCAGCTCGACCGCCGCCTTGAGCTCGCCATAGCTGCCCTCGCGGTCCTTCTCGACGCGCTGCAGATTCTCCTCGTAGCGCTTGAGCGTCGTCTCGACCGGCTGGAGCAGGGTCTTCAGCTGCGCCTCGCTCTTCTCGCTCGCCTGGGTGAAGCGGGCGTCGGCGCGCTCGAGGAACTGCTTCTGGGCCTCAGAAAGCAGCTTCGCGCCGACCTCGTGGAACTGGGCGGTGAGCGCCTCCTTGGCCTCCATCAGCTCCTTCATCCGCGCCTCGAAATTGCGCGCGTCGGCCTGCATCTCGGCGAGTTGGCGATGCGCGGAGTCGCGCTCGGCGGTGACTTCGCTGAGGGTCATCCGGAGAAGCTCGGCCGCCTTGGCGCGCTCGTCGGCCGCGGCATGGGCCTTCTCGGCGTCGCCGCAGCGGGCTCGGAGGCTCTCGCACTCCGTGCGAAGCGGCGCGGCGTGGCGGCCGGCACCGACCCAGCCGACGACCAGCCCCGCCACCAAGGCGACGATGACCAGAATGATGGCGACGACCGGTTCCATGCGGCTTCCCTCAAGCGGAACGAAGAGGGAACCTAGCGCGTCGGGGCGTGACGCTCAAGCGGCGCGCGGCAGAGAGATGTGGATAAGCTGGCGCGGGGTGGACCCACGAGCAAGTCCGTCATCCCAGCGGAGGCCGGGATCTCAGGACAAGAAGTCGACCTATGTTTGCAGGGCGCCCGGCATAGGCTCCCCGCCTACCCCCGCCGAGATCCCAGCCTTCGCTGGGATAACGGTCTCGCTCAGGCCGCCCTTTTCGCCAGTTCCTTGCGCTGCTTGGCGAGCTTCTTGAGCACCATGTCGCGCTTCAGGCGCGAGAGGTGGTCGATGAACAGGATTCCGTTGAGATGGTCCATCTCGTGCTGGAGGCAGACCGCGAGCAGCCCGTCAATCTCCTCCTCGTGTTGGACGCCCTTCTCGTCGAGCCAGCGGGCGCGGATCAGGTCCGGGCGATCGACCTCGGCATATTGATCCGGGATCGACAGGCAGCCCTCGCTATAGGGCACGTCGCGGTCCGAATGATCGAGGATCTCCGGGTTGATGAAGACGAGCGGCTTCTTGACCGCCTCGCCGCCTTCCTCCTCCGGCTCCTGAAGGTCGATGACGAGGATGCGCTTCGGAACGCCGACCTGGATCGCGGCGAGGCCGATGCCCGGCGCTGCGTACATGGTCTCGAACATGTCCGAGACGAGCTTGCGCACGCCGTCGTCCACCGTCTCCACGGGCGTGGAAATCTGGCGAAGGCGCGGGTCCGGAACCTCGACGATGGGAAGAATGGCCATGCGCGCGAATTAGTGATTTTGCGGCGCAAATTCAAGGAAAACGGGCACCGCTCAGCTCACCGGCCGCCGCGCCCGCAAAGCCTGGGCGAGCGTGCCTTCGTCGAGATAGTCAAGCTCGCCGCCGACAGGGAGCCCGTGGGCGAGCTGGGTGAGACGCACCGGAAAGCGTTCGAGCCGCTCGGCGAGATAATGAGCGGTGGTCTGGCCCTCAAGCGTCGCATTCATCGCCAGGACGACCTCGTCGACCCCTCCGGCGGCGACACGCGAGACCAGCCGGTCGATTCCGAGGTCCTCGGGCCGGACTCCTTCGAGCGCGGAAAGACGGCCGCCAAGCACATGATATTTCCCCGGAAACAGCCGCGAGCGATCGAGCGCCCAAAGGTCCGAAACCTCCTCCACCACGCACAGCATGCGCGGGTCGCGGCGGGGATCGGCGCAGATCGCGCAGGGATCGACCGTGTCGACATTGCCGCAGACGCTGCAGGTCGAGAGCTTCTCCGCCACCGTTTCGAGCGCCCGCAGAAGCGGCATCAAAGCCGTCTCGCGCTTCTTCATCAGATGCAGAACGGCGCGCCTCGCCGATCGCGGGCCAAGCCCGGGAAGGCGCGAGAGCGCTTGCGAAAGGGCGTCGATCTCGGGAGAGGCCATGCCAGCTAGGTAGGGCCAGCAGGCGCCGCTTGCCAAGCCGCCTCGCGCGGCTACAGCAGGGCGCATGCGCATAGCCTTCATGGGGACGCCCGAATTCGCGGTGCCGACGCTCGACGCCCTGATCGCGGCGGGCCACGAGGTCGCTGCGGTCTATACCCAGCCGCCGCGCCCGGCCGGCCGAGGCAAGGCGCCCCGCCCCTCCCCGGTCCAGCTCCGCGCCGAGGCGGCGGGGCTGGAAATGCGCTCGCCGCTCACTCTCCGCGACGCGGAGGCGCAGGCGGCCTTCGCCGCGCTCGAGCTCGATGCGGCGGTGGTCGCCGCCTACGGACTGATCCTCCCCAAGCCGATCCTCGAGGCGCCGAGGCTCGGCTGCCTCAACGTCCACGCCTCGCTGCTTCCGCGGTGGCGCGGCGCGGCGCCGATCCAGCGGGCGATCCTCGCCGGCGACGAGAGGACCGGCGTTACCATCATGCAGATGGAACAGGGGCTTGATACCGGGCCGATGCTGCTCGCCCACGAGACTGGAACCGATCGCAAGACTGCGGGCCAACTCACGGAAGAGCTTGCCGAAATGGGCGCGAAGATGATGGTCGAGACGCTCGCCCGCCTACCCGTCCCTGCAGCGCCACAGCCCGAAGAAGGCGTCACGCTCGCGCCGAAGATCGGCAAGGCCGAGGCGCGGCTCGATTTCGCGCTGCCCGCGGAGGCGGTGGAGCGGCAGGTTCGGGCGTTCAATCCGATGCCGGGCGCCTTCTTCGAGCATGAGGGGGAGCGGGTCAAAGTCCATGCCGCCGATATCGGCGAAGCGGAGGGCGAGCCCGGGGCGGTGCTCGACGACCGGCTCACCATCGCCTGCGGGCAGGGATCGATCGTCCCCATCCTCGTCCAGAGGGCCGGACGCGGCGTCATGACGTCAGTTGAGCTTCTGCGCGGCTTCGCGATCGCGCCGGGGACCAAGCTCCGGTGACCCGTTTCCGCCTGACCGTGGAGTTTGACGGGCGGCCGTTCATGGGCTGGCAGCGCCAAGTACACGGCCCCTCGGTCCAGCAGGCGATCGAGGAGGCGGTCTATGCCATTACGGGCGAGGAAGCCGTGCTCCACGCAGCCGGCCGTACCGATGCCGGGGTCCACGGCCTCGCCATGGCGGCGCACGTCGATATCGCGCGACCGATCACGCCCTTCCGCCTTCGCGACGGCCTCAACGCTAAGCTCCGCCCCTGGCCGGTGGCGATCCTCGAGGCCGAGGTAGTGGACGACGACTGGCACGCCCGCTTCAGCTGCATCGGCCGCGAATATCTCTACGTCATCGTCAACCGCCGGGCGCCGCTGACACTCGAGGCGGGCCGGGCCTGGCGAGTCGCGATCCCGCTCAACGCCGAAGCGATGGACGAGGCCGCTCAGGCGCTTGTCGGACGCCACGACTTCACCACCTTCCGCTCGGCCCAGTGCCAGTCGGCGAGCCCGCTTAAGACGCTCGACCGTCTCAGCGTGCGGCGTGAGGGAGACCGCATCGAGATCGCGGCGGCGGCGCGCTCCTTCCTCCACCATCAGGTGCGCTCGATGGTCGGCTGCCTCGAGCTGGTCGGGCGCGGTAAGTGGACCCGGCGGGATCTCGAGGCCGCGCTCGAGGCGAAGGACCGCGCCGCGCTGGGTTTCAACGCGCCGCCGGACGGCCTCTATTTCGTCGCCGCGCGATATGAAGAAGATCGCGCGCCGAGCCCGAACAGGCGCTGAAGCGAGCGATCGAGCATCACCAATTGCCAGAGCAGGCGGCCATGCTCGACGCGGCCGGCCTTGTGGTCGCGCGCGATCGTGGTGATGGCGGCGGGATCGAACCAGCCGAGCTCTGCAAAGGCCGGGCTGTGCGCGACCGCCTCGGCCTCGCCCGCAAGCGGCCCTCGGAACCAGGCGCTGACCGGGGTGACGAAGCCCTGCTTGCGCCGGTGCAGGATTTCGGCCGGCAGCCGGCTCTCCAGCGCGCGCTTCATCAGATATTTGCCGCGCCCGCGGCAGAGGCGCGCGGACGGCGGGAGAGTGGCGGCGAACTCGACGAGGCGGTGGTCGAGCAGAGGCTCGCGGGCCTCCAGGCTCACCGCCATCGAGGCACGATCAACCTTGGTGAGAATGTCGCCCGGCAGCCAGATCTTGAGATCGGCATAGAGGGCGCGGGCGAGCGGATCGGCGGCAGGGGCGTCGCGCATCGCCTCGACATAACGGCGTTCGGCGCGGTGACCGCCGAGATGTCGCCTGAACTCTTCTCCATAAAGCCTTGATCTGACTTCGTATGAAGTCGCGGAAACAGCATCCGCATAGGATTCGCCGCTATCGCGGCCGAGCGCCTGAAACGTCGTCCGCGCACGCAGGAATCGCGGCGCCCAATCGAGCTTGGGGTAGATCTGGCCGAGCGCCCCGAGACCGTGGCGGAAAGGTGCGGGAAGCAGGCGCCGGGCTTTCTCCTCGGCGGAGAAGAAGGCGTGGCGGCGATAACCGGCGAAGATCTCGTCGGCGCCGTCGCCCGAGAGCGAGACCTTGACCTTCTCTCTCGCGAGTTCGGACACTCGGTAGGTGCCGATCGCCGAGGCGTCGGCAAAGGGCTCGTCGAATGCCTCGACGAGCGTGTCGATCAGCGAGAAATCCTCGGCATCGACGATGCGCGTGCGGTGGCTGGTCGCGAAGCGCTCGGCGACGAGACGGGCGAAAGCGCTCTCGTCATGGTCGGCGCGGTCGAAGCCGATCGAGCAGGTCTCGACCGCGCTCCGGCTGGCCTCGGCCATGAAGGCGACCACCGCCGAGCTGTCGACCCCGCCGGAGAGGAAGGCGCCCAATGGCACGTCGGCGACCATGCGGGAGCGCACCGCTGCGCGCAGCCGCTCCTCCAGCTCTTCCTCAAGCGCCTTCAGCGGCCGGGTCGAGGGATTCGAGAAGTCCACGTCCCACCATTGGATGGGGGCAGGCACAGCGCGCCCGCGACGGATCAGCAGATAATGACCGGCAGGGAGCTTGCGCACGCCCTCGACGATGCAGGCATCGTCCGGCACGTAGCCGAGCGCGAGATAATCCTCGACCGCCTGGGGACTGACCACGGCGCGGAGGCGCGGATGGGCGGCGAGGCCCTTGAGCTCCGAGGCGAAGATGAACGCGCCGTCGGAAAGCTCGGCATAGAAAAGCGGCTTCACGCCGAGCCGGTCGCGAGCGACGAACAGGCTGTCGGTTCCGGCATCGTAGAGCGCGAAAGCGAACATGCCGTTGAAGCGCGACAGGCAGGCCGGCCCCCATTGACGCCACGCCGCCAGGATCACCTCGGTATCCGAACGGGTGACGAAGACATGGCCCTTGGTCTCGAGCTCGGCGCGGACCTCCAGGAAATTGTAGATCTCGCCATTGTAGGTGATGGCGACGCGCCGGTCCGGGGTCAGCATAGGCTGAGCGCCGGTATCGAGATCGATGATCGAAAGGCGGCGATGGCCGAGACCGACCCCTGGCGCAGTCCAGACTCCGCTTCCATCCGGCCCGCGATGGGCGAGCGTGTCCGCCATCGCCTTGACCCGCGCCGGATCGATCGGCTTGGGGACGTCGGCGTGGAACAGGCCGGCAATGCCGCACATGTCAGCGGCCCCCGGCGGGCAGAAGCGGTCCGGCAGCCGCGAGGAAGGCGCGGATCGCCGCCGGGTCCTCGGACGAGACCATCGCCACCGCCGCCTCGGGCCGGCCGCCCAATAGCCTCGTTCGCATCACCGCCAGCTTCATCCCAACCGCGCTCGTCGGGGCGCTATTGCCGACCCGCCAGAGGCTGACAACCTCGCGCACCCTGCGCTGCGAGGCGATCCGGTCCGCCCGAGCGCCGGACGGAGCTTCGGCCTCCGCGGTCCAGGCCCAGCCGGGCCCGGCAGCGGCGCGGGCGATCTGCGGCAAGTCGTCGAGCGGCAGGCGCACGACGGCAACGTCGACCACCCTGCCCTGTTCGTCGGCATAGCGCGCGATGGCCGCGCCCGGGATGGCGGGGCTCCAGTCCGAGCCCCGGCTGCGCTGCCAGCCGGAAACCTCCGGGAGGCTGGCGGGGCCCGGCACGAGTTCCGGCGGAGCCGCCCACAGAGCGGGCGCTGCGGCTAGCACGATCGTCGCTGCAGCGATCCAGGCGGGCGGCAATCCGATGCGTCCATCTTCGAGCGTGGCCGGATTGAAGAAGGGATCGCCCGGCTTGCGATCGAAGAAGGGGCGGCCGGCGAACCAGATCAGGGCGATGACCAGGGCGAAGAAGATCCAGCCATAGACGATATGGTCGAAGCCGGTCGCCCGCTCCGCCCCGATCCGCCCGGCGATCCAGATCGTCGCGAAGGCGCGGACGGCATTGGCGAGGATCGGGATGACCAAAGCCGCCGCCATGAACGCGATCCGGCGGCGCCAGGAGCGGAAGCAGAGGTTGGCGACCAGCGCGCCATAAGCGGCCATGGCGACGAGGAAGACGATCCCGGCGCAGGCCTCGGCGACCTCGAACCAGCCCGCGGGCGTGGTGATGAAGATGCCGTCGAGCTCGGCCGGAACGCCCGCCCAGCCGAGCAGGACCATGGCCAGCCGGGCGGTCAAGGTCTGCATCTGGGGCAGGATCTCCTCGCCCGCCGGGATCAGGAACAAGGCGAAGGCGAGCGGAAAGGCGAGCGCGCGGGCAACCATTGGGCCGAGGCAGGCGATCACCGCCCCTTGGAGCATGACGACCAGCCCAGCATGTCGGGCGAGCGCGATCTCCCCCGCCTCCCCGAGCAGCGAGGCAATGGCGCCGAGGGCGACGAGGCCGAGGCCCGGCCACCAGGCGGTGGGCGTCAGCTCGGCAAGCCCGTCGCGCCGCTGCCAGACCAGCGACCCCAGCAAAGGCGGGATGAGCAGCACATGGTTGAAGGTCGCGCTCGTCCACCAGCTCGCCACCATATGCGCCGCGTCGCCGGCGTGGAGCGCGAGGATGGCGAGCGTGGCGACGCCGAGCGCGATCAGATGCGCGCGCCAGGCCGAAGCGGGGCGCGGAAGGGCGATCGGGAGGACGGCGGTCACGCCGCCGCCCTTTCCCCTTCGCCGAAGACGAGCTCGGCGAGGCCGGCGAGTCGCGCGTCCCAGCGATAATGGCTTTTCATCCGGCGGCGGCCCGAGGCAGCGAGCGCCGCCGCGGCCGCGGGATCGCCGAGCAGGTGGCGGATCGCCTCGGCCTGGGCTTCGGCGCCATCGGCGACCAACAGGTCGCGGCCGGGCGCGGCGTCGATCCCTTCGAACGCAGCGGGAGAGGCGACGACCGGTCGAGCCATCGCCATCGCCTCGAGCACCTTGTTCTGGATCCCGCGGGCGATGCCGAGCGGTGCCACGACCACGTCCGCGGCGGCGAGCCAGGAGCGGATGTCGGCGACCTCGCCGGTGACGATGACGCCGTGGCGGCGCAGCGCCAGCACGTCGGCCGTCGGATTTCGCCCGGCCACGCAGAATCGAACGCCCGGAAGCAGAGGCATGACGTCGCGCGCAAAGCCGGCCACCGCCTCGACATTGGGCCGATAGTCCATCTGCCCGGTGAAGAGGACGAGCGGCCCCTCCCCCCGCTCCTCCGCGCGGAGGCTCGGGAAATCCGCAGCCGGATCGAAGACATCGAGATCGATCCCGTTGGAGACGGCGATCCCCGGGTGGCCGGTTCGTGCCTCGAACAGAGCCGCTTCCGCCCCCGAGACGAACAGAGCGGCATCCGCGCGCGCAGCCGTCTCTGCCTCAAAGGCGGAGAGCAAGCGCGCCTCGCGCTGCATCAGCCAGCGGAGAGCCGTCGGGCCGCTTTCCGCATAGGCCTCGAACTTGGCCGAATCGACATCACCGAAATCCATCACGAAATGCGGCCCGGGCGGCACGAACTGCGCCATCTGGCCCGAGAAGGCGAAGACACGGTCGATTGGGTGTGCGGCGAGGACGGCGGCGACGAAATCGCGCATCGCCGCACTATCGAAGGCGGTCAGCGACACCGGCGTGCCGGTTGCGAGCGCGCGCAGCGCCGCGCCGGCCCGGGTCGCGCGCCGGACCTCGACATGGGCCTCCCCCAGTCGCCCGCCCATTGCGTCGCGCAGGGCCGGAAGGTGGGCGGCGTCGGCCGCATCGTCGGCAAAGCATGCGAGATGGACGCGCGCCTCCTGCCCCAGCCGCTCCAGGAGGTGCCAGGAGCGGATCTTGTCGCCGCGGTTGGGCGGAAACGGGATGCGGTGGGCGAGGAAGAGCAGTTCGCGCATCAGCCGAGGCCCCGCGCGATCAGCGGGCCGAGCCGGTTGGCGACCGACAGCGGCAGCTTCTTCCACAGGGCGACCTTGAGCCGATATTGCGCGCTCAGCGGATTGGTGTCGCGCGCAGCGCCGTGGGTGGCGTAGACGAGCGGAGTCGGCTCGAAGCCCCAGATCTTCTTGAACTGGTAAGGGCCGGTGCCGAGCTTCGACCGGCCGAAATCGGCACGGATGCAGCCGCGTGCACGCGCCCGGCGCATCAGCTCGTAATAAAGGAGCTCGGTAGCGCGGAGCCCCCGCGCCTCGGCCGTCCCGCCGCCCCAATAAGGATAGACCGTGCCCTTGAAGTAGAGCGAGAGCAGGCTCGCCACCGGTCGCCCTTCATGGAAGGCGGTGAGCACGTCGGCATCCTCGCCGAATGCCTCGGCGACGGCGGGAAACAATGCCCGTGGGAAGATCGGCGTACCGTGGTTGCGCATCACTTCCGAATAGACGCGGAAATGGGCGGCGAGATCGTCGGGCGTGCGGCCTTGGCGCACTTCGAGCCCGGCAGCCTGGCCCTTGCGGACCTCGGCGCGCTGCCGCTTCGGAATCGACTTCAGGATCGCCTCGTCGTCGCCCTCGAGCGGGCGGTCGAAGGTGGCGTAGACGCCTTCCGCCCGGTGCCAGCCATCGGGCACCGGGCCGCCGCGAAGCTCGACTCCCGGGCAACTGAGCTCGTCGGCGAGCGCAAGGGCCGCCTCTGCAAGCCTGGCTTCGGTCTCGGAATCATCGGCGAGGATTCCGCCGCCGACGGCAAACCCGCTGGAGATCATGGCCGAGCCGAACAGCCGCGACCGCACCAGCGTCAGCGGAAGGTAGCCGACGATGTCGGAGCCCCGCTCGGCGACGAGCAAATGCGCCTGCTGACCGCAGCCCTTCTCGATCCCCTGCAGCCAGGCCGGCCTGTGGAACGGGGTCGATCCCGGATGCGTAGCGACGAACGAGTCGATCGCCTCGAGGTCGCCCGCCCCGCCCCTGCGGACGGCCGGCGCCGCGGCGATGGCCGAAAGCTGGTTCATATCAGCCTCGCCTGCGCCGCGGCGACCTCATCGGTCCGCCCCCAGCGATGATCGCTGAGCAATTTCTGGAGCTTGCGCTCCATCTTCGAGAGATTGGTGTAATGGCGCAGCCGCGACTTGAGCGGCGCGCGCTCGACCCGGGGCTGGCCGGGATCGATTTCCCAGGGATGGAAATAGAAGATGGCCGGCCGGCGCTCGTCACGATTGACGCGCCTGACCGCCCAGTCCGAGAAGCGATAGGGCAGAAGCCTGAAGAAGCCCCCGCCGCCGGCCGCGAGCCGGCGTCCGCCGATCTCGACCGTGGTCACCGGAAGCTCGATCAGGTCGGCGTCCGCGAGCGGCCGGAAGGCGAAGCGCGGCGCCTCGCGCCAGCCATAATGGTCGTGGACCACCGGCGCGACGCTCGACGAATAAGCATAGCCCCGTTCGGCAAGGATCTCGTGCGCCCATGGCGTCCGCGCGTCGATCGAGAAGCTCGGCGCGCGATAGCCGGTCGGCGCCACGCCGCCAGCGGTGGCAATGGCGTCATGAGCGCGGGTCACGTCGCGGCGGAACTCGTCCGCGCTCATCTGATGGACGCGTTTGTGGTCCCAGCCGTGGCTTGCGATCTCGTGGCCGTCCTCGACGATCCGCCGGATCAGCGCCGGATAGCGTTCGGCGACCCAGCCCAAAGTGAAGAAGGTGCCCTTCACCCCCGCCTCTGCGAACAGGGCGCGGACGGCGTCGGCATTGCGCTCGACCCGGGCCGGCAGCCGGTCCCACTCGTCCTTCGCGATCACGCCTTCGAAGGCGCCGACCTGGAACCAGTCCTCGACGTCGACCGACAGCGCGTTGAGCACGCCCTCAGGCTGCGTTGCTGCGGCGTGCGGGCTCGCCATTCTCGACCCAATCGACCAGCATGGTGAGCACCCGGCGGAGCGCCGCCTCCTGCTCCTCGATGCGCGATTCCAGGGCGGCGATGGTCGCGAGCAGGACCTTGTCGGCCGCCTGGGCAGATGCCGGTGCTTCTGCGGACGCGACCGCCTCCTCGACCGGGCGTGGGCCGGTGGGCACGCTGCGCAGCGGCAAGACAGGCTCCGGCGCGACTGCAGGCCGTGGGGTGGGCGCCTCGGCACCGATATCGGCCACCACCGCGGCGACTGCGCCCGCATCGATCGTCGCCCGGCCCTCGACCGCGGCGAACAGCATCAGCCGGTTGGCGAGTTGGTTGACCCGGCGCGGAATCCCGCCGCTCTCGCGGTGGATGGCGGCGAAGCCGTCGGCGGTGAAGCCGGGGCGTCCGCTCCAGCCGACCAGCTTCAGCCGGTGGGTCAGATAGGCCTCGATCTCGTCCTCGCCCATCGCATCGAGATGATGGTTGGCGATGACGCGCTGGCGAAGCTGCTCGATCGCGCCCTCGCCGGCGAGGCGCTGGCGGAATTCGGGCTGGCCGAGCAGGAAGGTCTGGAGCAGCGCCCGCCCGGAAACGGTGAAGTTGGAGAGCATTCGAAGCTCTTCAAGCGCGGAGACCGGCAGGTTCTGCGCCTCGTCGACGATCAGCAGGGTGCGCTTGCCGGCCCGCGACTCGTCGAGCAGGCGCTGCTCGACCAGATCGAGCAGCCGTGCCTTCTCGACGCCGGCGGTCCCGATCCCCAGGCCCTGCGCGACCAGGCGAAGCATGTCGTCGCCCTCGACCTGGGTCGAGACCAGGGAAAGGACGTTGAGCCGCGCGCGGTCGATCGTTGCGAGCAGGTGGCCGACCAGGGTCGACTTGCCGGCGCCGACCTCGCCGGTGATGACGATGAAGCCCTCGGCCTGCGCGAGGCCATAACCGAGATAGGCCATTGCCTTCTTGTGCGTCCGGCTTCCGAACCAGAAGCGCGCATCGGGAGTCAGCTGGAAGGGCTGTCCGGAAAGGCCGAAATGGTCACTGTACATGAGCCGTCCCTTCAGAAGCTGTAGCGCAGGCCGGCGAGGCCGGAGAGGATGGTCGAATCCTCCAGAGCGTCGGTCCGGTAGAGGCCGAGCGCCGCCTGGAGCGAGAGCCGGTCCATCAGGAAGGATTGGAAGAAGCTGCCGGTGAGGCCGCTATTGTAGATCGGCTCGAAGAGCGGCCGGTCCGAATCGTACCAGCTGCCATAGGCGTCGATCGACATGCCGGCGGAGCGGCCGAGGCGGCGGCTGAGGCCGGCATTGACGACCAGGCTGTCGTCGCTGTACCGGCCGATCGTCGCCAGGCTGCCCGAGCTGAGATCCGTGTAGCGGCGATGCGCATAGCCGCCGCCGAGCGAGACGTCCCAGACGCGGCCGCCGCCGGAGAACAGGAGGTTGCCGCCCCGCGCCCGGAAGCCGGAGTTGGAGAGGCTCGCAAGCGCCTGGTCGAAGCAAATGCCGGTCCCCGGCTCGCGCCCGAAGACACAGCCGTCGAACGCGCCGGTCAGCGGGTTACGATTGACATTAAACTCTCGGGGCAACTGGCTGACATTGCTAACGATTTGCGTCGAAGATGTGCCAACGCTGTCATAGACGTCAGCACTGACGCCCCAGCCGCGACGGAACTGGTGGCGGAGCGATCCGGTGACGGTGGTGCCGCCATAGCGGCGCCCGGCGCGGCCCTGAAGCTCGGTGCGCGGTGTCGGCCGCCAGATGAAGCCGCCGTCATAGATGACCCCGTCCTGGTCCATGCCGACGAGGCGTGGGCGGTTGGGATCGCGCACGAGGCGACCATTGACGAGGATCGGCACGCCGCCCGCATCGCGCAGCACGTCGTCCGAGCTCGACCGATAGGTTTCGTAGCCGACGCCCGCGGTCAGCGCGAAGGTCGGGCCGAGCGGCAGGACGACGTCGCCGCGGACATATTGCCCCTCGAAGACATTGTTGAGCTCGCCCGATTCCTCCCGAACATAGCCGCCGCCCACCGTCCAGCCGAACGGCAGGCCGCTGCCGGGCCCCATGCCGATGCTCGCGGTGGCGTTGTGGACCGTCGAATCGTCGAAGCGGTCGCCGGCAAGGGCGGCGTCATCCTCGACGCGGACATAGCCGAATCGATAGGCGGCGCCGACGGTCAGCGGCCCGAGATTGTAGTTGAGCGTCGGCCCGGCATAGGCGCTGAACACCTGGGTGCCGTCGCCTGCGACGGTGGTTCCGCCCGCGGCGCGTCCTTCCCCACCGGTATGCGCGGCGAGGCCGCCGGCATCGAGGCTCACGCCCGGCGCAACCTCGGCATGGACCATCGCGACGCCGCTATGGACGCTCTCGTCGACATCGTCGCCGTCGATCGGCACGCGCCGCTCGTAGCGATAGCTGGCCTGTGCGACAGCGGTGCGCGTCTGGACCCGGCCGTCCACGCCCGCTGCGACCGAACCGTAGGTGACGACATCGTCGTCTCCGCCGGAAAGCTCTGCGCTCGCGCCGAGATTGACCTCGAGATAGGGGCGGATCTCGGCGCGGCGACGCCGCTCGGGGCGCGCTGGCGCCTCGGCAGCCGGATCGGCGCCGGGCGCCACCCCCGAGGATGGCGGAGGGCCCGAGGGCCCGTCCCAGCCGGCGAGTTCGTCATCGGCCGGCACCTGCGCGAAGGCGGGTGCAGCCGTCAGCAAGGCGGCGGCCAGCGCTCCGGCGCGGACTAGGCTGCAAAGCGATCTGCTCATGGCTCGCATCCATAATATTGGCCGTAACGGCGGCTTCCGGCGGCGAAGCCGGCACCGTTCAGCACCAGGCCGATCTGCGCACAGTCGGCGAGGAGGCCCACCGCCTCGCCGAGATCGCTTTCGCTGGTCACGTCGGCGCGCACGACGACGAGCGCCTGGCCGACATGGCCGGCGAGCAAGCTGGCCGCCGAGGCCATCAGCACCGGCGGGGAATCGAAGATGACGATGCGCCGCGGATCGGCGGCGAGACCGGCGATGACCCGGGAGGTATGTGCCGAGGCAAGAAGCTCGGGCACGTTGTTGGCCTGGCGGCCCGCCGGAAGCACGGAGAGGCTTCCGAGATCGGTGCGGACGACGAAGCGCTCCGCATCCGCATCGGGATCGGCAATCGCGTCGACGAGGCCCGGTCCGGCCTCGATTCCGAGCAGCGACGGAATATCCGGCTTCTGGAAGTCTCCGTCGATCAGAAGCACGTCGCGGTCCGGTTCGCCGGCGAGCGACAACGCAAGATTGAGCGCGGTAAAGGTCTTGCCCTCGTTCGGCTGGGCCGAGCAGACCAGGACCGAGCGGCGCTTCTCGTCGGACACGCCCTTGCGGGGCGTCGCCATGGCCGTGAGCAGCTGGCGCTTCACCAGCCGCATCTCCTCGGCCAGGGCGCTGGTCGTCTCGGGCAGCACGAAGCCCGCCGCGCGCAAGCGCTCGCGGTCGATCTCCACGCTGTGCGCCGGCGCGGGTCGCGAGCGGCGCAGCGGCCGCGGCGCGATCGGCTCCTGCGGCTCGACGGGCTGCGGCGCCGGCATGGGCTCGAACACCGGTTCTCGAGCCTCGGGTAGCGGCTCCGGCTCCGACTTCGGCTCCGGCTTCGGCTCCGAGACCGGCGCAAAGCTCGGCTGGACGAGCATGCCCGAGCTGAAATCATAGATTTCGGCGGCGCGCTCGAGGAGCGAGGGCGTTGCGCTCTTAGGGGCCGGCTGGCTCATCTCGTTCCTCACGCCACCTGGCTCCGCTGCCAGAACTCGATCACCAGGAGCACGGCATAGATGCCGCCGAGCCCCGCGAAGCTCGCCGCGAGCAGGCGCAGGCGCCGCCGACGAAGCGCCTTGTCGGCAGCGGTCACCAGCTCGCCGATCGTCCCGAAGACCGGCAGGCCCGTCGCAGCGGCAAGGCGGCGCTGGGTCGGGAAGGTCGTCTGCAGCTGGCCCCGGACGAACGCCGCGCCTACGCCGATCGCGAGCGACGCGATCAGGATCAGGGTGAGCAGCAAGGGGCGGTTCGGCGAAGCGGGCACGGTCGGCCGGCTCGGCGGGTCGATCACCCGGAAATTGACGGGCGCGAGGCGGGTCTGCATGTCGCCGCGCAGGCGCACCTGCTCGCGCGTGTCGAGCAGCCTGTCATATTGCGCCTTCAGCACGTCATAATCGCGAACCAGGCGCTGCTGCTCGGACGCGCCGCCCGGCTGCGACCCCTGCGCCACCATGAGCTGGCTCATGTCGCCCTGGATCTGCGCGCGGCGCGCGGTCGCGGCCTGGAGCTGCGCCTCGCGCTCGGCGAGCATCGATCGTAGCGAGATGTAGCTCGGATTCGAGATGGCCCCGCCCCCGCCGGTGCCGCGCTCGGCGGCCGCCTGCGGGCGGAGCCGGGCGATCTGGGCGCGGGTGGAGACGACGTCGGGATGCTGATCGGTGAGGCCGCGGCCCTGGAGCTGGCCGAGCTCGACCTCGAGCTGGGACAGACGCTGCGAGGCCGAGCCCCCGCCCCCGCCCGAGACCCCCGGGAGATTCTGCGGAGTCGTGCCGAGCTGCGCGCGAAGCCCGGTGATCGTCGCCTGGGCGGCCGAGATCTCGCGATCGAGATTGGCGATCTCCATCCGCGCCGCCGACATGCGCTGGCTGATCGTGCCGTCGCCGGGAAGCTGGCCGAGATAGCGTTGCTCGAACTCGATCCGGCGCTGCTCGGCCTCGCGAAGCTGGGCCTCGCGGCGGCGGAGCTCCTCGTCGAGGAAGGCGAGCGACTGGCCGGCCTCGCCCGAATCGTCGAGGCCCTGGCCGGTGAAGA
>JAEWCW010000017.1 GCA_023390415.1 Pseudomonadota bacterium | reverse complement strand
GGCTCGACGGCCACCAGGCGCCGGCCAGCGAGGACCGGCTCGAGGCCGCGGACCGTGGTTTCGACTTCGGGAAGCTCCGGCATTTTTTCCAGCGACCCCTGTGCACAATCGCCGCCACCCCTGCTAGGGTCCGTACTCGGTACCCGCAACGGCCGTGACGGAGCGGATTTTGCGCCAGGGCAAGGAGCGAGGAGGGAGCGATGCTGACGCATCGTGACCGACGAGGGACGAAGCCCTGGCCCAAAAGCCGCCCGCCGCAAAGCGGTCACCCGGAGAAGGCCGCCGGCTGCGTCGAGCGGCTTGTCCGGGCAACCAGCCCGGCCCGCGCCGCCCTCCTTGCCGGCGACCTTCTCCGGACGATCCCGGCCATTGCGGGTGCCGAGTACGGACCCTAAGGCGGCGGCGATGGACAAGGTGAGTTTCGGCTACGAGGACGTGGCGCCGCAGGAAAAGACGCGGCGGGTGCATGGAGTCTTCTCCAGCGTGGCCCGGCGCTACGATTTGATGAACGACGTCATGTCGGGCGGGCTGCACCGGCTGTGGAAGGACCGCTTCGTCTCCAAGGTCCGGCCGCGCAGGGGCGAGCGCATTCTCGACATGGCCGGCGGCACGGGCGACGTCGCCTTTCGTCTCGCCCGCTCGGGCGCCGAGGTGACCGTCGCCGACATCAATGCCGACATGCTCGGAGTCGGGATCGAGCGGGCGAAGGCGCGCGGGATGGAGGGCCTCACCTGGGCCGAGGAGAATGCCGAGAAGCTCTCGTTCGGCGACGCTCAGTTCGACGCCTATACGATCGCATTCGGGATCCGGAACGTCACCCATATCGATCAGGCACTGGCCGAGGCGCACCGGGTGCTGAAGACCGGCGGGCGTTTCTACTGCCTCGAATTCTCGCAGACGAACTGGCCCGGCTTCCGGACGGTCTACGACCGCTACAGCCACGACGTCGTGCCTCGGCTCGGAAAGCTCTTCGCGGACGATCCGGAGAGCTACCGCTACCTCATAGAGTCGATCCGCCGCTTCCCGGACATGAACGTCTTCGCGGCGATGATCCGCAAGGCCGGCTTCGCCAACGTCAAGGCCGAGCCGATCCTGGGCGGGCTCGTCGCCATTCACAGCGGCTGGAAGATTTGACCCAGCCGATCGTCCATATCTGGCGCCTGCTCAAATGGGGCCGGGTGCTGGCGCGGCACGGTGCACTGCGCGGCATCGAGCGCGATCCGAACACGCCGGGGCCGGTGCGCCGCCTCGCCCGGATCGCCCGCATCGGCGCGCGGATTCCGCCCATTCCGCAATATGCCGAGGCCTTCCAGGCAATCGGCCCGGCGGCGATCAAGTTCGGCCAGGCGCTCGCCACCCGGCCCGATCTGGTCGGCGAAGAAGCGGCGCGCGACCTTTCGCGGCTTCAGGACAATCTTCCGCCGGCCCCCTTCGCCGAGGTGCGGGCAGCGATCGAGCAGGCGCTGGAGCGTCCGCTCGAACAGGTCTTCGCCTCGATCGACGAGGTGCCCGTCGGCGCAGCCTCGATCGCCCAGGTCCACCGCGCCGTCACCACCGACGGGCGAGAGGTCGCGGTCAAGGTGCTTCGCCCGAACATCGAGGCCGATTTCGCCAAGGCGATCGAGACCTATGAATGGGCGGCCGCGCATGTCGAGGAGATGGGCGGCGAGGCGGCCAGGCTTCGGCCGCGGGTCGTCGTCGCCACGTTCAAGCAATGGACGGTGCGCGAACTCGACCTGCGGCGCGAGGCGGCGTCCTCCTCCGAGCTGCGCGAAAATCTCGTCGCCGAGAGCGGTTTCTTCATCCCCGCCATCGACTGGAGCCGGACCGCCCGCCGGGTGATGACGATGGAGTGGATCGACGGCATCAAGCTGACCGACCGCGACGCGCTGATCGCGGCCGGCCACGACGTCAAGGCCCTCGCCGAGACCTTGGTCCGCGCCTTCCTCCGCCAGGCGGTGGTCGACGGCTTCTTCCACGCCGATCTCCACCAGGGCAATCTCTTCGCGCTTCCCGACGGCCGCCTTGCCGCGGTCGATTTCGGGATCATGGGACGAATCGACCGCCAGGCGCGGATCTGGCTCGCCGAGATCCTCTACGGCCTCATCGTTGGCAATTACCGCCGCGTCGCCGAAATCCATTTCGAAGCGCAATACGTCCCCTCGCACCACAATGTGGACGAGTTTGCGACGGCTCTGCGCGCGGTCGGGGAGCCGATTCGAGGGCTTCCGGTCAAGGACATCTCGATCGGCCAGATGCTCGACGGGCTGTTCGTCATCACCCGCGATTTCGACATGCCGGTCCAGCCGCACCTGCTGCTCCTCCAGAAGACGATGGTGATGGAGGAAGGCGTCGCGCAGGCGCTCGATCCCGACATCAATATGTGGGAGACCGCCGAGCCCTTCCTGCGCGAATGGGTGCGCGGCGAGCTGGGGCCTGAGGCGATCGTCGCCGACACTTTGGTTCGCGATTTCCGGACTTTGAGGATGATCCCCGACCTCATCCGCCGGATCGATCAATATTACCCGCCCCTCGGCGCCGCCCCGCCCGACCCGCCCCTCCCGGACGTGGTCGTCGTCCAGCCGCAGCGCTACGGGCGCTACCTCCTCACCGCCCTCCTCT
>JAEWCW010000164.1 GCA_023390415.1 Pseudomonadota bacterium | reverse complement strand
GGGGCGCCCCGATCTGGGGCGCCCCTTTCTTTCGTGGCTGGAGTGCCGCTGGTTAGCGGCAGCGGCGGACGCTTCGGCTGCGCTGGACCTCGCGGCCGATCAGGGCGCCGGCGGCGGCGCCGACGATGGTGCCGGCCGTCCGGTTGCGGCCACCGTCGAGGGCCCGGCCGATCAGGGCGCCGCCGGCGCCGCCGACGATGAGGCCGGTCGTACCGTTCGAACGGCGGCAATAGAGCCGACCATCGCGGCCGCGCCAGGTGGGGCCGTTATAGGCCTGGGCCGCGCTGGCCGTCGAAACCATGGGCGGGAAAGCGACAGCGGCCGGAACGGCCATCGCCGCGGCAGCGGCTGCAATCGTGACCTTACGCATCTTACGTCCTCCAAGAGGGAATGGTTGATGCGGAAACGAATCGTCATCCCGCCTTGTTTCATTAACCCTGCACAACGAGACGAACCGTTGGCTGCGGCTGGACGTTCCGAAGGCGGGAGCCTAGAGCCCGGCCGATATCCTCATCATCGGAAAGCGTGGGAAAAGTGGCGAACGTCACCGTGATCGGCGGCCAGTGGGGCGACGAGGGCAAGGGCAAGATCGTCGACTGGCTGGCAAGCCGCGCCGAGATCGTCGCCCGCTTCCAGGGCGGCCACAATGCCGGCCACACCCTCGTCGTCGGCGACCAGGTCTACAAATTGTCGCTCCTCCCCTCCGGAATCGTGCGCGGTACCCTGTCCGTGATCGGCAACGGCGTCGTGCTCGACCCGTGGGCGCTTCGCAGCGAGATCGAGAAGCTGAGCGCACAGGGCGTCTCGGTGACGCCCGGGACCCTGCAGATTGCCGATACCTGCCCGCTCATCCTGCCCTTCCACCGCGATCTCGACGCGCTCCGCGAGGATGCCTCCGGCGCCGGTAAGATCGGCACGACCCGCCGCGGAATCGGCCCCGCCTATGAGGACAAGGTCGGCCGCCGCGCGATCCGGGTCTGTGACCTCGCCCACCTGGACGGGCTCGGGCCGCAGATTGATCGCCTCTGCGCCCATCACGATGCGCTCCGCGCCGGCTTCGGCGAGCCGCCGATCGACCGCGACCGGCTGATGCGGGACCTGCGGAGCGTCGCCGATTTCGTGCTCCAGTTCGCGGCGCCGGTCTGGAAGACGCTGAACGCGGCGCGCAATGCGGGCCGACGAATCCTGTTCGAAGGCGCTCAGGGCGTCCTGCTCGACGTCGACCACGGCACCTATCCGTTCGTCACCTCCTCCAACACCATCGCCGGAACCGCGGCGGGCGGCACCGGCCTCGGCCCGGGCGCCGCCGGGTTCGTGCTCGGAATCGTCAAAGCCTACACGACCCGCGTCGGCTCGGGCCCGTTCCCGACGGAGCTCGACGACGAGATCGGCGAGCGGCTCGGCACGCGCGGGCGCGAGTTCGGGACGGTGACCGGCCGCAAGCGCCGCTGCGGCTGGTTCGACGCGGTGCTGGTCCGCCAGTCCTGCGCAGTCTCGGGCGTGACCGGAATCGCGTTGACCAAGCTCGACGTGCTCGACGGGCTCGAGGAAATAAGGATCTGCACCGGCTATCGCCTGCGCGGCGAGACCCTCGACCACCTCCCCGCCCATGCCGCCGACCAGGAAGCGGTGGAGCCGATCTGGGAATCGATGCCGGGCTGGCAGGAATCGACCGCCGGAGCGCGCAGCTGGGCCCAGCTTCCGGCCCAGGCGATCAAGTATATCAGGCGGATAGAGGAACTGATCGCCTGTCCGGTCGCTCTCGTCTCGACCAGTCCCGAACGGGAGGATACGATCCTGGTCCGCGATCCGTTCGCGGGCTGATACACGCCGTTCGGGGGGAGAAACGGTAGATGACGAGCCGGGCGAAGACCGGGATGCTGCGCCGTGCCGGCGATTCGGCCGCGGCGCCGAAGCGCTCGCTGCGCGACTGGGCGGCGGTGATCGGCCTCGGCGCGATCACTTGGCCGTTCCTCTTGCGAAGCCTCGATCCGGGGCCGGCCAAGGCCAAGCAGGCCTTGCTTGCGCGGCTCGGCTTGCCCGCCGACAGCCTCCCCAATCTCGGCAGCTGGAAGGCGGACATCGGCCTGCTCACCCTGGTCGCCGACCATATCCTCGAGCATCGCCCGCAGCTGGTCGTCGAGTTCGGCGCCGGCGCCTCGACCCTGGTGATCGCCAAGGCGCTTCAGGGCGCGGGCGGAGGCCGGCTGATCAGCTTCGAGCAGCATCCCGATTTCGTCGAGGCGACTCGGGAGTGGCTGAGCGACTATGGGATCGCCGCCGACATCCGCGCCGCCCCGTTGAAGCGCGCGCCCGGGGGCTGGCCGGGCTTCTGGTACGATCACGGCCCGCTTCCCGACGGGATTGACCTGATGGTGGTCGACGGGCCGCCCTGGGCGCTCCACCCGATGACCCGCGGCGCGGCGGAGACCCTGTTTGGCAAGATCGCGCCGGGCGGCACGATCATGCTCGACGACGCCGCCCGGCCGGGCGAGCGGCTGGTCGCCCGGCGCTGGCGCAAGGCCCATCCCGAATTCGACTTCCGGATGTGGAAGGGCGGATCGAAGGGGACCCTGATCGGGACGAAGCGGCCTTAGCCGCTCAGCCCTCCATCGGCGGCGCCTCCGCGGCCGTCCTCGCCGGCGGCAGGAACCAACGCGCGATCACCAGCCCGGCGAGAATCAGGGCCGTCGTCTGGGCGATGAACGCATAGACCCAATAGCCCCAGCCGAAATGGTTGAAGACCGGATGGGCGAGGTACGTCCAGATCGTGAACCCGAGCGAGAAGAGCACGACAAGGGTCGCGGTCGAGCTGAAGCTGCGCCCGCCGCCGCCGACCGCAGCAAGGCCGAAGGCCATCAGCAGGCCCGAGACGAGCGCCAAGATGAAGCCGGGCAGGATCATCGCCATGTCGTCGGGCGAGAAGCCAGACGTGTTGAAGTGAACGATGGCAATCGGGCCGCGCGCATAATTGGCGGCGCCGGCGGCGGTATTGTTAGCGGGAATGACGTAAGCGCCGGTGCCGGGCGGCGGGAGGTTCTGCGCCATCGAGAGCTGGACGTTCGCGCCCTGCTGGTCGGGCGCATTCTTGTAGGCGAGCTCTCCGAGCGGGGTCGCCCAGAAGATGAAGCCGACGACGAACAGGATGATCCCGCCGACGAGGCCGCCGATCACGGTGCGTATCATGTGCGCTGCTCCCCTCTGTTTGCGCCGGAGAGTAACCCGGCGCGCGGGAGATGCGAAGGCCTAGAGATCGTCGGTGAGGCCGCGCACGAAATCGTGGAGGAAGACCCGGCGGGTCGCCTTCAGCCGCTCGGCCTTGAGGATGTTGTGGACGAGCTCGCGGCATTTCTCCGCGTCGTTGTTGATCAGCACATAATCATATTCGGCCCAGTGGCTGATCTCGGCGGTGGCGCGCGCCATCCGGCCCTGGATCACCTCCTCCGTATCGGTGCCGCGGCTGCGCAAACGCCGCTCCAGCTCCTGCATCGAGGGTGGAAGGATGAAGACCCGGACGATGTCGGGATCGACCTGCTTCAGCTGCTGGGTGCCCTGCCAGTCGATGTCGAGGAGGACGTCGCGGCCGTTCTCGATCGCCTTCAGCACTTCGTTTCGCAGGGTGCCGTAGCGATAGCCGAAGACGTGGGCCCATTCGAGGAAGGCGCCGCTCTCGCGCATCCGGTCGAACTCGTCGTCGGTGACGAAATGATAGTCGACGCCTTCGGTCTCGCCGGGGCGCTTGGGACGGGTCGTCGCCGAGACCGACATGGCGATGCCGTCGTCGCTCTCCAGGATCATCCGCGCGATCGTGGATTTGCCCGCCCCGCTGGGGCTCGACAGGACGAAGAGGAGACCCCGGCGCTTGAAGGCGGCTTTGATTTCCATGGGCGCCATTGGCCGGGGCGTGGGCGGCCCGTCAAGGGCAGACATTCGCTAATCGCCTGCTAAGCTGGGAGGGATGGGGCGGTTCGTGGCTTTGCTGAGGGGCATCAATGTCGGGGGGACCCGTAAGCTGCCGATGGCGCGGCTCCGCGCGATTTGCGACGAGTTGGGTTGGGCTGATGTCCAGACCTATATCCAGAGCGGGAACGTGGTCTTCTCGGCATCGACGGGGGCGGCCGCGCTCGAACGGGTGCTGGAAGAGGCGATCGCGAAGGAGTTCGGCTTCGAGATCGCGGTGATCGTCCGCAGCGCCGCCCAATGGAGCGCCTATCCGCCCGCCAATCCGTTTCCGAAAGCGGCGGTAGACGAGCCCAACCGGCTCATGCTCCACCTCTCGAAGACCCCGCCCGCTCTCGACGCGGAGGCGAAGATCGCGGAGCGGGCAGCGGCGGGCGAGCAGGTTCGCCGCGTCGGAGATGCGCTCTGGATCCACTATCCCGCCGGTGCCGGCACCACCAAGATCACGCCCAATGTCCTCGACCGCGCCGCCGGCTCGCCCGTGACGGCCCGCAACTGGCGCACCGTTGTGAAGCTTCAGGAGATGCTTGGCGAATGAGGAACGTCCCCCTGATCCCGCGCGGCTACTGGATCGCGGCCTTCGCCCTCGTCGCCCTGATGGCGGCGGTCCTGCTCTGGATGGGGCGCCCGCTCATCTGCACCTGCGGCGATGTGAAGCTCTGGGTCGGCGAGGTCCACGGGCCCGACAACAGCCAGCATCTCGCCGACTGGTACACGCCGAGCCACATCATCCACGGCTTCCTCTTCTACCTGCTCGGCTGGCTGGTGCTTCGCCGCAACCCGCCGGGGGACAGGCTGATCGGCGCGGTGCTGATCGAGGCGGGGTGGGAAGTGCTGGAGAACAGCAAGTGGGTGATCGACCGCTATCGCGAGTCCACGATGGCGCTGGGCTATACGGGGGACAGCGTGATCAACTCGGTCGCGGACGTGCTGTGGATGATCCTGGGCTTCGGGATCGCGCGCCGACTTCCGGTCTGGGCGACCGTGGCGCTCGCCGTCGCGTTCGAGCTCCTCACGCTGTGGGTGATCCGCGACAATCTGACGCTCAATATTCTGATGCTGGTCTGGCCGATCGAGGCGGTCGCGACCTGGCAGGGCGGCGGCTGAAGCGGCCGCGGGGGTTGAGGTCGCCGTCGCTTTCGGCTTACCCGCGGAACCGGCGCGCCGGCTGCCGGTTGAGCCGAGACATTTCGGAGGCCCGATGCGACTGAACCGCTTCGCTCTCGCCCTGCCTTTCCTGCTTGCCGCCGCGCCCGCCGCGGCCGAGAACGAAGTGTTCGTCGGCCTCTACGCCCACGACATCGATACGCCGCTGAACCTGCGCGGGTTCAACGAGGGCGTGGATTTGCAGATCGGCTGGCGCGGCGCCCGGATCGGCGGCCTTCGCGCGATCGGCGCGCCCTCGCCCTACGCCTTCGTCGCGGTGAACAGCGCCGACGACACCCATTATGCGGCGGCGGGGCTGAGCTGGAAGTTCGGCCGCAAGGTCTACGTCCGGCCGGGCATCGGGATTGCGGTCCACACCGGCCCGGTCACCCCGCGCCTGCCAGAGCCCGACCGGGCTTTCGGCTCGCGCATCCTGTTCGAGCCGGAGCTGGCGATCGGCGTCCCGCTCGGCGAGCGCGTCGCACTGGAGGCGAGCTGGGTGCATATGAGCCACGCCACCCTGCTCGACGGGCACAATCCCGGCATCGACAATGTCGGGGTGCGGCTGAACTACCGCTTCTGAACGGCGCCTAGCGGCCGATCATCTTCTCCGGCTTCACCACCCGGTCGAAGGTCTCCTCGTCGACCAGCCCGAGCTCGAGCCCGGCCTCCTTCAGGGTCAGGCCCTTCTTGTGGGCGTGCTTGGCGATGTTGGCGGCATTGTCGTAGCCGATCTCGGGCGCGAGCGCGGTGACCAGCATGAGCGAGCGGTTCATCAGGTCCGCGATCCGCCGCTCGTCCGGCTCCATGCCGTCGAGGCAGCGCGCGGTGAAGCTCTCCATGCCGATCGCGAGAAGGTCGATCGAGCGAAGCACGTTGGCGCCGATCAGCGGCTTGAAGACGTTGAGCTCCATATGGCCCTGGAGCCCGCCGACGGTCACGGCGACGTGATTGCCCATCACCTGGGCGGCGACCATCGTCAGCATCTCGGCCTGGGTGGGATTGACCTTGCCCGGCATGATCGAGCTGCCGGGCTCGTTCTCCGGCAGCTTCAATTCGCCGAGGCCGCAGCGCGGGCCCGAGCCCAGGAGGCGGATGTCGTTGGCGATCTTGGAGAGCGAGACGGCGATGACGTTGAGCACGCCCGAAAGCTCGACCAAAGTGTCGTGGCTGGCCAGGGCCTCGAACTTGTTCGGCGCGGTCTCGAACGGGATCCGGGTGAGCTTGGCGATCTCGGCCGCGAAGGCCTCGGCGAAGCCCTTGGGCGCGTTGAGGCCGGTGCCGACCGCGGTCCCGCCCTGGGCGAGCAGATGGAGCCTCGGGAGGACCGCCTCGACCCGGGCGATGTTCATCTCGATCTGGACGGCATAGCCCGAAAATTCCTGACCGAGCGTCAGCGGGGTGGCGTCCTGGAGGTGGGTGCGGCCGATCTTGACGATATGGTCCCAGGCCTCGGCCGAAGCGGCGAGCCTGCGGTGGATGGTGTGGAGCGCGGGAAGCAGCCGCTGGTGCACGGCGCGCGCCGCGGCGACGTGCATCGCGGTCGGGAAGCTGTCGTTTGACGACTGGCCCTTGTTGACATGATCGTTCGGGTGGACCGGGCTCTTGCCGCCGCGGGTGCCGGTGAGGATCTCGTTGGCGCGGCCGGCGATCACCTCGTTGGCGTTCATGTTGGACTGGGTGCCCGAGCCGGTCTGCCAGATGACGAGCGGGAACTGGTCGTCGAGATTGCCCGCCGCCACTTCGCCGGCCGCTGCCTGGATCGCCTCGGCGAGCTCGGCATCGAGGCCGCCGATACGCGCATTCACCCGCGCCGCCGCCTGCTTCACGAAACCGAGCGCATGGACGATCTCGATCGGCATCTGCTCGCGCGGGCCGAACGGGAAATTCTCGATCGAGCGCTGGGTCTGCGCGCCCCAGAAGGCGCCGGACGGGACGTCGATCGGGCCGAAGCTGTCGGTTTCGGTGCGGAAGCTCATCTCATATCCTCGTCAAGTCGTGCCGCGCGTGATCCGGGACCACGCTGCCGCGTGGCTCGCACCTTCACTCCTGCGGCGGAATCACTTCTTTCGGCTGAAATCGACCGACACGACGTTCGAGCCGTCCTCGACCGGCTCGGGCCGCGGCGGATCGTTTTCGGCCTCGTCATGCTCCTGGACGACGCCATTCTCGTCGACCTGCGCCTGGAACTGGAGGGCGAAATTGACGGCCGGGTCGTGGAAGCCGGTGATCGCCGCGAACGGGATGATCAGCTTGGCCGGCGCCTGGTTGAAGCTCAGGCCGACCTCGAAGCCGTCCTCGCGCACCTTCAAATCCCAGAAGCGGTTCTGGATGACGATGGTCATCTCGTCCGGGAAGCGCTCGGACAGGTGGCGCGGAATGTCCACGCCCGGGGCCGCGGTCTTGAAGGTGATGTAGAAATGATGGTCGCCGGGAAGGCGTCCGCTCGCCTCGACCTCGCCGAGCACGCGGCCGACCACGGCGCGAAGCGCCTCCTGGACGATCTCGTCATAGGGAATCAGGCTATCGGGCGTGTCGTCGCTCATATGGGCATCTGGTAGCGACGCTCATCGCCGGGTCAAGCGCGTTGCAGCCGCTGTCGACGAGCGTCTATTCCGGCGCGGCAGGAGGAAGAACGATGCCGATCGACGCGACCTTGCCTTATGATAGGAACAATATCTTCGCACGGATCCTGCGCGGCGAGATTCCGGCCAAGAAGGTCTATGAGGACGAGCATGCGCTCGCCTTCCACGACATCAACCCGGCGGCGCCCGTCCACATCCTGGTCATCCCCAAGGGCGACTATGTATCGTGGGACGATTTCTCCGCGCGCGGATCGGCCGAGGAGATCGCCGGTTTCGTCCGCGCCGTCGGCCATGTCGCGCGCGAGCAGGGGCTCACCGCGCCCGGCTACCGCCTGCTGGCCAATGTCGGCGGCGATGCCGGTCAGGAAGTCCCACACCTCCACGTCCATATTTTCGGCGGACGCCGCCTCGGGCCGATGCTTGCGCGCTGAGCGTTTCAGGCTTTGCGGGCGCCGCTTTACTGGCTAGGTTCGCCGCCGAAACCAAGGCAGGGGCGCTTAAAGTCCCGCCAGACCTAAGGGGACGGAGATGATTTTCGGGCGCGTTAAGCCTCTCGACGCCATCCTTGCCACCGCCGAGAAGAAGTCGCTGCACCGTTCGCTCGGCGCCTTCCAGCTGACCCTGTTCGGGATCGGCTGCATCATCGGCACCGGCATTTTCGTGCTGACCTCGGCCGGCGCGCAGAAGGCCGGTCCAGGCCTGATGCTTGCGTTCGTCATCGCCGGCGCGGTCTGCGTCGTCGCGGCGCTCTGCTATGCCGAGATCGCCGCGATGGTCCCGGTCGCGGGCTCCGCTTACACCTATACCTATTCGGTGATGGGCGAATTGCTCGCCTGGACCGTGGGATGGGCGCTGGTCCTTGAATATGCCATCGCCGCCAGCGCCGTGTCCGTCGGCTGGTCGGGCTATTTCACAGGCACCATCCTCGAAGAGTTTATGGGCATACACTTGCCCAACTGGCTGCGCGGCGGACCGCTCGCGCTGGGCGGGATCGAAGGCGGCCTGATCAACCTTCCGGCGCTCGTGATCGCCTTGCTCGTGACCTGGCTGCTGATGATCGGCACCACCGAGAGCGCCCGCGTGAACGCGATCCTCGTGGCGATCAAGATCACCGCCCTCACCGCCTTCATCGTCCTCACCTTGCCCGCGGTCGAGACCGCCAACTTCAACCCGTTCCTCCCCGCCGGCCTGTTCGGCGGCTTCGGATCGGGCGTCGGCGCGGTCGGCGCCGCGGCCACGATCTTCTTCGCCTATGTCGGCTTCGACGCGGTCTCGACCGCAGCCGAGGAGACCAAGAACCCGCAGCGCAACGTTCCGATCGGCCTGATCGGATCGCTCGGAATCTGCACCATCTTCTACATCCTGGTCGCGGCGGGCGCGGTCGGAACGATCGGCGGCCAGCCGATCATGGGGCCGAACGGCGTGCCGTTCCCGGCCGGCTCGGAAGAGCTCGCTCGCCAGTGCGCGCTTCCGCAATATGCCGACATGCTGGTCTGCTCGAACGAGGCGCTCGCGCACGTTCTTCGCAACATCGGCTTCTCGACGGTCGGCAACGCCCTCGGCATTGCCGCCTTCCTGGCGCTGCCTTCGGTGATCCTGATCCTGCTGTTCGGCCAGACCCGCATCTTCTTCGTGATGTCGCGTGACGGCCTGCTTCCGGACGGACTCTCCAAGGTCCACCCGAAGTGGAAGACGCCTTATGTCGTCACCGCCCTCACCGGGGTGGTTGTCGCCATCGCGGCCGCCTTCCTTCCGGTCGGCCAGCTCGCCGACATCGCCAATGCCGGAACGCTCTACGCCTTCTTCATGGTGGCGATCGCCGTGATGATGCTGAGGAAGCGGGATCCGGGCCGGGAGCGCAAGTTCCGGGTGCCGGCGCTCTGGCTGGTCGGTCCGCTGACCATCGCAGGCTGCCTGTTCCTGTTCCTCAACCTGCCGTTCGAGGCGATGATGGTGTTGCCGATCTGGACCGGCGTCGGCCTCGTCATCTACTATCTCTACTCGTACCGGCACAGCCATCTCGGCCGCGGCGTTGTCGAGGTCCACGAGCCGGAGATCCACGACATCGAGCCGCCGATTCCCGGCGTCGACGACCGCTGATCGGCGCGAGGAGTGAAACGGAAAAGGGGAGGCCCAGGCCTCCCCTTTTTTTTGTCTTCAGCGTGCGGGTTCGGAACGGCTTAGGCAGCGGTCTCGCCGAGGCGCTCGGCGACCAGCGCCTTGAGGTCGGCCTCGGGCCGGGCGCCGTAATGGGAGATCACCTCGGCGGCGGCGATCGCGCCGATGCGGAGGCTCTCCTCGAGGCTGCGCCCGCGGGCATGGCCGGCAAGGAAGCCGGCGGCGAAGAGGTCGCCCGCGCCGGTCGTGTCGACCACCTGCGTCGGTTCGGCCGGGACCTCGGCGCGGGTGTCGCCGGCAACGGCGAGCGCGCCCTGCTCCGAACGGGTGACGACGAGCACGCCGACCTTGGGTGCGACCGCGGCGATCGCGGATTCCACGTCGACCGCATCGGCCAGCGCCTGGATTTCATGCTCGTTGGCGAACAATATGTCGACGAAGCCGCCACCGATCAGCTGCAGGAAGCCCTGCTTGTGGCGATCGACGCAGAAGCTGTCCGAGAGGGTGAAGGCGACCTTGCGGCCGGCGGCGCGGGCGATCTCGATTGCCTGGGTCATCGCCCGGCGCGGAACCTCCGGATCCCAGAGATAGCCTTCGAGATAGAGGATCGCCGCATCCTCGATCTGCTTCGGATCGATCGCTTCGGCCGGCAGGTGCTGCGCAGCGCCGAGGAAGGTGTTCATCGTCCGCTGCCCGTCCGGAGTCACCAGCACCATCGAGCGGGCGGTGGGAACGCCATTGTCGATCGCCGGCGTGTCGAACTCGACTCCGACGCCGCGTATGTCATGGCGATAGATGTCGCCCAATTGGTCCTCGGCAACCTGGCCGATGAAGCCGGCGCGCCCGCCGAGCGCGGCAACCCCGGCTGCGGTGTTCCCGGCCGATCCGCCGCTGACCTCGCGCGCCGGGCCCATATGGTCGTAGAGGCGCGTCGCCTCGTCCGCGTCGATCAGCCGCATCGAGCCCTTCTCGAGGCCCTCGCGGGCGAGGAACGCATCGTCGGTGGCGGCGATGATGTCGACGATGGCGTTGCCGATGGCGAGAACGTCTAGGCGGGGCTGGGACACGAAGGGACTTTCGCTCGATTGGAAAGCGGCCGCTTTAGCGAAGGCGTTGACGGCGGCGCAAGCGCGGGCGATTCGGGGCCGGTGATCCGTGCACTCACTCTCTCGCTCGCCCAACTCGGGGATCCGCGCATCCGCTGGGTGGCGGTGAAGTCGGCTCTGCTGGCGATCCTGATCTTCGTGCTGGTCGCATCGCTCGCCGGCTGGCTCCTGACGGGGACGAATCCCTGCGCCTGGGGCCCGCTCTCCGGCGACTGCACGATCGGCGCGGGCGGCGGGCTTGCCGCCGGGCTGCTGGTGGTCGCGCTTGGCCTGTGGCTGCTGTTCCCGGCAGTCGCGGTGGGAGTCGCGGGCCTTTTCGCGGACGAGGTGGTCGCCGCCGTCGAGGATCGCCACTATCCGGCCGATGCGGCCCGAGCCCGGCGCCCCTCCGCCGCGGAATCGCTGTCGCTGGGCCTGCGCTCGGCGGGGCGGGTGCTCGGCTGGAATCTGCTCGCGGCGCCGTTCTACCTGCTCCTGCTGGTCACCGGAATCGGCCCGTTCCTGCTCTTCTTCGCGGTCAACGCCATCGCCTTGGGCCGCGATCTCGGTGAGATGGTCGGCGTCCGCCGCCATCAGGGGCCGGCGCTCGCGGCCTGGCTTGCGGCCAACCGGTTCAGGCGCGCGGCGCTCGGCCTGTTCGTCGCGTTCCTTTTCATCCTCCCCTTCGCCAATCTGCTCGCGCCGGTCATCGGGGCGGCGATGGCGACGCATCTCTTGCGGGGGGAATCGGAATGAAGGCCTGGGCCTTGGGATTGGCGGGGATGGCCTTAGTCGGCGGCTGCACGACCGCGCGCGAGGAATCGGCCCCGGTGCCGCGCCTGCCCGCGCACCAGCCGCCGCGGCCCCACGTCCCCTCCGCCGCGCCAGGCGACATCATCGGCCACAATGCGGCAGCGCTGACCCGCCAGTTCGGCCAGCCGGCGCTCGACATCCGCGAAGGCACGGCGCGCAAGCTCCAGTTCGAAAGCGCGGTCTGCGTGCTCGATGCCTATCTCTATGCGCCCTCCGCGGGGGGCGAGCCGATCGTCACCCATGTCGACGCGCGCCTCCCCGACGGCCGCGACCTTGATCGAGCCAGCTGCATCGCCGCGCTCAATGCCGCGCACGGCCGTTAAGCTACCGTAACAACTACATATTGACCCCCGAGCCTCGCCGGCCGGAACGTTCGAATTGGGACAGTGTTGTCCGCTTGCGAACGCAAGACAGGCCTCGGCCGATGCGAAAAACGGCGGATTCCAGTGTGTTCTGGCCTGGCATGTTTCTTGCCACATTTGTAGCGTGACGGTTTTGTCGGACAATTTACGGCTGAGGCCGGGACCCATCTTCATCGGCGGCGTGCCGCGCTCGGGCACCACCTTGCTGCGAATGATCGTCGACAGCCACAGCGCCCTCGCCTGCGGCCCGGAGATGCGCCTTATCCCGCAGATCTGCGAGATGTACCGAGCCGCCAAGATGGCAGCGATCGAGGCCGCCGGCGCGGCCTGGGCCCTGGAGGGCGATCAGGTGCGAAAGAATTTCGCAGAGATGATCAGCGGCCTGCTGGAGCCGGCGCGGCTCCTCAGCGGAAAGGCCCGGATCGCCGAGAAGACGCCCGCGAACAGTGCCTGGTTCGCCGAGCTTCGTGAGCTCTTCCCCGAGGCGCCGCAGGTCCACGTCATGCGCGACGGCCGCGACGTCGTCGCTTCGCTGCTCGGGCTCGACTGGCGCGACGGACGGACCGGGGAGCCTTTCGACTTCGTCCGGAGCGCCCGCGCCGCGGCGGCCATGTGGGCGCGACAGATCGCGATCGCCCGCGAAGCGTTCGCGGCGCCGGAAGCGCAGGGGCGGGTCTTCGAGCTTCGCTACGAGGCGGTGATCGAGCGCCCCCGCGAGACTTTGGAGCCGCTCTTCGCGTTCCTCGGCGAGCCCTGGGAGGAGCAGGTGCTGGACTTCCACCTCAATCCGCGCGCGGGCTCCGGCGAGAATGAGACCAGCGCTTCGCAAGTCCGCAAGCCGCTCTATCGCGAAAGCGTCGGCCGGTGGCGCCGCGACCTCAGCCCCACCCAGCTCGACGAGGTTATGGACGAAGCCGGCGGGACGCTCGCCGCGCTCGGCTATCTGGAGGAGCACGCCTGCGCATGAGGCCGCCCATCTTCCTTGGCGGCGCGCCCCGCTCCGGCCTCACCTTGCTGCGGGCGATGCTGGATTCGCATCCAGCAATCGCCTGCGGCCCCGACCTCACCCTGGTCGCAGGCCTCGCCCGCCAATATGGCGAAGTGGCCGAGACGATCGGGACCAACCTCGCCGCCAATTACGACCTGCCCCAGCCCGCGGTCCAAAGCCATTATCGCCGGCTGATCGACCGGCTTCTCTCGGCGCTTCCGCTCAGCCGCGACAAGGTGCGCGCCGCGGAGAAGAGCGGCGCCAACATCCTCTTCTTCCGCCAGCTTCACGAGCTCTTTCCTGAGTCACCGCTGATCCACGTCGTCCGCGACGGGCGGGACGTCGCCGCCTCGATGCGCGGGCGCGGCTGGACGGGCTCGGACGGGCGGCCGCTTCCCGCGACCCGCGATCTGAGGCAGGGCGCGGCCCTGTGGGCGGCGATGGCCAAGGCAGGCCGCGCGGCTGGCGCGACGTGCGGACCGCGCTATACGGAAGTGCATTACGAGGATCTGGTGACCAGGCCCGAGCAGACGCTTCGTGAACTGTGCCGCTTCATCGGCGAGCAATGGGATGATTCGATGCTCGATTTCCACCGCCGGCCGCTGACCCTGCTCGGCACCGAGGCGGACAGCACAGCCCTTCGCGAGCCATTGTCGCCGCGCTTCGTCGGTCGGTGGCGCCGCACGCTTTCGCGCGAGGATGCCCAGGCCCTCGATTCACTGCTCGCGCCCGTGCTCGAGGCGTTCGGCTACAAGGAACCGAAGAGGCACATCGCATGAGGCGCAAGATCCTGATCATGGGCCTGCCCGGCGCCGGCAAGACCACGCTCGCCCGGGTGCTCGCACCGCGGCTCGGGGCGGTGCATTTCGACGCCGATCAGGTGCGCGCCAACATCAACAAGGATCTGGGCTTCAGCCCGGAGGATCGGATCGAGCAGGCGCGGCGGATGGGCTGGCTCTGCGACCGCGTCGTCGAGGCGGGCGGGATCGCCGTCGCCGATTTCGTCTGTCCCCTCGAGGAAACCCGAGCCGCGTTCGGCGACGCCTTCACCATCTGGGTCGACCGGATCAAGGAAGGCCGCTTCGAGGACACCAACCGGCTGTTCGAGCCGCCGAGCAATTGGGACGTGCGGGTCGAGCCCGACGGCACGCCGGAGCAATGGGCCGAGCGGGTTGCCGAAGCGCTGGTCCCGACCTTCGACCCCAAGAAGCCGACGGCCCTGTTCGTCGGCCGTTACCAGCCCTTTCACGAAGGGCACCGCCAGCTCATCCTGGAGGGCATCAAGCGGGTCGGCCAGGTCTGCATCGCGGTCCGCGACACGGCGGGGACGAGCGCGAAGGACCCGTTCGGCTTCGATTATGTGCGGGCCCGGATCGAGAAGTCGCTGCGCGACCATGAGGGCCGCTTCACGATCGTGCCGCTCCCCAATATCACCTCGATCTTCTACGGCCGCGACGTCGGCTATGCGGTCGAGCGGATCGACCTGGACGAGAGCGCGACGAGCATCTCGGCGACCGAGATCCGCCAGAAGATGGGAATCTAGGCGGCGAGGCGAGCGAGCGCCCAGCGCGCCGCCTCGGCGACCACCTCGTCCTCGTCGCCGACCAACCGCTCCAGCACCGGGACGAGGTCGGCGCTGCCGCTGTTTCCGGCAGCGATGGCGGCGTTGCGGACCATCCGATTGCGGCCGATCCGCTTGATCGGCGATCCGGCGAAGACCTTCCGGAACCCCGCATCGTCGAGCGCGAGCAGATCGGCCAGTTCCGGCGCGGCCAGCTCGGCGCGCGGCAGGAAGGCCTGGTGGGCGCGGGCAGCAGCGGCGAAGCGGTTCCACGGGCAGGCGGCGAGACAATCGTCGCAGCCGTAAATGCGGTTGCCCATCGCGGTCCGAAATTCCTCGGGGATCGCGCCCTTATGCTCGATCGTCAGATAGGAGATGCAGCGCCTTGCATCGAGCCGGAACGGCGCCGGAAAGGCGCTGGTCGGGCAGGCATCAAGACAGGCGGTGCAGCTCCCGCAATGGACGCGGTGAGGCTCAGGGGCGGACGGCTCGAGGTCGAGCGTCGTGTAGATCGCGCCGAGGAACAGCCAGGAGCCGTCGCTGCGGCTGACGAGGTTGGTGTGCTTGCCCTGCCAGCCCAGCCCCGCGGCCTCGGCCAGCGGCTTCTCCATCACCGGCGCCGTGTCGACGAACACCTTGAGGTCGCACCCCGCCTCCGCCACCAGCCAGCGCGCCAGCGCCTTCAGCGCCTTCTTGATCGTGTCGTGATAGTCGCCGCCCTGCGCGTAGACCGAGATGCGGCCGATCTCCGGCCGATCGGCGAGCGCCATCGGGTCCTGCGCCGGCGCATAGCTCATGCCGAGCGAGACGACGGACCGCACGTCCGGCCACAGGCCGGCAGGCGAGGCGCGGCGGTCGACGGTCTCGGCCATCCAGATCATGTCGCCGTGACAGCCCTCGTCCAGCCATTGCCTGAGCCGCGCGCCCGCGCGCGGCGCGGCATCGGCGCGGGCGACGCCGAAGGCAACGAAGCCAAGCTTTTCGGCCTCGTGCCTCAATCGCTCGCGCAGGTCGGACTTGCTTTCGATCACGGCGCCCCGCTAGCACAGAGGGCGGGGAAAGGGGACCTTTGTGGACAATATGTTAGCGATCGAAGCGCGCGGGCTGGTCAAGGCCTTTGACGGCAAGGAGGCAGTGCGCGGAATCGATCTCGCCGTCCCGCAGGGTAGCATCTACGGAATCCTCGGGCCCAACGGCGCCGGCAAGACCACGACCCTGCGCATGCTCCTTGGGATCATCGATCCGGATCGCGGCACGCGCACCCTCCTCGGCCATGACGACCCGCAGAAGGCCGCCGGTCAGGTCGGATACCTCCCCGAAGAGCGCGGCCTCTACCCGGCCATGCTCTGCCGCGACGCGATCGCCTTCATGGGCGCGCTCCGCGGGCTTCCGCTCGACGTCGGCCGCAAGCGCGCCGAGCAATTGCTGAGCGAGAACGGCCTCGGCGATTATGTCGCCAAGCCGGTCAAGAGCCTCTCCAAGGGCATGGCCCAGACCGTCCAATTGTTCGGCACGATCGTCCATCGGCCCAAGCTGATCGTCCTCGACGAGCCATTTTCAGGCCTCGACGCGCTCAACCAGGGCCGGCTCGAGAATCTGATCCGCGAGGAGGCGGCGGGCGGCACGACAGTGATCTTCTCGACCCACGTCATCGCCCATGCCGAGCGCCTCTGCGAGCGGATCGCGATCATCGCCGGCGGCCGGATCCGCTTCGAGGGGCGGGTTGCCGAGGCGCGCGACCGGCTCCGCCCGCTGGTCCGGCTGCGCACCCGCGCCGCCGACGGCCCGTGGCGCAGCGCACTTCCCGCGCAAACCTCGATCGACGACGGAGTCTGGCATTTCGAGCTTCCCGAGGGCGGAATCGAGCCGCTGCTCCGGGCGCTGCTCGACGGCAATGCCGGGATCGAGGAGCTGTCGATCGAGCGGCCGGGGCTCCACGACGCCTTCGTCGCCATCGCCGGGGCCGAGGCTGCGCGCCAGCTCGAGGAGAGCGCCCAGATGGACCAGGGAGCCGCCGCATGACCAATATCTTCAGCGCTGCCTGGGTGATCGCCCGGCGCGATTTCGTCGCCACCGTCTGGTCGCGCTCCTACATCATCTTCCTGCTCGCGCCTTTGGCGATCTTCGGCTTCAGCCTGCTCGTCGGGATTACCGCGGGCAAGGCGGAGCGCGACGCGAACCAGCCGACCATCGCGGTCATCACCGATACCGCCACCGCCGATGCGCTCGATCGGGCGCGGACCAGGCTCGCCGTCGGCCGCTCCGAGCACGACTATCCCCAGCTGCGCCGGATCGCGCCTGCGGAGAATGTCGACGCCCAGGCGCGGCGGCTACTCGCCGACCAGGAGCAGCGCCTCTCCGGCGTGTTCAGCGGCACGCTCGACCGCCCGGTCATCACCGGCCCGGCGTCGTTCGACGAGAGATACGGGCCGTCCGTGGTGCTGATGGTCGACGAGGCGCGGCGCGGCCCGGTGGCCGCGGCCGGACCGGCTCCGATCCGCGCGGTCACCGACAGCTCGGCCGGCAACGTCCAGTCGATGCGACGGGGGCTCGCGCAGGGTGGGCAGATGATGATCTTCATGGTCACCCTGATGCTCGCCACCCTGCTCCTGTCGAACCTCGTCGAGGAGAAATCCAACAAGGTGATCGAGATCCTCGCCGCCGCGGTTCCGCTCGACGCAATCTTCCTCGGAAAGCTCCTCGCAATGCTCGGCGCGTCGCTGGTCGGGCTCGCAATCTGGGGCGGGATGCTGGGCATGGCCTATGTCCTGTTCCAGACCCTGCAATCCTGGATGGTCGTCCCGGAAGTGTCGCCGGCGGTCGGCTGGCCGCTCTTCCTCATCTTGCTGCTCGTCTATTACGCGGCCAATTACATGATCCTCGGCGCCCTGTTCCTCGGGATCGGCGGCCAGGCCTCGAACATCCGCGAGATCCAGAGCCTCTCGATGCCGGTCACCTTTCTCCAGCTCGGCGTGCTGGTGCTCGGCATGATGGCCGTGGGCGGAGACATGGGCGATCCCTGGACCGTCGCGGCCTTCGTGGTTCCGTTCAGCTCGCCGCTGGCGATGACGGCTCTGGCCGCGGAATCCCCGATCCTCTGGCCGCACCTGCTGGCCCTCGCGTGGCAGGCTTTCTGGGTGGTCGTGATCATCCGCCTCTCGGCGAGCCTGTTCCGCCGGACGGTGCTGAAGTCGGGCGCCCGCCGGGGCTTCTGGCAGGAGATGAAGGCCTGGGGCCGGGCCTGACGGCGCTCAGTCCGGCGCGGGGCCCTTCTGCTCCCAGAGCTCGATCTTGATCCCGTCGCAATCGAGGATCCAGGCGAACTTGCCATAATCCTCCTCCTGCCGGCCGAGAATCTCGATGCCCCTGGCTTCGAGGTCCGCGGTGAAGGCGTCGAGATCGTCGACCCGCAGGTTGATCATGAAGCGCGACGGCGAGGGATCGAAATAGTCGCTCGTCGCCTTGAAGGGCGAAAGCAGGCTGAACCCGTCGGCCGTGTCCTTCTTGTGCGGGAACATCGCGCCCCATTCGCCGCCGATACCGAGATTTTCCTCATACCAGGCGCGGGTCCGATCCGGATCGTCGACCTTGTAGAAAATGCCGCCGAGGCCGCTCACTCTCGCCATCGTCATTCTCCTTCGCCCATGTCCGGCGCCAGACGCGCCACATAGATGTCGGTCTCGCCGATCCCCTTCAGCAGCTCGCGCCGCGCCTCGAACGGGAGGATGCCCCGAGTCTGGAAATATGTCGCCTCGGAAACGGCGATCCCGCCCGGCGGCGCAGCGCCCTGGAGCCGGCTCGCGACGTTCATCGTGTCGCCCCAATAATCATAAGCGAGACGAGTCGATCCGATGACGCCGCCGACCACCGGCCCGGTATGGATTCCGATCCGGACGCTGAGCGCGATCCCGGTCTCCTCGGCCATCTCCGCGACGGCGGCGACGAGGTCGCGGGCGAAGGCGACCGCCGCGGCGCCGTCCGCCTCCGAGGAGGCCATTCCGCCACCGACGGCGAGATAGGCGTCGCCGATCGTCTTCACCTTCTCCAGCCCGTGCCGCGCGGCGCAGTCGTCCGCGGCCGAGAAGAAACGATTGAGCAGCCGCACGAGATGGCCGGGCGAGAGCCGCTTGGAGAGGGTCGAGAAGCCGACCAGATCGGCGAAGACGACGGAGAGATCGGAGAAGCTGTCGGCGACGGCGGCGCCGCTCTTCAGCCGCGCCACCACCTCCTGCGGAAGCACGTTGTAGAGCATCTCCTCGGTCTTCTCGCGCTCTGCCGCGAGCGCCCGGGTGGCGGCGAAAACCGACCGCGCGCGGCGGTCCACGTCCCAGTTGAAGTAGAGTGCAAAGACGAAGAAGGTCGAGAAATTGGTGAGCGTGTAGATTTTCGAGATGGGCGAGAAGTCGCTCACCGCCAGCCATCCCGCGAACACGGCGAGCACGGCCACACTCCAGGCGAGGAACAGCCGCACCGACGCCGCGAAACCCACGCTGGCGAAGATCATCAATATGCCCATCTGGGCCAGCGCCATCGCCTGGGGCGGGAAGCCGGTGATCGCCGACTGCGCGGCCAGCGCCAGCGTCAGCCCCTTCATCGCAGCGGCGAGCAGCACGAACATCGGAACGTCGATCCACGGCCGATCGAGATAGAGTTCGGTCCGCGTCAGGAAGAAGAGCAGGAGAAGCCCGGCGATCAGCGCCGCCGCGGCCGCGGTGTAGGCGATCACCCCGGCGCGCGGAAAATGCATCGGATTGAGGACGATGTAGGAGAGCAACGTGACGACCGCGATGACGATCAGCGCCCGAATCGCTGGCCCCCGCGCGGCGCGTTCGGCGCGGACATAGGCCCGCTCGACCGCCGGATCCTCGAACCGCTGCAGAAGCACGCCCATCAGGCCGTCCTCCGGTGCCCGGAGCGAGGCTATGCGAGGGCGGCGGCGAAGTCCACGCGACTTGCAGCACCCGCCTAGGCTAGGAAGTCTCCATGGACACCAATCGACGCTCGCTCCTCGCCGCAGTGCCCGCCCTCGGCCTGGCTTCGCTCCTCGGCGGCTGCGCGGCCCGGACCGGCAGCATCGCCACGCCCGGCCAGCTCTACCGGGTCGACGAGGAAGCCGTGATCCGGGCAGCAGCTCGGGCGATCGTCGCCGAGGACCCGATCGCGACCCTGATCACCGTTGATTCCGAGCTGATGCCGCGGGCGCGCTCGGTCGAAGTCCGCGGCGAGCCGGGCGATGGCGCCTTCTGGATCTTCACCCGCCGCGCCAGCCGCAAGGTCGCGCAGGTCCGCTCCAACCCCAATGCGGCGCTCCATTTCGCCTTCGACGACAGCGCGAACGGCAACGAAGGCGCCTTCTATGCGAGCTTCATGGGCCGCGTGACGGTTCATGACGGCGCGGCGGTGCCGGCCGCCGTGCGCCCGTCGGACGAGATCGTCCGCCAGCGCTGGCCGAACTATCCGGCGGACTTCGCTGGCCTGCGCTTCCAGCCGCGCTGGCTGGAGGTGATCGGCAAGGGCGTCCGCGCGAGCGACGACAAGTGGCAGCCCCAGGGCGTGATCCTCTGATTTTGCCAGCCGCGGCGCTTCGCCTATCGTGGCCGGCCTGAAATGAGGGGGTAAATATGTTCACGCGTCTCGCGGCAGCCGCCGCACTGGTTTCGCTTCCGGTTCAGACCGTCGCCCAGACGGCAAGCACCCAGCCGGCTCCGGCCGCCGCGCCCGTTCCCCCGCCGAACTTCGCCGCAGATCCCCGGATCGCCGCCCGCCTGCGCACGGCCGAGGCCTGGATCGAGACCCAGATGGCGCACGAGAATATCGCTGGAGCCTCCATGGCGATCGTCCACGATCAGCAGATCGTCTGGTCGCGAGGCTTCGGCTTCGCCAATGTCGAAGGCCGGGTCCGCGCGACTCCGCAGACGCGCTACTCGATCTGCTCGGTCTCCAAGCTGTTCACCTCGATGGCGGCGATGCGCGAGCGCGACGCGGGCCGGCTCGACATCGATCGGCCGATCTCGGCCTATCTGCCCTGGTACAATATCCGCGACGTCCAGAGCCCCGACGGGCCGGTGACCGCGCGCGCGATCATGAGCCACGTCGCCGGCCTGCCGCGCGAATCGGACACGCCTTACTGGGCCGATGAGCGCTTCCCCGACATCGCCTCGGTCCGCGCCCGGCTCGGCGAGCAGACCAACCTCTACCGCGCCTATGACATGCTCCAATATTCGAACCTCGGAATGGCGCTGCTCGGCAACGTCATCGAGGCGACCTCCGGCCAGGATTATCACCGTTACGTCCGAACCCACCTGATCGCGCCGCTTGGGCTAAGCCGGACGACCTCCGAAATCCCGGTCGAGCTGCGCGGCAGCGAGCTCGCCATCGGCTACAGCGCGCGGCGCACCGGCTGGACGCGCGAGGCCATCCCCGCCTACACGCTGAACGCGATCGCGCCGGCCGCCGGCTTCGCCTCCACGGTCGAGGATCTCGGCCGCTTCGCCTCCTGGCAGTTCCGGCTTCTCGCCGCCGGGGGCGAGAATATCCTCCGCTCATCGACCCTGCGCGAGATGCAGCGAGTCCACTGGATGACGCCGGACAATGTCAACGAGACCTGGGGCCTCGGCTTCGCGACCTATCAACATGCCAACAAGACGTTCGTCGGCCATGGCGGCTATTGCCCGGGCTATCGGACCACGCTGATGATCCGGCCGCAGGAGAAGCTTGCCATCGTCGTCATGATCAACGTGGACGACGGGGAGCCCGGCCGTTTCGCCCGCCAGCTCTACGATTTCGTGGGCGCGGACATCGCCCGAGTGGCCGCGGCCGCCGGCGCGCCGAGCCCTGCGCCGCAGCCGCAGCC
>JAEWCW010000115.1 GCA_023390415.1 Pseudomonadota bacterium | reverse complement strand
CGCCTGCGCCGCCTCGTGCTGCCAGGCCGCAGCCGCGCGCTGAGCCTCGGCTGCCTTGTCGACCGCGGCGACCGCCTGCTCCGCCTCGCGCTTGGCCGCGTCCGCGGCCTCGGCCGCCTCGCGCCATTTGGCGAAGATCAGCCGCGCCTCGGCCACCCTGATCTGGTCGGAGAGCTTGCGGTAGCGCTCGGCCGCCTTGGCCTGGCGCCTGAGCGCCGCCGCGCGCTGCTCCATGTCGCCGAGCATCTCGTCGATCCGGACGAGATTTGCCTCGGCCGCCCGCAATTTCTGCTCGGCATCCTTGCGGCGGACATGGAGGCCGGCAATCCCCGCCGCCTCCTCCAGCATCAGCCGGCGGTCCGTCGGCTTGGCCGCGATCACCGCGCTGATCTTGCCTTGGCTGACGAGGGCAGGGGAGTGGGCCCCGGTCGCGGCGTCGGCGAACAGCAAGGCGACGTCCTTGGCGCGGACGTCGCGGCCGTTCACGCGATAGGCAGATCCGGCGCCGCGCTCGATCCTGCGTGTGACCTCCAGCTCGCCCTCGCGGGCCACGCCGAGATCGCCAGCCATGTCCTCGGCCTCGGGCTCGACGAGCAGGGAGACTTCGGCGAAGTCGCGCGGCGGGCGAAGCGCGGTGCCGGCGAAGATGACGTCGTCCATGCCGCCGCCCCGCATCGATTTGGGCGAGCTTTCGCCCATGACCCAGCGGATCGCCTCGAGGACGTTGGACTTGCCGCAGCCGTTGGGCCCGACGACTCCCGTCAGGCCTTGCTCGATCCGGAGCTCGGCCGGCTCGACGAAGCTCTTGAAGCCGGAAAGCTTGAGCCTCTTTACCTGCACCGACGTCCCCCCGAACGCACCTCTATCTCCCGATCAATGGGGCCAGCGCCGACCAGTCGTGCACATTCTGCTGCAGCACGCCGTTGATCGTGAAGCTCGGCGTCCCTTGCACGCCGATCGCTTCCGCCTCGGCCTTGATCGCTGCGAGGCGGTCCGCCGCCGCCTGGTCCGCAAGGCAGGTCCGTGCCGCCGCAGCGTCGAGGCCGTGGCGCGCGGCGATCGCGTCGATCCCCGTCACCGCTGCCACGCGCTGGCGTTGCTCGCCCTCGCCCAGTGCCATGATCGCCGCGATCTCCTCCTGGCTCAGCCGATCGAGCCGCGCGAAGATGTCGTCCTGCCCGCCGAGGATCGCGTCGTTGAGCGCGAAGCCCTGGGCCGCCGCCGCGCAGCGATTGAGCTGCGCCGCCGCCGCGGCGACGATGTCGAGCGGGAAGGGCCGGATCTCGAAGCTCAGTCGCCCGCTGCGCACCTGCTCGACCAGCGCGGGCGATCCTTCGGCGGCGAAATGCCGGCAATGCGGGCAGGTCAGCGAGACATATTCGACGATCCGGGTGGTGGCTTCCGGATTGCCCATCCGGAAGCCGCCCTCCGGCGTCGCGACGATCGTCCCCGCCCAGTCCCGCTGGGCCGCACTCGCTGCCGCGGGCGCCGCGGCCGGCGCCGACGCCAGTGCCGCGGCCAGAGCAAGGGCGATCGCCGCACGCTTCATCTTCAGCCTCCGATGCGCGAGCGCAGGATCGGCTCCAGATCCTGCCAGTTCGAGACGTCGCGGACGAGCTCGTCGTTGATCACGAAGCCCGGCGTGCCCGGAATCTGGTAGCGCTCAGCGCCGGTCTGGGTGATCTGCGCGAGCCGCTCCAGCTCCTGCTGGTTGGCCAGGCACTGGTTGATCTGCGATTCCGGCACCCCGCGCTGGCGGAAGAAGGCGTCGAGCTCGGCCGCGCGGAACAGCGCCGGAATGCGCTGGTTCTGGGGCAGCGCCTGGGCCTGCGCCATCTCCTGCTCGTCGACTGCGCCGGCCCACTGCTCCTGCGTCGCGAAGAGCTGCTCGGTCATTCCGAAGAAGCCGGACGGGCCCATGCAGCGCGCACCGATCGAGGCTGCTGCATCGAGCGGGTTGAGCACGAAATTGCGATATTCGAAGCTCACTTGGCCGCTCTTCACATAGACGTCCTTGAGCCGTTGGCTGCTCTCTTCCGAGAAAGCGCGGCAATGCGGGCAGGTCATCGATGCATATTCGATGAGCTTCACCGGCGCATTCGGATTGCCCATGCGGAAGCCGCCTTCGGGGGTCTGCTCGACCACCTGGGTCCAGTCGCCATTGTTCGGCGCCGGGATCTGCGGAAGCGCCTGGTTGAGGTTGGCGGTCGATCCGTTGCCGTCGCCGCCGCCGCAGGCCGAGAGCATCAGGGCCAGGGCCGCGATGCCCGGGCCAGTCATCTTCTTCATCGTCTTTTCTCTCCGATCGTTCCAATCACCGGGATGGAGGCAAGCTCATCGCCGCGCGCGACGCTGCGCGCAAGCGCTTCGAGACAGGCCTTGAGCTCGGGGTCGCCGATGTCGCGCAGCGAATCGCCCAAAGCGGCGGGCACCGGCGCGAGCGATACGGGCGCCTTCCGCGCCTTGTCCTTCTCGACCCGAACGATCCCCTGCCGGAAGTTCACCCGGTCGATCGCGGCATAGCCGAAGAAGCGGTTGACCCGCTCGATGATCGTCGGCGCGACATGCTGCATCATCGGCGCATGCGCGCCCTCGACGACCAGGGTGAGCACGCCGGTCGAGCGCTTGCCGGGCGGGAAGCGAATCGATTCCGGGGCCGAGACCGCGGCGTAGCGCTCGCCGACGATCTCGCGCCAGCGGCTGACGATCGAGCTCTGAACGAATCCGAAGCGGCGGAAGGCGGCGCCGCCGATTTCGGGCAGCATTTCGCTCACCGCACGCGCCCTTCGCGCGCGCGGTGCTTCCTCTTTCTTCTTCTTGGTCCCCGCCGGTTTCGCCATCGCCCCGAGCATGGCATAGCCGGCCTGTGCCCGTCGATGCATCAAACGCCCTTCTGCGCTGGTATGTTGTGGATAAAAGGCGGCTTCCCTGGCGTGCCGAGCCGGGGGAGCGGCCCGATCCCTATCGCGTCTGGCTGTCCGAGGTGATGCTTCAGCAGACCACGGTCGCCGCGGTCCGCCCGCGCTTCGAAGCCTTCACCGCGCTGTGGCCCACTGTCGAGGCGCTCGCCGCAGCCCCGGACGAGGAGGTGATGCGCGCCTGGGCCGGCCTCGGCTACTATGCCCGCGCCCGCAACCTGATCGCCTGCGCCCGCGCCGTCGTGCGCGATCATGGCGGTCGCTTCCCGGACACGGAGGAGGGGCTTAGGGGGCTGCCCGGCCTCGGCCCGTACAGCGCCGCCGCCATCGCCGCCATCGCCTTCGGCCGCCGAGCCGTCGTCGTCGACGGCAATGTCGAGCGCGTCGTCGCCCGCCTCCACGCCGTCGAAACCCCGCTTCCAGCGGCCAAGCCGGAGCTCCGCCGCCTCGCCGACGCGCTCACCCCGCCCGGCCCAAGCGGGGACTTCGCCCAAGCGATGATGGATCTCGGCGCCACCATCTGCACCCCCAGAAATCCCGATTGCCGCCGCTGCCCGCTCAACCGGCACTGCGCCGCCTACGCCTCAGGCGACCCCGCAACCTACCCGCGCAAGACCCCAAAAACCCCGCGCCCCGCCCGCACCGGCACCGCCTACTGGCTCGAGCATGACGGCCACGTCCTCCTCGTCCGCCGCCCCGCCAAAGGCCTCCTCGGCGGAATGCTCGCTATGCCCGAACAGCCCCCCGCCGAAGCCTCGTGGCAAGAGGCCGGCACCGTCACCCACATCTTCACCCACTTCGGCCTGCAAATGCGCATCCTCTGCGCCGAGGCCCCCCGCCGCGTGAAGGGCCACTGGCACCCGATCGCGAACCTCGCGCAAGCCGGTCTTCCCACCCTCTTCGCCAAAGCCGCGGCGGTAGGCGCTTCCTGGAGCGAAAGCAGGAAAACGGACCGAGCGGCCTGAATGCCACACCCGTCATCCCAGCGAAGGCTGGGATCTCAGGACAAGAAGCCGCACGCTTATGTGCAGCGCTCCACAGCGACCGAGAATAACCCCACCTATATCCCTGCTTTCGTTGGTTTGACGGCCTGGGACGAATTCCCGTCGCGCCGCTAATGCCAACCCGTCATGCCAGCGAAGGCTGGCATCTCAGGACGAGAAGTCGCCCGCCCCCGTGCAGCGCTCCATCACGCAGTCCGCGTTCATGGATGCCGGATCAAGCCCGGCATGACGAAGGACCTACAGCGCCCGCACCAGCCGCGTCGCCACCGCGATCCACGGCGTGTCCGTCGCCACCGCCTGTTTCTGGCCGGCGCCGAGCGGGATGAGATGGAGCTTGTTGCCCTCCCGGCCGATCAGGCGGCCGAACAGGAAGCGGCCGGCGGGGCGGGGGACGAGGACGTCGCGGTTCATCGCGCTGCCGAACTCCTCGGGCGCAAGCCGCCGCGCCCAGATCTCGTCGCCGGCGCGATAGTCGCCGAGGCCCGCGGTCACCGCGATCGCGACCAGCCCCGGCTCGGTCTGCGGCGGGATCGCGACGCCCTCGCGGCGCGGCGCCTTCGCCCCGTCCGCCTCGAGCACCGCGGCAATCGGCAGGTCCTCGCGGTCGGGCAGCTTGACGAGGTCGCCCGCCTCGACCCCGAGCGCGGCCGCGATCCGGTTCAGCCAGCCGACCGAGACGGTCCGCGTCCCGGTCTCCAGCCGCCCGACGGTCTGCGGCGTGGTCGGCGGATCGCAGCGGTCGGCGACGTCTTGGAGCGTCATCTTCTTGGCTCGGCGCACTTCGCGGATTCGGGTGATCATGGCGAGGCCTCTTAACCGGATCGGTTATTTCTCTTTCCTACAGACGTGCCGGGATGGCAAGAGCTTCTTTGCGAGTCGCCGGAAGGAGCGAGGGATGAAGCCGAGGCGCAACCGGATGCTGGAGGAGCGTGCCATTCCGGAAACCGGCATGGCCGGCCGAAGCCGCCTAGGGGACCGGGCCCGGGTCCGCACCGCGCGCTCGGTGACGGTCAATATGGTCGAATCGCCCTTGGGCTGGCTGAAGGCGCGCGGTCTCGTCGACACGCGCCAGTACGAGGCCGGCGAGCGCCTCCGCGACGATTGGGAGCGCGCACAGATCGAGCCGCGCACGACCATGGCCTGGGA
>JAEWCW010000169.1 GCA_023390415.1 Pseudomonadota bacterium | reverse complement strand
GGCGGGGGCAGGGGCGGGCACGACCACGACCGGCGGGGTCGTCACCACCGGGGTCTCGGCTGCCGGAGTCTCGCTCGCGGGCGGCGGCGAGGGGGGCGAGGCCGGCGGCGTCGTCGAGGGGGCGGTGCCCTTGGGCGGGGTCGCCGGCGCGCTGCTGTTCTGGGCCAGCCCCGGCGCTGCGGAAGCGAGCAGCAGGGCGGCGAAGGTGAGGCCGGAGGCGTGACGGATCATCCTTGATCTCCATGACTTGGCCCGATGGGCCGACCGCCACGATCAATGATCGCCGCGGCCGTCGCTGGCAATCGCTTTGCGGCTCAGATGGGACCGTCGATGAACCGGCGGTGGTGCCAGGCGAAGATCGCGGCGGCGCCGCGATGGGGGCGCCAGGGCTCAGCAAGCGCGCGCAGCGCCTTCTCGGTCGGCCGTTCGTCGTCGAGGCCGAGGATCCGGGCGATCTCGATCTGGACCGCAAGATCACCCGCCGGCCAGACGTCGGTGCGCCCCTCCGCGAACAGCAGATAGATTTCCGCCGTCCAGCGGCCGATGCCCTTGACGTGAACCAGGCGGGCGATCGCTTCTTCGTCATCCTCCGGCAGATGCGCAAAATCGAGCCTTCCCGAGAGCACCTCCTCGGCGAGGCTCTTGGCGTAAGTCGTCTTCTGCCCTGAAAGGCCGGCGCTTCGAAGCGCCTCGACACTGGCGCGTGCGACATTCTCCGGATCGCCCGCGCCGCCGGTCACCGCGTCCAGCTTCGCCCAGATCGAGGCGGCCGCCTTGATCGACACCTGCTGCCCGACGATCGCACGAAGCAAGGTGACGAAGCCGCGCTCGCTGATCCGGGGCTCGGGATAGCCGGCGCGCGCGAGTGCAGCGGCAAAGGCCGGCTCGATCCCGCCGAGCGCGTCGAGCGACTCCCTGAGCCGCCCCGCATCGATCCCCACGCATCCGCTCCCATGCTTGCAAGTGCCGGGAGGGCCTAGCATAGGTCGCCGCGCCGTCACCCCCATTTTGCCAGGATATTCGTTATGCCCCGCCTCACCATCGTCACCCGCGACGGCGCCGAGCGCACGGTCGAGGCGCGGGCCGGTTGGAGCGTGATGGAGAATATCCGCGATCACGGCTTCGACGAGCTTCTCGCGCTCTGCGGCGGATGCTGCTCCTGCGCGACCTGCCACGTCCACGTTGATCCGGAGTGGATGGCCAGGGTCGGCGCGGCCAAGGCCGACGAGGACGACATCCTCGATACGTCCGATCACAAGCGCGCCGGCAGCCGCCTTTCCTGTCAGATCCTGTTCCGCGATGAGCTGGACGGCCTCCGCGTCACCATCGCGCCGGAGGATTGAGCGCGGGATCGACCCCCGACCTCCCTGATGTAAAGGGACCTTGACTAGACACCGAATCACGATGTAAAGGGACCTTCACATTCTGACGTGGAGGTTCAATTGACACGGGGTCGGGCCATCAGCCGCTACAATCGGGCGGCCGTCACTCTCAGCATCATCTACGTCGTCTTCCTGTTCGGGGCCGAGATCGCGATCGGGCGCTACGGCCTGGGCGGCCCCGCCGCCTATGTCGTCGCCATCCTTCCTGCGATTCCGATCATCGGCTTGTTCGCGGCGATCGGCCGCTACCTGGTCGAGGAGAGGGACGAGTATCTGCGCATGCTCCAGGTTCGCCAGACCTTGGTCGCGACCGGCTTCGCGCTCAGCATCGCCACCGCATGGGGCTTTCTCGAAAGCTTCGATCTCGCGCCGCATTTCGACGCTTACTGGATCGCCGTGGTCTGGTTCGGAGGGCTCGGGCTCGGCGCCTGTGCCAACAAGATGCTTGCGGCGAGGGAGCGATGAGGAACCGCCTCAAGGCCCTCCGCGCCGAGCACGGCTGGAGCCAGGCCGATCTCGCCGACCGGCTCGACGTCTCGCGCCAGAGCGTGATCGCGATCGAGACGGGCCGCTACGACCCCTCGCTCCCCCTCGCCTTCAAGATCGCCGAGACCTTCGGCCTCACCATCGAAGAGATTTTCACCAGTCCTTCCAAGGAGCCCTGACATCATGATCATCGCAAACCGCGCGGCGCGCCTGCTCGCCGTCGCTCTCCTCGTCGCGTCTGCGCTCCCCGTCGTCGCCGTCGCCCAGCCAGCAGTCCGGGCGGCACCGGCTCTCCTCCAGATGGACCATATTTCGGTCCAGCAGATCGGCACGAGCGGCCCGCCGGTGATCCTCATTCCGGGCCTGTCGAGCCCGCGCGAGGCGTGGCAGGGCGTGGCGCCCGAGCTCGCGCGCACCCACCGAGTCTTCCTAGTCCAGGTCAACGGCTTCGGTGGTGACGATCCGCGCGCTAACCTGCGCCCCGGCATTCTCGACGGGATCGTCGCGGACATCCGCAGCCTGATCCGGGACCAGCGCCTCGGCGCGCCGGCGATCGTCGGCCATTCGATGGGCGGCCTTGTCGGGATCATGCTCGCGGCCCGCCACCCGGACGATGTCGGCAGGCTGATGGTCGTCGATGCGTTGCCCTATTTCGGCGTGCTGATGGCGCCGCCCGGTACGGACGTCACCGTTGCGATGGTCGAGCCCAATGCAGCGCGGATGCGCGATGCCGTCGCCGCCGGCTACGGCCGCCCCGTGAATCCGGCCGCGGTCGACGCCAATATCGCTGGAATGACGCTCCGCGCCGAGCATCTTCCCGCGCTTCGGCGCTGGGCGGCGGCGTCCGATCCGCGCGTTGCGGCGCAGGCGATGTACGAGGATCTCACCACGGACATGCGGCCAGAGCTCAGCGCGATCCGCGCGCCGGTGACCGTGCTCTACGCCTGGAACCAGACGTCGCCGCGCAAGGACCCGGCTGACGCCTTCTTCCGCCGCGAGTTCGCAGCCGTCCCGAACGTCAGGATCGCCGAGGTCGGCGAATCCGCCCACTTCCTGATGCTCGACCAGCCCGAGGCCTTCCAGGCGGCACTGGCCGACTTCCTGCGCTAGCCCGCCCGGCGCCGCTTCATGCCGACACGGCTGGCCTCAGGCCGACCGCGAACCACAGGAAGAGGATCAGCACTCCAGCGGCGGCGGGGCCGAACATCGTCGCCTCGACCGGAAGCCCGTCCGGGGCCCCGCGCCAGAGGAGGGCGAAGACCGCGACCACGGCGAGGCTCGCCGCCGCTTCGCCGCGGAACCGCCGCCACGCCGCCGCGCGCTGCGCCGTCAGTCGCCGGTCGGCGAGCACCGCGCGTTCGATACGGAGCACGAAGGTCTCGTCCGGCTCGCGCTCGGGAACCGCCAGCAGGGCTGCGATCCTGTCGTCCATCGGGTCGCTGCTCATCGGTCATTCTCCAGAGTCGCCGCGAGCGCGGTCCTTGCCCGCGCCGCAAGCGATTTCAAGGTTCCAAGCGGCACGCCCATCGCCTCGGCCGCCTCGACGTGGGTGCACCCCTCGCCATAGCATAGAAGCGCGGCGGCGCGCTCCCGCTCCGGAAGCGAGGCGAGGGCGCGGGCGATATCGATCGAGCCCTCCGCGCCGCCGGGCGCGCGTGCGCCGCTTTCCTCCAACTCCCAGGCCGCATGGTCCCGTGCCGCCTGTCGGCCCGCGGCCCGCCGGGCGGCGAGGAAGCGGCGCCACGCGATCCCGAACAGCCAGGAGCGGTAGCTTCCTGTCCCGCCCCAGGCGCCGGCCGAGCGCCAGGCGTCGAGGAAGGTCTCCTGGGCGAGATCGTCGGCATTGCAGTCGCGGGCGAGGCGGGCGAGGAAGCGCCGGACCGCAGCTTCGTGCAGGCGCACCAATGAGGTGAAGGCGGCGGAGTCCCCCGCCGCCGCCCTCCGAGCGAGTGAAATTTCGTCCCCCATCCCCGGCCGTTCGCGCTCACGCCCGCCCGTCGCGGCGGCGTGCGAGATAGTAGCGCAGCAGTAGCGCGCCGCCGATCAGCAGCGGGAACAGGGCCGCTCCGCCGAGCTCGCGGAGCGAATTCTCGCTTCCGTCGATGATGGAATAGAGGACCATCGCGATTCCGATCGCGACGAGAATTCCGCCATTGCGGTCGTCGTTTGTCCCGCTCGGCCGCTCCTTTTCCTCGCCGAGGCTGGCGAGCAGCGCGTCCACCGACGCATTGTCGCGGAGGATCGCCTCCCGGATCGTCTTGTGCTGCATCGATGCCCTCCACAGGCGGGCGAGCTGGATCGCGATCAGCACCGCGCCGGTGGTCAGGATCGCGAAGATGATGGCGTCAGTGTAGCCGTTCATGGATATGTCCCTCCTTCTTATGCACCCTTGATGCCGCCGTCGGCGCGCTTGGATGAGGGAGCACGAAATTTTTTCGCCGGCGGGGCGTGCGCCGCAGCCGCGGGACGACTAGATGCACCCCGATGGCGAAGGCGACGCGTTCGAACGATTGGGGTTTTCCGCGCTGGCGGGGCTATGGCAGCGGCCGCGGGGCGCAGCAGGTGCGGCTGTGCGACCGCCATGGCTGCGAGGAGCCCGGCGACCGGCCCGCGCCGAAATCGCCGAACAGCCCCGAGCGCTGGTATTTCTGCGAGCGCCACGCCGCCGAATACAATCGCAACTGGAATTATTTCGAGGGCCTGTCGGCCGAGGATGCGGCGGCGCGCGAGGCCGACGAAAGGCGCGGCGCCGACGGCTACCGCCAGGCCAATCATTATGCCTGGGGCGGGCCGGGCGACGGCAGCCGGAGCCGCGACGAGATGCGTGCGCTGGACGTGCTCGAGCTCGAATCGGACGCCGATTTCAAGGCTGTGAAGGCCGCCTATCGCCGCCTCGCCAAGGCCAACCACCCGGACGTCAACCAGGGCGACGAGGAGGCGGCGGTCCGCTTCCAGGCGGTCCAGGCCGCCTATGAAGTGCTTCGCAAGGCCGAGGAGCGGCGGACCTTCAATCCGTGAACATGAAGGTGGCGCTGACATGCGCCACCGGATCGGCGGGATCACCGTCATGGGCGAGGCCGCGGACGAAGCCGATGCTCTTCGTCGTCCGATAGCATTCGCCGCGGCCGACGATGTCGCGGCCTGGCGTGGCGGGGCGGAGATAGTCGACGCGCAGATCGAGAGTCGCCTGGTGCCGGAAGCGGTCGAGCTTCAGCCAGATCGACATGCTCGTTGCCATGTCCATCAGGCTGATGATCGGGCCTGAGGCGATTACGCCGCTTTCCTCCACGCCGATCAGCTTCTCGTCGTAGGGGAGAATGAGCTCCGCCCAGTCGGGGCCGTGATCACGATAGCGGATGCCGAGCGCGCCGCCATGGCCGACCTTCTCGACATAGGACATGAACAGCTTCGGATCGAAACTGCCCTTGCGGGGATCGCGCTCGCTCATGCGGCGAGCCGGGCCGCGGTCTCTCGGACCAGGGCGATCATGTTCGGGATGCCCTGCGTGCGGTTCGAGCTCAATTGCTTCTCCAGGCCGAACGGCGCGAGCGCCGCGGCGATGTCGGACGCTGCGATCTCCTGCGGCGCGCGGTCCTGGACGGCGAGCAGGACGAGGGCGACGATTCCCTTTGTGATCGCGGCATTGCTGTCGGCAAGGAAGTGAAGGCGGCCGTCGGGCAGCCGGGTCGGATAGACCCAGACCGAGGCCGAGCAGCCGCGCACGAGGGTCGCGTCCGTCTTCAGCGCCTCGGGCATCGGCTCGAGCGCGCGGCCGAGATCGATCAGCAGCCGGTAACGGTCGTCGGGCTCGAGAAGCTCGTAATCGTCATAGACCGAGTCGAGGGATTGGAAGGCCATGAGGGCCGTTTAGTGCGTTGGTGCAGGTCCGTCATCCCGGCGAAGGCCGGGATCTCAGGGGGAGGTTGCTCGGGAGGCTTGCAGGGCGCCCTCCACAGGGCGTTCGAGACTTCTCGTCCTGAGATGCCAGCCTTCGCTGGCATGACGGTCTCGGGCCTTCGGTCCCAGGCCTCTCAGCGGTCCCTCAGCTGCTCGATCTCGCGCTCGAGGCTGTTTTCCTTCTCGACCGTGATCCGCTCGAGCACCGCGAGCCGCTCCTTCAATTGCTTGACCTCGTCGCGCAGACGCTCGGTCTCGGCGTCGTCGCGGACGTGATATTCGTTGCCCTTGGAATCGCGGCGGACCCCCATCTTGGCGCGCAGGATGCCGGCGACGGCGCTGATCAGCACGATGAACACCACCATCTCGAATGGGCCGATTCTCATTCATTCCTCCCTTGCGCCGGCCGCATGTGCGGTGGGCATGTCACCTCAGTTGAGCGGCTTGTCCCGCAACTTCTCGATCTCGTCGGCGATATCGATCCCCTTGTCGGTCACGATCCGCTCGAGCACCCTGACGCGCTGCTCCAGCCGCTCTGTCTGCGCCGCATATTGCGCCGCTTTCTCGGCCGTCATCCGCGCCTCCAGCTCCATCCTCTTTTCGCGATGGTCGATCAGCCTGCGGATGATGCCCTGACCGAAGATCAGGATGGTGGGGATGCCGACGACGATCAGCGCCACCAGGACCTTTGCGACGTCGTTCATGAGCCTGCTCCTCGTCGGCCGGCGGCGCCGGTCAGTTCCTGGGCGCGCGGAGCGCGTCGATTTCCTGGGTCAGCCGGTGGCTGTCGTCGGTGACGATCCGCTCCACCGTGGCGAGTCGGTCCTTGACCGCGCCGAGCTCGGCGCGGAGCTGGGCGTTCTCGCTGGAGAGCAGCTTGATCCGCTCGATCGCCTCGTCGCCGGACTTGGGATAGATCGCCTTGCCCCAGCTGTTCTCGAGCGGATAGCCGTGCTTGATCCTGAGCCAGGTGGTGAAGATCCAGCCGGCGATGGCGAAGAAGCCGAGCAGCGCGATCACCGGCGCCATCACTTCGAGCGAAATGTTGTTCATTGAAATTCTCCCCTTCGCCAGCGCTTAGCGCAGGCTTTCGATTTCGCGTGCGGTGCGCTCGGCGGGATCGGTGGCGATCCGTTCGAGCACCGCGAGCCTTTCCTCGAGCCGGCCGATCTGACCGGTGAGGCGGGCATTCTCGGTCGACAGCAGCTCGATCTTGCGCTGCGCGTCCGGACTGTCCTGCTTATGCGCCATTCCCGACCACTCATTCTCGAGCGGATAGCCGTGGCGGGCGCGGATCCAGCTCGTCAGCACCCAGCCGGTCATCGACATGAAGATGATCGCGAGGACGAAGAACGGTCCACCGAAGTCCATGATGCAATTCCCCCTTGGAGTGCGGCGCCGTCAGCGCAGATTCTCGATCTCGCGCGACAGCCGTCCGTGCGAGCTGGTGACATAGGCCTCGACGTCGGCGAGCCGGCGGTCGAGCTCCCGGAAACGGGAGCGCACGAGGCGCGTCGTCCGCCGCGGGTTGGTGCGCACGCCCTGCCAGAATTTGGCATCCTCGGGCGTGTCTTCCTTGAGGAAGCCGGGCTTCACCGGCGCCATCCAGGCGGCGACGAAATAAGCGATCAGGGTCGCGCCGGAGCCGAGAAGGGTGAGGACCACCACGATCAGGCGGACGACGGTGACGTCGAGGCCGGTATAGTCCGCGATCCCAGCACAGACGCCGAGCCACTTCTTGTTCTTCTTGTCGAGGTAGAATTTGGTGCGGCGCGGGTTCTGGTCTTCCATCACGACCTCCTCATCGGGCGGTTCGAGGTGCGCTCCGGCTGGCGCAGGGCGCCGCCGTCATCGAGGCCGATCCGATCGAGGCCGATGTCGGTCGGATCGCAGGCGATCGAGCGCCAGTTCGGGTTCTCGGCCTGCATGATCCGCTCGATCGTGCAGATGCGGTCGTCGAGCCTGCGGGCGAGCTCGTGGAGCTCGTCGAGCAGGTTCTCGTCTTCGGCGGTCAGCGTCGCGGCGCTCTTCCACTTGGTGACATAGTGGAAGATGATCCACGGCAGGCCGATGAACAGGATGCTGACGATCGTGATCGGGATGATGACGTCTTCCATCTGATCAGCCCTCCTGGCTCGAATCGCCGCCCGAGCGCTTCGCCTTCAGCGCGGCGAGCTCGGCCTCGACCTTCTCGGAGCTGCGCAGCTCGGCAATCTCCTCCTCGAGGGTCTTGCCGGGTCCGCCGAGGTTGAGCGCGTCGGCGCGGCCCTCGGCCATGTCGGCGCGGCGCTCGAGCACGTCGAAGCGCGAGAAGGCGTCGTCGACCTTCGGGCCGGAATACATTTCGCGCAGCTTGATCCGGGTCTGGGCGCTCTCGATCCGGTTCATGATCGCATTCTGGCGGCTGCGTGCCTCGCGCAGCTTGGTTTGGAGCTTGGCGATGTCGGCCTCGGCGGCGCGCAGGCCCTCGTCGAGCATCGCCGATTCCGCCTTGAGCTGCTCGGCCATGTCGGCGGCCTTCTGCTTCTCCATGAGGGCAGCCTTGGCGAGGTCCTCGCGATCCTTGGAAAGGGCGAGCTCGGCCTTCTCGGTCCAGCTCTCCTGCAGCGTCTCGAGCCGCCCGACCTGGCGGCGGATTTCCTTCTGGTCGGCGATGGTGCGAGCCGCGGAGGCGCGCACCTCGACCAGGGTCTCCTCCATCTCCATGATGATCATCCGGATCATCTTGGCCGGATCCTCGGCCTTATCGAGGAGGTCGGTGACGTTGGCCGCGATGATGTCGCGCGTCCGTGAGAAGATACCCATGAAAAGCTCCTGACGTGAAACCGATTGATGCGCCGATCGGGAGGCGTTGAAAAGACGGGTCGCGGCCTCGGCGATCGGACGGACCGGCACGAGGGCGTTGGACCGGGCCTTAGGCACGAGCGGGTGCATCCGCGGCCGCCACGGTCGACATCGGCGACAGGCTCCCGATCGGCCCAATCGCGGCATCGACCATCAGCGTGGTCAGCAGCACCGAAAGCAAAGCCGCCGAAGCCGTGCGGGTGATCTGGCTGAACATCGTCTTCTCCCTTCGCCCTCAACGGGCAGTGATGCCTTCATCGATACAAGCATCGTGCCAAGTTGCTCAGAGCGCCGAAAACCGCGGAAAACAGCCGATTATGGCGCGTTTCATGTCCGGTCCAATGCGGCGAGGCTTGCCAAGACGTGGGAAATCCGACCATAAAGTGGCATGGAGCGGAACACCCATCTGGTTGGCCAGGCAAGCAGCTTTCTCGATGCGATCGAGCGTGCCAGCCGCGCCGCGCCGCTCGACCGGCCCGTGCTCGTGATCGGCGAGCGCGGCACCGGCAAGGAGCTGGTCGCGGAGCGCCTTCACCATTTGAGCGCGCGCTGGGACGGGCCCTTGGTCGTCATGAACTGCGCGGCTCTGCCCGAGAATCTCATCGAGGCGGAGCTGTTCGGCCACGAGGCCGGCTCCTTCACCGGGGCCACCAAGACCCGCCCCGGGCGGTTTGAGGAGGCTGACGGCGGCACCTTGTTCCTCGACGAGCTTGCGACTCTGTCGTCGGGCGCTCAGGACCGGCTTCTGCGCGCGGTCGAATATGGCGAGGTCACCCGCGTCGGTGCGTCGCGGCCGGTCAAGGTCGACGTCCGGATCGTCGCCGCGACCAACGAGCATCTGCCGCGCCTCGTCGAGCAAGGCCGCTTCCGCGCCGACCTTCTCGATCGCCTGTCCTTCGAGGTGATCACACTGCCGCCGCTCCGCCACCGGCAGAGCGACATCCCCGTGCTCGCCGATCATTTCGCGCGGCGGATGGCGCTCGAGCTGGGCTGGGAGACCTGGCCGGGCTTTGGCGAGGACGCGACCGCTAGGATGCTGGCTTATGGCTGGCCCGGCAATGTGCGCGAGCTCAAGAACGTCGTCGAACGCGCGGTCTATCGGTGGGAAGATGAGTCGCGGCCGATCGACACGATCGAGTTCGATCCCTTCGACTCGCCCTGGATGCCGAACGTGACGGTCACCGCCAAGGTGGCGGAAGCAGCGCCGTCCTCGTCGCCGGCCACCGTCACCGTTGTCGGGGGGTACGACCCCGCCACCTGCGCTGATTTCCGGCTCGCCATCGCCGAATATGAGAAGGCGATCCTCACCGCCGCTCTCGAGCGCTGCCGCTGGAACCAGCGGGCCGCGGCGGCCGCCCTCCAGCTCAGCTACGACCAGCTTCGCCACGCCTTGCGCCGCCACGAGCTCCAATAGGGCGAATTTCTGGAGCACCGCCGCGCGGTTCGCGTTAGGGGCCATGGATCACCCCTCACAGGAGTAAGTGACCATGGCCTTCCGGCTTCCCGATCTTCCGTTCGCCAAGGATGCGCTGGGCGACTTCATGTCCGCCGAGACGCTCGATTACCACCATGGCAAGCACCACAAGGCCTATGTCGACAAGACGAACGGGATGCTCGCCGAGAAGGGCCTGGAGGGCCGTGCGCTCAGCGACGTGATCCGTGCCGCCAGGGAGCGGGGCGACAAGGGGCTGTTCAACAACAGCGCACAGATCTGGAACCACAGCTTCTACTGGCAGTGCCTCGCGCCTGCGGAAGGACAGCGACCGACCGGCCGGCTCGCCGAGCTGATCGACGACGGCTTCGGATCGACCGACAATCTGCTTGCCAAGCTCAAGGAGGAGGCGGTCGGCCATTTCTCCAACGGCTGGGCGTGGCTGGTGCTTGATGGGGGCAAGCTCAGCATCACGTCGCTCCACGATGCCGACACGCCGGTCGTCTACGAAGGCATGAAGCCGCTGCTCACGCTCGATGTGTGGGAGCATGCTTATTACATCGACTATCGCAACGAGCGCCCGCGCTTCGCCGAGAGCGTGCTCGGCAACATCGTAAACTGGGAGTTCGTCGCCCGGAATCTCGACGGCGACGGCCTCAAGCGGGCGGACCAGGAAGGATAAACTTTCCCCTCATCCTCCCCATCGCGAGATGGGGAGGAACGGGTCTCAGGTCTTCAGGCGGTAGCCCGTCTTGAACATCCACCAGACGATGGCGAGGCAGAGGAAGAAGAAGCCGAGCGTCGCGCCGAGGCTGACCGCGACCCCGATGTCGGTGGTGCTGTAGAAGCTCCAGCGGAAGCCCTCGATCAGATAGACGACCGGGTTGAAGTGGGCGACCGTCCGCCACGGCTCGGCGAGCATCGAGATCGAGTAGAAGGCGCCGCCGAGGAAGGTGAGGGGGGTCACGATCAGCATCGGGATGAACTGGATCTGCTCGAAATTCTTGCCCCAGATCCCGATGATGAATCCGAACAGGCAGAAGGTGACCGAGATCAGCACCAGAAAGGCGATCATCCAGAAGGGATGATCGATCCGGATCGGCACGAAGAAGGCCGCGGTCAGCAGGATGACGAGGCCGAGCACGATCGATTTGGTCGCAGCAGCGCCGACATAGCCGATCACCGTCTCGAACGGCGAGATCGGCGCCGAGAGCAATTCGTAGATCGTGCCCGTGAATTTGGGGAAGAAGATCCCGAAGCTGGCGTTGAAGATGCTCTGCATGAACAAAGAGAGCATGATGAGGCCCGGTACGATGAAGGCGCCGTAGGGGACGCCCCCGGTCACGTCCGTACGGATATTGCCGCCGATCGCCGCGCCGAAGACGATGAAGTAGAGCGAGGTCGTGATGACCGGCGTGACCAGGCTCTGCCACAGGGTGCGCAGCGCCCGCGCCATCTCGAACCGGTAGATCGCCCAGGTGCCGTAGACGTTCATGCCCTTGTCCTCGGCTCGTGGACCAGACTGACGAAGATGTCCTCAAGCGAGCTCTGGCTGGTGTTGAGGTCCTTGAACGCGATTCCGAGGTCGCGGAGCGTTCCGAGCAGGGTCGGGACGCCGGTCCGCTCGGCCTGGGCGTCGAACGTGTAGACGAGCTCGTGGCCGTCCGCCTTGAGCTCGAGGTTCCACTCGGCAAGCTCGGGCGGGATCGTCTCCATCACCTCGGCGAGGTTGAGGGTCAGCTCCTTGCGCCCGAGCTTCTTCATCAGCGCGTTCTTCTCCTCGACGACGATCAGCTCGCCCTTCGAGATCACGCCGACGCGGTCGGCCATCTCCTCGGCCTCCTCGATATAATGGGTGGTGAGGATGATGGTGACGCCGGTGTCGCGGAGCCGGCGGACGAGGTCCCACATATCCCGGCGCAGCTCGACGTCGACTCCGGCGGTCGGCTCGTCGAGGAAGAGGATCTCGGGCTCGTGGGACAGCGCCTTGGCGATCATCACCCGGCGCTTCATGCCGCCCGACAGCTCCATGATCTTGGCCTTGCGCTTGTCCCAGAGCGACAGGTCCTTGAGCAATTGCTCGACATAGGCCGCGTTGGGCGGGCAGCCGAACAGGCCGCGGCTGAAATTGACCGTCGCCCAGACGCTTTCGAAGGCGTCGGTGTGGAGCTCCTGGGGCACCAGGCCGATCTTGCGGCGGGCAGCCCGATACTCGCGCTGGTGGTCGTGGCCGTCGACCGTCACCGTGCCCGCGGTCGGGGTGACGATCCCGCAGACGATGCTGATCAGCGTCGTCTTGCCGGCGCCGTTCGGGCCGAGCAGAGCGAAGATCTCGCCCTTGTCGATCTCCAGGTCGACGCCCTTCAGCGCCTCGAAGCCGCCTTTGTAGGTCTTCGCCAGACCCTGGATCGAGATCACCTTGGTCATTGCGTCGGCGGGATCGGCGGCTCTTCGCGCGCCTCCTCCAGCTGCATCCCGTGCCGCATCAGCATGGGCACGTTGGCGAGTGCGAAGATGAAGGTGGCGGGCAAGAAGAACCAGAGCTTGAAGCCGACCCAGAAATCGGTGCTGCTTGTCCGCCAGACCGCCTCGTTGACGAACGCCATGGCGAGGAAGAAGAGCAGCCAGTTGCGTGTCAGCAGCGTCCAGCCGCGTTCCGACAGGCCCGGATAGGCGCTTCCGAGCACCGCCTTCAGCAGGTTGCGGCCGCTGGCGAGGCCAAAGGCGAGGACGGAGGCGATGGCGGCATAGAGCAGGGTGGGCTTCATCTTGATGAAGGTCTCGTCCTGCAGCCAGACCGTGATCCCGCCGAGCACGATCACCATCGCGCCCGAGAACCAGAGCATCGGCGAGATGTGCCGGTAGCGGACGAGCGAGACCAGCATCGCGACGCTGATCGCGACCATGAAGGCGATGGTCGCGGCGAAGATGCCCTTCCAGTAATTGGCGGCGAAGAAGACGACCAGCGGGAGCAGGTCGATCGCAAGCCGGGCGCCGGGGCCCGGACCCTCCGGCTTCGCCGTATCCGCGCTCATTCGGCGCCTCCGCCGGAACCGGCGATCGCCCGCGCGGCCTCGCCCGGATCGAAGGGACGCAGATCGTCGATCCGCTCGCCGACTCCGATGGCGTGGATCGGCAGCTTGTACTTTTCGGCCGCAGCAGCGAGCACGCCGCCCCGCGCGGTTCCGTCCAGCTTGGTCATGACGAGCCCGGTCACCCCGGCCACCTCCCGGAACACTTCGATCTGCCCGAGCGCGTTCTGCCCGGTCGTCGCGTCGAGCACCAGCACGACGTCGTGCGGCGCGGCGGGGTTGAGCCGCCCGAGCACGCGGCGGATCTTGGCGAGCTCGTCCATCAGCCCGGTCTTGTTCTGCAGGCGCCCGGCCGTGTCGACGATGAGCACGTCGATGCCTTCCGCGGTCGCCTTCTTGACCCCGTCGAAGACCAGGGCCGAGCTGTCGCTGCCTTCCGCACCGGTGATGATCGGCACGGCGATCCGGTCCGCCCAGACCTGCAATTGCTCGATCGCAGCCGCGCGGAACGTGTCGCCGGCGGCGAGCAGGACGCCATAATCCTGCTCGATCAGCAGGTTGGCGAGCTTGGCGATGGTCGTGGTCTTGCCGGAGCCGTTGACCCCGACGACGAGGATGACGTGCGGGCGCGGGAAGGCGTCGATCTCGAGCGGCTCGGCGACGGGCGCGAGGATCTTCTCGAGCTCCTCGGCGACGACGCTGCGCACCTTCGCCTCGGTCAGCTCGCCCTCGAACCGGCCGTCCCTGAGCCGCGCGCGGACCTTCGCGGCGGTTTCAGGCCCCAGGTCCGACGCGATCAACGCCTCCTCGATCTCGTCGAGCACATGATCGTCGAGCTTGGAGGTGGTGATCAGGCCGGTCAGATTTTCGCCGAGCCGGTCGGAGGTCTTGCGGAAGCCGGCGCGCAGCCGGTCGATCCAGGATTCGCTCACGCAGGCACTCCGACCAACCGGCCCTGCTCGAACGCGCTCAGCTTCACTTCGACGATCCTTCCGACTTCAACGCCCGCCGGCAGCACCACCGGCGCGAAATTCTGCGCATGGCCGATGCCACCGCGCTCGGCCAGCACCTTTTGCGTGGTTCCGACGAGGCTGGCCAGCCACCCTGCCTTCCGCCGCGCCGCCGCCTCGCGCAGCCGCCCTGCCCGCGCTTTCACCGTCGCCCGGTCGACCTGCGGCATCAGCGCAGCGGGCGTGCCCTGCTTGGGCGAGAAGGGGAAGATGTGGGCCATGACGATGTCGCACTCGTCGATCAGCCGCAGGCTGTTCTCGTGCATCGCCTCGGTCTCGGTCGGGAAGCCGGCGATCAGGTCTGCGCCGATCGCAATGTCCGGACGCCGCGCCTTGAGGCGCTGGACCGTCTCGACCGCCTGGGCGCGGCTGTGGCGGCGCTTCATCCGCTTCAGGACCATGTCGTCGCCGGCCTGGAAGCTCATATGAAGGTGCGGCATGAAGCGCGGCTCGCCGGTCGCGAGGTCGAACAGCCGATCGTCCATCTCGATGCAGTCGAGGGAGGAGAGGCGCAGACGCGGCAAAGCCGGCACATGGCGGAGGATGCGCTCGATCAGAAGCCCCAGGCTCGGCGCCCCGGGAAGATCGGGGCCGTAGCTGGTGACGTCGACTCCGGTCAGGACGATCTCGTTGCAGCCCTCGTCGACCAGCGCCTTGACCCGGTCGACGACGAGGCCGGCCGGAACCGAGCGGCTGTTCCCGCGCCCGAACGGGATGATGCAGAATGTGCAGCGATGGTCGCAGCCATTCTGGACCTCGACGAATCCCCGCACGTGGTCGGCGAATCCGGAGACGAGATGCGGCGCCGTCTCCCGCACCGCCATGATGTCGGACACGCGAACCGCCTCTCCCGCAGCGCCGAAGGCGGCGGGGTCGAACTTCTCGCGGTTGCCGACCACCCGGCTGACCTCGGGCATGGCGGCGAAGCTCTCCGGGTCGACCTGGGCGGCGCAGCCGGTGACGACGATGCGCGCGTTCGGCCGGTCGCGCCTGGCGCGGCGGATCGCCTGGCGGGTCTGGCGGACGGCCTCGTTGGTCACCGCGCAGCTGTTGACCACCACGAGGTCGTCGCCGGGCGGCGCGAGCGCGCGGATCGCCTCGCTCTCGGCGATGTTGAGCCTGCAGCCCAGAGTGACGATCTCGGTCACAGCTCGATCTCGCCCTCGAACACGAGGGTCGCGGGGCCGCGCATCCGGATCGCCTCGCCCTCCGTCCAGTCGATGACGAGCCGGCCGCCGGGCAAGCGCACCTCGACCGGACTCGACACCAGCTTGCGGCGGATCGCCGCGACCGCGGTCGCGCAGGCGCCGGTGCCGCAGGCCAGGGTGAGACCGGCGCCGCGCTCCCAGACCCGCAGCCGGATGCCGCCATTCTCGACCGCGGCGACATTCACGTTGACCCGCTCCGGGAATAGCGGATCGGCCTCGATCTGCGGCCCGAGCCGGGCGAGGTCGATCGCACCCGGCTCCTCGACGAAGAAGATCACATGCGGGTTGCCGACATTGACCGCCGCCGGATCGCTCAGCCCGTCCCAGCCCACCGGCATGCGGGCGGTATCCATCGCATAAGCGAGGGGGATCTCCTCCCACCCGAAGCGCGGAGCGCCCATGTCGACTGCAGCCTCGTCGCCATCGACCGCGGCATCGAGCAGCCCGCCGGCGGTCTCGATCGTACCGCCGCCGGTGATCAGGGCGACGCAGCGCGTGGCATTGCCGCAGGATTCGACCTCACCGCCATCGGCGTTCCAGATCCGCATCCGCACGTCGGCGACGTCGGAGGGTTCGATCACGATCAGCTGGTCGCAGCCGATTCCAGTGCGCCGATCGGAGAGGGCGCGCACCTGCGCCGCGTCGAGCGCGAGGGGCTCCGCGCGCGCGTCGAACACGATGAAATCGTTGCCGAGCCCGTGCATTTTCCGGAAGGCGCGCCGCATCCGGCGCGATCTAGGGTGCGCCGCGGCATTCGTCCACCGTCAGGCGCGGCGGCGGACGGCCTCTTCGGCGGGCGCGGGGACGCGAACGCCCTGCATCAGGCCGCGCGGCGCGAGCATTCGGGCGATCTCGTCGGCCGCCGCCGGGCGGCCGAACAAATAGCCCTGGCCCTTGAACGTGCCGATTGCGCGAAGCCGCGCCTCGATCACCTCGTCCTCGATCCCCTCCGCGGTGACGGCGAGGCCGAGGCTTTCGGCGAGGCGCGTGATGGCGGTGACGATGACGGCGCTGTCGCTATTCTCGTTGATCGTCGAGACGAAGCTGCGGTCGATCTTGATCCGGTCGAAAGGCAGGGCGCGCAGGTGGGCGAGCGACGAATAGCCCGTGCCGAAATCGTCCAGCGCGAGCCGAACGCCGAGATTCTTGAGGCTGGCGACGATCGACTGGGCGAGGCCGAGGCATTCGAACAGCGAGCTTTCGGTGATCTCGATTTCCAGCCGCTCCGGCGAGAAGCCGGTCTCGACGAGGAGCTTCGCGATCTTCTGGGCCAACCAGGGATCCTTGAGCTGGATCGGCGAGATGTTGACCGAGAGGCTGAGCCCGCTGTCCCAGTGCCGGGCGGTTTCGAATGCCTGGCGCATCACCGACATGGAGAGGTCGCCGATCAGCCCGCATTCCTCTGCGATGCCGATGAACTCGTCCGGGGAGACCAGCCCGCGCTCCGGATGGTTCCAGCGCGCGAGCATCTCGAAGCCGTGGAGGCTGCCGGTGACGAGATCGATCTGCTGCTCGTAATAGGGCACGAACTCGCCGGCCGGGACACCGCGGCGAAGGCCTTGCTCGATCTCGTTCCGCCGCTCGAGCTCGCGCTGCATGCTGGCGTCGAACCAGACGTAGCGGCTGCGGCCGAGCTTCTTAGCCGAGTGCATCGCGATGTCGGCGCGGCGGGTGAGCAGCTCGACCGATTCGCAGCCGTCGCTGGAGCTTGCGAGGCCAACCGAGGCCGAGACATGGGTGTGGACCCCGGCGAGATCGAAGGGCTTGCCGAGCCGATCGACGATGAAGTCGGCGACCCGGTCGGCTTCGGAGGGCGCCGAAGGGTCATAGAGGAAGGCGGCGGCAAACTCGTCGCCGCCGAGACGGGCGGTCACCGAGCCCCGGGGCATCGCCTTCTGGATCACCTCGGCCGCCATGCGGAGGAGATTGTCACCGGTGAGATGGCCGTGGACGTCGTTCACCGTCTTGAAGCCGTCAATGTCGACGACCAGCATCGCGAGCGCCTTCTTGCGCTTGCCGCCGGCGAAAAGCAGGTCCGACGCTTCCTGAGAATAAGAGCGGCGGTTGAGGAAGCCGGTGAGAGGGTCGGTCGATGCAAGGCTCTGCGCGCGGCGCTCGGCGGCGGTGCGCTCGACCACCTCGCGCGACGCGTCGCGATAGCGCCGCCAGCCATAGATGGTCAGCGCGACGTTGAGCAGGAGAAGCCCGACGATGATGTTGCTGTTGTGCGATCCGAACTCGGCGAGCTGGCGGCCGAGCACGAGATAGGCGTCGCTGAGCTGGAGGAAGAGCAAAAGGAATGTCAGCGCGATTCCCAGGGCGACGATGTCCCTCGCGGCCCCGCTTCCTTCTCTTGGCTTGTCGGGCGAAAACAGGCTCGCCATATCCCTCTCGCGGCTGATGATCCGCGCTTTGCGTAGGTGGAGCGAAGTGAAGATGCGGTTAAGCCGATGCGCTGAAATCGGATTTCCGTCGCCCTTGCCTTCGCGCGTCGTCGCCGCTATCTGCGCGCCATCCCTTTTGGGGTGACGAGAGCGTCCAGAGGCGCGCGCTGGCCGGCGAGGTTTCGCCCGCCGGCGCTTTTGCGTTTGGTCCGATCCGGGAGCGAAGTGGCATGTT
>JAEWCW010000204.1 GCA_023390415.1 Pseudomonadota bacterium | reverse complement strand
GGGATATTGCGGGGGGAATGCTGGGATTTTGCACGGCGCGCGGCCGCGATCGTCGCTGCCTTGCTGATTGCGGCGGCGCCGGCGGGCGCGGCGTCGAGCGCCGATCGGGCGCCGCTCGCGGCGGAGCTTCGCGGCCCGGCGGTCTGGCTGATCGAGGACGGCGACACGCGCATCTATCTGTTCGGCCTGCTCCACCGGCTGGGGGCGGACGTGCCCTGGCGGTCGCCGACCCTCGACCGCGCGATCGGCGAGGCGGACGAGCTGGTGCTGGAGCTCGAGAGCGCCGGCGCCGAGCCTGCGCCGTCGCCGCAGCTCCTGCTCGCCGAAGCGCGGCCGCTCGCCGAGCGGGTCTCCCCGGAGCGGCGGGCGCGTCTGGAGCGGATGATCGCCGCGACCCCCTTTCGCGCCGAAGCCTATGACAGCCTGCAGAGCTGGGCCGCGGCGGTGATGCTGCTGAGCTTTCCGCTGCCCGAGGAGCGGCCTGCCGACGCAAGCGCCTCGATCTCGATCGAGAACCTCTTGAGCCGCACCTTCCGCGGCACCGGGCGGACGGTGACGGCGCTCGAAACCCCCGAGCGCCAGCTCGAAATCTTCAGCGCGCTCTCGCCGGCCGACCAGCAGCTGCTGCTCGAGGGCGTGATCGACGGCACCGTGCGCGGGGTCCGCGGATCGGCGGAGAATCATCGCCGCTGGGCCTCGGGCGACCTCGCCTTGCTCTCGGAAGCCTCGGCTGGGATGCCGCTGCCGATCTACGAGCGCGTCTACGCCGCCCGCAACCGCGCCTGGGCCGACTGGCTCGAGCGTCGCCTGGCGCAGCCGGGCACGGTGCTGTTCGCGGTCGGCGCCGGGCATCTGGCGGGGCGGGAGTCGGTGCAGGAGCTGCTCGAACGGCGCGGCCTCGCCGCACGGCGGGTGCAATAGTTGTCACCATACCCTGACGATGTGTCAGGGGTTGTTGACATCGCCAACCGACTCGCATAGTCAGGTTTCGCTGACATATGGTCAGTGAGCATTGACAGCAGGCATGGCGATGCGGATGGACGAGGCCGTGAGGAACAGATTGAAGGTCCTTCGGGCGGAGCGCGACTGGAGCCAGGCCGAGCTTGGCGGCCGGCTTGGAGTCTCGCGCCAGGCGGTGAACGCCGTCGAGACCGGCAAATATGATCCCTCGCTCCCCCTCGCCTTCAAGATCGCGCGCCTGTTCGAGATGCCGATCGAGGAGATTTTCGATGACGGCGAGGGCGACGATGGCGCGTGAACGGGGGCCGGGCGAAGCGGCCGAGCATGAGAAGAGCCGGCGCTGGTGGCGGCTGATCTACACATCGATGGGGACCGGCGCGGTCTCGGGCGCGCTCGTCGCCTTCGCCATTCTCGGCGGGGGCGAGACCGGCGGCGAGACCCTGCCGATGTGGATCGCGGTGACCCTCTCGGCGGGCTGGCTCGTGCTGATGGGCTACGGCGCTTATTATTACGAGACGCAGGTCGACGAGCTGGAGCGCAACGCCAATTATTACGGCTATGCGGTCGGCGGCGGGCTGATCCTGATCCTCTACCCCGTCTGGTACGCCTTCTGGTGGGCCGGCGCCCTGCCCGAGCCCAGCCACGAGGTGCTGATGGGCACGATGCTTGCGGCCGCGCTCGCCGGCTATTTCTGGAAGAAGTACCGCTGAACTTGTTCGCGTAAACGTCGCCGCCGGACGGTCCGGCGGCTCCAAACCAAGGAATATCGACATGAAAAAGCTGCTCCTGGCGGCCGCGCTCGCGGTCGCCCCTGCCCCCGCTTTGTCCGCGCCGACGGCCACTGCCCAAGCCACCCGTCCCGACGCCGATCCGGCGCTGTGGGTGGTGCGCGACGACGACACGACCATCTATCTGTTCGGCACCTTCCACCTGCTCGACGGGCGCAGCGACTGGTTCAACGACGAGGTCCGCACCGCCTTCGACCGCTCGGAGGAGCTCGTGCTCGAATTCGTGCCGCCCGAGAATCCGGCCGACATGCAGCCGCTGATCGCGCGCTACGCGGTCGACGGCAGCGGCCGCCCGCTCGCCGAGCGGCTGCCCGCGCCGCTCGCTGGCCGGGTCAATGAGGAGCTTGCCGAGCTCGGCATCCCGGCCGCGGCGATGGACCGGTTCGAGCCATGGTTCCTGACCATGACCCTCGCGGTGATGGGCGCCCAGCGGCTCGGAATCACCGGCGAGCACGGGCCCGAAGCGGCGCTGACGGCGGCGGCGCGCGGGCGGAGCATCAAGGTGAGCGGCGTGGAGACCCTCGAATCGCAGCTGCGCCTGTTCGACGAGATGCCGGCGCCGCTCCAGATCGCCCAGCTCGAGCAGAGTGTGGAGCAAATGGACGGCCTCGCCGGAAGCCTCGGCCCGATGATGGCGGCCTGGTCGAGCGGCGACACCGCGGCGATCGACACGCTGATGAACGGACCGGTGCAGCAGTCGCCCGAGCTCTATCGGGCCGTCTTCGTCGAGCGCAACGCGCGCTGGACCGAGTGGCTGCGCGAGCGCATGGCGCGCCCCGGAACCGTGTTCGTCGCAGTCGGCGCCGGGCATCTCGCCGGTGCCGACAGCGTCCAGGCGATGCTCGCCCGCCACGGACTCAGGGCCGAGCGGGTGAGGGACTGAGGGCGAGACCGTCATCCCGGCGGAGGCCGGGATCTCAGCGGGGGTAGGCACGGCGGTTTGTGCAGAGCTGCATGTGCGGCGGCGCCGGACTCCCCCTGAGATCCCGGCCTTCGTCGGGATGACGTGTCTTGCTCCCCCTCCGCCTTGCCTTTCGCCACCCCCTCGGCTACAGGCGCCGCTCCCCCGTTCATGGTCATCCCTGGAGGCGTGAGCGCGGGCATTTGCACAATCGTTTTTGAAAGGCATGCACATGAGCGAACAGCTTCCGCTGTCGGCCGAGACGCGCGAGCGGGCGGGCAAGGGAGCCTCCCGCGCAATGCGTCGCGAGGGCCGCGTCCCCGCCGTCATCTACGGCCAGAAGCAGGATCCGATCGCGATCCACGTCGAGGAGAAGGCGCTGGCCAAGGCGCTGTCCGGCGGTCACTTCATGAACACCATCGTCATGATCGACGTCGGCGGCAACCAGACCCGCACCCTCCCCAAGGACGTCCAGTTCCACCCGGTCACCGACCGGCCGATGCATGTCGACTTCTTCCGCGTCGGCGAGCACACCACCGTCACCGTCGCGGTCCCGATCCGCTTCACCGGCGAGGACGAGAGCCGCGGCCTGAAGCGCGGCGGCGTGCTCAACGCCGTCCGCCACGAGCTCGAGCTGGTCTGCGACGCCGCCGAGATCCCTGAGGAGATCGAGATCGACCTCGCCGGGACCGATATCGGCGATTCGATCCACATCAGCCAGGTGACCCTGCCCAAGGGCACCACGTCGGCAATCACCGACCGCGACTTCACCATCGCCACGATCGTCGCGCCGTCCGGCGTCAAGGCGGAGGCCGCCGAGGCCGCCGCTGCCGCCGAGGCCGAGGCCGAAGGCGCCGAAGAGCCGGCCGCCGACGAGGTTCCGCTGGTCGGCGAGGAGCAGGCCGGCGACGAGAGCCAGGAAGGCTGATTTGTCGTTCTGGAGCTGGCTGGGGTCCTTCTTCGGGTCGAAGCCCGTGGAGGTCCCCGGCCAGCCCCTCGACGCGCCCGAACCAACGGATTGGGAGGAGCTCGAGCCCGTGCAGATCTGGGTCGGCCTCGGCAATCCCGGCGCGCAATATGCGATGCACCGGCACAATGTCGGCTTCATGGCGATCGACGCGATCGCCGAGTTGAACCGCTTCGAGCCCGCCAAGAAGGCGTTTCACGGCTGGGCCCAGCAGGGCCGGATCGCCGGGCGCCGCATCCTTCTGCTTAAGCCCGCCACCTTCATGAACGACAGCGGCCGCGCCGTCCGCGCCGCGATGGACTTCTTCAAGCTCGACACCGCCGATGTCACCGTCTTCCACGACGAGCTCGATCTCGCCCCGTTCAAGGTCAAGGTGAAGCGCGGCGGCGGCACCGCCGGCCATAACGGCCTGCGCTCCACCGACGCCCATATCGGCAACGACTTCCGCCGCGTCCGGATCGGGATCGGCCATCCCGGCCACAAGGACCGGGTGACGCCGCACGTCCTCGGCAATTACGCCAAGGCCGAGACCGACCGGCTCGCCGACATGCTCGGCGCGATCGCCGCCGAGACCGCCTGGCTCGCCGCCGGCGACGACGCCCGCTTCATGAACGAAGTCGCGCTGCGGCTGCAGGACTGATCGGCCGGTTCCGACCCATTGCGGTCACTCGCCCGCTACGGCAAAAATATAGATGATGAACCAAGGTCGCGCTTTCCTCTTGGCGCTCCTCCTCGCCTCTTGCGGCCAAGAGGGTGCGTCCAAACGAGACGGAGCGACACTGCCTCCTCAGCACATTGACGTTCGGGCGGAGTTCCTTCGCCTCGCTGGTAACGACCCCTGGGCCAAGTGGCCAGACCAGCAGGAAGAGGGCCGGTACGATGATGGTCGCCCTTGCGTACGAGTGTCCGAACGATCTCGCGAGGGCGCCATAGCGCGCCTCGCCGCAGCGCCCGCGGTCTCGCTCAGGGCGCGCGAATACAGGGATTTGACAGGGGCTGCACCACCACCAGCGGGTGACGGCACATTCTACCTTCTGAGAGGCTTCTCGAGCACCAACAGCGTGTCGCGGATAAAGGTGAGGGGCAGCGCCGTTACGGTCCACAGCGATGCTCTCGGCGGCCTTTTCAATCTGCGCCGCCACCCGTGCATCGCTCTGCTCACCAATGCGCCATCGGAAGTCTATACGGTCGCCGCTTATGACCTGTGAGCTGATGTCCGCTTCCCACCCACGGCAGAGGCTCAGACCGTCCTCCCTCGCCATTGGGCACTTCATGAACGAGGTCGCGCTCCGCCTTCAGGACTGATCGGCCGGTTCCGACCCATTGCGGACATTGGCAGAGCGCCTATGCTCCCCGGATGGAGAACCTGCTGCTGACCATCGAAGGGTGTCTTGCCGTTGGCTTTGCCGCCGGGCTGATCATCGGTTTTCTGATCACCACTCAGAAACTTGGCTGCGTCGTCTTGCTTGCCGTGCCGATTGCCATGATCGCATTCGTAAGCTGGTGGCAGGGCCAGCACCCTGAAAGCCTCAGGTCAACGAGCGCTCTCGATTTCGTATTCGGTCCGCTCTGGCCAAGCCTCGGAGCGATTGCCGGCTTTTACGTGGGGAGGTGGGGGCGCTCCCGACTATCGCGGCAGAGATAGTGGCCGCTGTCTACCCAAGGCAGACGTTCGGACGATTCGGCCTGCCCTCTGGGCACTTCATGAGCGAGGTCGCCCTCCGCCTCCACGACTGAGCGCCGCTTTCCACCCCATTGCGGACGCCGCGCGTCCTTCAGGCGAGCGCCTGATAGATCGCAGCGCCCGATGCCCGCCATGCGGGCGTGTCGAAGAAGAGGATTTCGCAGACGTGCTCGGCGATGAGCAGCGAGCCGAAGATCAGATAGGCCGGGTGGATTTCGCCGAATCGAAGGCGGTCCCGCACCATCGCCACAAGGATGAGCGAGTCCGACACGACGACCGCGAGGATGATCTTGGGGGTGAGGCACGAATGGCAGGAAATGACGGAATCGGAACCAGGCCGGCCAGAGCACGGCGACCGTCGCCAGCAGCATCATCCGCTTGTGCCAATCGGGCCTCTTGCGCGCCGCGACCGCGATCGAGACGTAGGCCGCGAAGACGATCATCGCCGCCGCCACGCCGGGCAGCTGGGAGTAAGCGAAGTCGCCGCCGCCCGCAGCCCGGTCCCTGCTCACGGCGAACAGGCCTACGCCCAGGCCGCTGACCGCCATCGCCGCCGCCAGTGGCAATGCGACCCATCCCAGCTTGCGGTGAAATCTGCTCCTTCGCTGCCTGACCAGCATCGGCTGGACCAGCATGAGGGCGACCCAGGCCATGAAGAGCAGGCCGTGAACATGCGCGACGAGAGGCCCGGGGAAGGCAGCGCGGGCGATCGGGATGAAATAGGTGGTGCTGAACCCGGCCGCGACCGCAGCGATCGCCACGAGCCCCATGGCAACGTAGAACGACCCGGCTCTGTCGGCCGCCCATCGCCGAGCATCCGTCACGCCCTGCACCTAACACAGGTTAGCGGGCGAACGAATGTCTGCAATCCACCGAGGGCAGACGCCCCGACTATCCAAGCCTTCCACTTCGGCACTTCATGACGAGGTCGCGCTCGTGCAGGATCGAGCGACGCTTTCGACCCCAGCCGGACGTTTCAGCTAAGCACGACCGCGACGATCAGAAGTATCAGCCACAAGACGATAACCGTGAGGCAGCCTTCCTTGATGCCTCCCCACACGCCTTTGTCGGGCAGCAACAATGGGCTGTCCGGGGTGATGAGCCCCGGATCGATCCCGGTTTCGAATGCCAGCGCCTCTGCGAAGCGGTTCCAGGTCGCCACATCGCCGGCCGCATGCGGCGGTAGCGCCTTGAGGAGAGATTGAAAGACGTCCCCGGCCGTGCGCCACGAATGCGCATCCCGATCATCAAGAACGACCCCGAACACCTCCTCGACCTGCTCGATGGCCGCGACCTCGTCGCCGTCGCCCGCCAAACCGACGCCATGCGGAGCCCCTGCTTCCATCTGCCCAGGATAGGGCAGCTGTTCGAATCAGCAACTTCCTCTTTCCAGCCAAGGTAGACGATAGGACCGTCCGAGCCTTTCCCTTCGCCGCTTCATGAACGAGGTCGCGCCCCGCAGTCAGGGCTGAGCGCCGCGAAAGACGGTGCCACGCCACCGCGCCGATGCTAGACTGGAGCGATGCAGCGGGCGCGCCTTCTCAGGCTTACCCTGCTGGGATTGATCGCGATCCTGGCCGCGGGCCTGTTCGCGCCCGCCGCGGCGGTCCTCGAGCCGGCTTCGGTCACGATCGCACCCGACGACGACCCGCAGGATTGGGCGTTCGACGACGGCGACGTGCCGCTGCCGGCTCCGCCGGGCCTTGCCGCCGCCCGGGCGGCTCCTCGGCCCCTCCCCCTGCCGACCTGCACCGCGGCGGCCCCCTCCGGCGCCCGCGCCTGCCGCGCCCGGGCGCCGCCCGAAGCCTGATCCGCGC
>JAEWCW010000019.1 GCA_023390415.1 Pseudomonadota bacterium | reverse complement strand
CGCCTGGCCACCGTCCGCGATCGCCTCGATGACGCGCGGGAAAGTTTCGTCCGCCTCGCCGGAAGAGGCGATGTTCACGAATGGGAAGCGGGCGTGGAGCTCGCGGCCCATCTCGCCTTCCCAATTGGCGCCACCGAAGAGGATCCAGAGGTGCGGCCAGCGCGCCTTGAGCCGCTTGGCGAGCGCCAGCGAGGCCAGGTTCTGTTCGAAGGTCGAGGTGAAGCCGATTGCGTCGTAGCGCGCCCAGTCGACAGCCTCCATGCACCAGTCGAGGAACGGCGCAGCGGCGGCGCGGACGGAGCGCAGACGCGCGATCCGCTCCGCGCCCAAGCGCCAACGCCCGTCGAGCTCCTCCTCCAGATAGAGCCTGTCCGCTTCGTGCCTCGGCCCGTTGAGCGCCTCCGCGAACGTCCATTCGCCTGCGAAGGCGACATGAGGAAGGTCGCCATAGACCCAGCGATAGGTATCGAGCCCCAGGCGCTCGGCGAACGGAATGCTGAGATAATGGACGTCGCACGCATATCCGCTGCGCTCGGCCGCCGCCTTCAGCAAGCTGAGCCCCAGCGCCGGCCGATCGAGCGCACCCCAGGGCATCGAAACGAGCGCGGTCAGGGGCGACCGCGCCCTCCCGGCGACGGCCTCAGGTGCCGCCTTGCTCATCGATCCCGCCGAGGCCGATGAACTGCTCAAGCGCGCTGAGATCCTCCTCGGTGAGCGCTTGCGGCTGCCGCCCCGGCGCCGCGGCCATGCTCTCTCCGCCGGTCGGCTCGCCTTCGGGCCCGACTGGGGGAGTGGGAAGGACCGGCGACGGGAGAACCGGAGTCGGCCGGATCGGCGGCGGAACCACCGGAGTCGAAATCGGCGGCGGAATGATCGTTGTCGTGATCGGCGGCCGGATCACGGTGCAGCGCAGCTTGGCGACAAGCACGGCGCGGTGGGCGTCGACCAGTCCCGCGCCGGTCGCCAGATCCGCGCCCGGCCCTGCCGCATTGTTGTGCGGCGGGCTGCAGGTACCGACGGTGACGTCGCGCGCGGTCGAGACCATGATCGATCGCACCTCGGCGGGTCTCAGCCGCGGGCAGGCCTGCTTGATCAGGGCGGCGACCCCGGCGAGCTGCGGCGCAGCAGCGGACGTGCCGCTGATCGCAGCCCAGCCGTCGTTTCCAGCGGTCTCGTCGCCGTTCGGATGGGTGCCGCCCGCCGAGCCCACGTCGATCTGACAACCCTCCTGGAGCGGCAGCATGATATAGGCCGCGCGCGGCTGCATGCCGACGAGCCCGCAAAGGTCCGGGACCCTGCGTCCGGGATAGACAGCGCTCGCGAAACCGCTTGCGTAGTTGGAGGCGCGAAGCGCGCCGGCCGCGTCCATGAAGACCCCGCCTGCTGAGATGACGTCGGGATGCTGGCCCGGGAAGCCGAAATGGCCGTTGCCCGCGGAGAAGATCACCACGATCCCGGCCGCCACCGCGCTCGCAATCGACGTGGCGAGAACGATGTTGGCCGCGCTCAGCGGCCCGTTCTGGACGCTGCTTCCCCAGCTGCAGGTGATGATGTCCGGCGACAGCCCCACGGCCGCGTTGAAGCCGCCATTGCTGTTGACGAAGTTCATCTTCACCGGAAGCAGCTGCACGTCCGGCGCATTGGCGAAGATGTTCGCCGCCTCGGCCGTGCCGTGGCCGTTATCGTCCCTGGTCGGATCGGCCGCAGCTGGGCCCAGGACGGTCGGTGACACCCGGTAACCGCGCGCCGCATAATAAGGATGGGCGAAGAAGCCGCTGTCGACCATCGCCACGCGCACGCCGGCGCCGGTGGTCGAAGCGCGGTGGGCGCGATCGGCGTTGCAGCCCAGCGAGACGCCCGCCGGCACGTCGAGATGCCAATAGCCCTTGGTCGGCGGCATCGGATTGGCTGCGAAATATTGAACGGGCTCCTCGATCGCGATTCCTTCGAGCAGCTCTGCGAAGCGGGTGCCCTCGGTTGCGATCAGGCCCGGCCGGTCCGCCGTCGGACTTTCGATGAAGGTGGCGGTCTTGTCGTCTTCCTTCTGCGGCCGGACGACCCTGCGCTCCTCGGTGAACAATCGTGCCTCGAACGCCTGCTCATAGGCCGTGGGCGGCCCCGCGATGTTGATCGTCGTCGGGGTCACCTGGAGCACGGTGAAGCCGGCGTCCTGAAGAAGCAGCACGGCCCGTTCGGTGACGACCGCGTCGGATTCGAAGGCGGGAACGGTCTCCGAATTGATCCGCCCGTCCGCGTCAAACATCGAGACTCCGCCCACCGACCGCGGCGAGGCCTGCGCGAAGATCATCTCGGGAAGTGGTTCTGATCCGCTTTTCCCGCTTGTCGATTTCTTTGCCATTCCGCCCTCCTGCGAACGCATGCCGATGGATCGCGCACGAACTGCCAGCCGCCGACAAAGTCGTCGCGACTCTTTTCAGTCATGAACAGAAGCAAAGAACGGAGGCTAACACGGCCCCTTTACCCCAACAATCGCTGCAGCCCTTGTTTTAGCGCCCTTTTGGACTTCGAAACGGACAAAGCTGTGCAATTTCGACCGCATTTCACGTTTCCGTGATTGGGATATCCTGCACCTTCCCGGTCGGCGCTGCCGGTACTGGTCCGGGGGCAGCGGGATCGCTACAGGGCGACATGGCCGCGAGCGCGCGCATCATCGACATCGACCTCGATCAGCGCACGATCATCTGGCGCAGCCCCGAGATCGAGCAGGAGCGCGAGATCGCGATCGTCGATCTGCTCGAGGGAAATCATTTCCGGCCCGAAGGGCATGACGGGCCTTTTCGGATCCTGCTGCGGGTCGAGGACAACCGCCTCGCCATCGACCTGGCCGACACGGAGGGCGCGCATCTCGACACGATCCGGCTAGGCCTCGCCCGCTTCCGACGCCCGATCCGCGACTATTTCGCGATCTGCGAAAGCTATTTCAAAGTGGTCCGATCGGGCAGCCCGCACGGCCTCGAGGCGATCGACATGGCCCGCCGCGCCCTCCACAATGAGGCCGCCGAATTGCTCCAGGAGTGCCTCGACGGCAAGATCGAGGTGGATTTCGATACCGCGCGCCGCCTCTTCACGCTCATCTGCGTCCTGCACATCAAATAGCGCCCCGCGCTCTTGCCCTCCCCCGCCCTTTCCGGCGATGACCGGCGGCATGAGCATCATGTCGGACAAGTGGATTCGCGCCCAGGCGCTCGAGAACGGGATGATCGAGCCGTTCGTGGATAGCCAGCGTCGCGAGGGGACGATCAGCTTCGGCCTCTCCTCCTACGGCTATGACGCGCGCGTCGCCGACGAGTTCAAGATCTTCACCAATGTCGACAGCGCCGTGGTCGATCCGAAGGATTTCGCGGCGAACAGCTTCGTCGACCGGCAGACCGACGTCTGCATCATTCCCCCGAACAGCTTCGCCCTCGCCCGCACCGTCGAATATTTCCGGGTTCCGCGCGACGTCCTCGTCATCTGCCTCGGGAAATCGACCTACGCGCGCTGCGGCATCATCGTGAACGTCACCCCGCTCGAGCCGGGCTGGGAGGGCCATGTCACGCTCGAATTCTCGAACACGACGCCGCTCCCGGCCAAGGTCTATGCCAATGAGGGCGCCTGCCAGTTCCTGTTTCTCCAGGGGAACGAGCCATGCGAGACCAGCTATGCCGACCGAGCCGGAAAATATATGGGCCAGCGCGGCGTGACGCTGCCCAAGCTGTGAGCCTGCGCGCCGCGCTTCTCCTCGCGCCGCTGCTGCTGGTCGCCGCCTGTTCGACCCCGCGCCCCTACGCGCCGGTCGACGACGTCCGCTACACGGCGATCGGCGCCGATCCCTTCTGGATGGTGACGATCGGCGACGACCGCATCGTCCTCCGCCTCGCCGGCACCGAAGGGCCCCGCGACGAGAGCTGGCCGCGCGTGCTTCCGGTGCACGACGGCGACATCACCCGCTGGCAGTCGGGCGGCGGAACCCACGTCATCACGGTCGAAGCGCGGCGCGGGTCCGCGCCCTGCGAATCCGGCCGCGTCCTCTATCAGGATCAGGTCCGCGTCACCCTGAGCGGCCGAATGCTGGAAGGCTGCGGCGGCCGGATCGTGCGCGGACGTTAGCGGCGCTACTTGCGTCCCTTGTGGCGGATGTTGGCCGGCCGGCCGCGGCGGCCCTGCATGCGCTTGGGCTTCTCATCCTTTGGACGGCGCCCGTCGCGCTGCACCCGGCGCGCGCCGGGCCGCGCCGGCGGCTGGTCGGGCAGCTCGAAGCGCAGGCTTCCAGAGACAGGGCTCGCCTCCGCCAGCCGAAGCCTCAGCCGCTGGCCGAGCGCGAAGCTCCGTCCGCTCTCGTCACCGACCAGGGTCTGGCTCGCCTCGTCGTAGCGATAATAATCGTCGCCGAGCGTCGAGACCGGCACCAGCCCGTCGCCGCCCAGCCCCTCGACCGTCGCGAAGAAGCCGAAATTCTGGACGCCGGTGATCCGGCAATCGACCTCCTCGCCGACGCGCTCGGAGAGGAAGGCGGCGACGTAGCGATCGATCGTGTCGCGCTCCGCCTCCATCGCCCGCCGCTCGAGCTGAGAGATGAGCTCGCCCGTCACCTCCATCGCCTCCGCCTCGTGGCTCGTGAGCCCGCCCTCCCCCAGGCCGTAGGCGCTGACCAGCGAGCGGTGGACGACGAGGTCGGCATAGCGCCGGATCGGCGAGGTGAAATGGGCGTAGGACCCAAGCGCCAGCCCGAAATGGCCGTGATTTTCGGGCGAATAATAAGCCTGGGTCTGGGTTCGGAGGATCTGCTCCATCACCTGCGGCCGGAAATCGGCGTCGCCGATCCGCTCGATGATGTGGTTGAAGGTGGACGGGCGGACGACCTGGCCGAGCGCGAACTCGATCTCGAACGTCTTCAGATAATCCTTGAGCGCGACGAGCTTCTCGCGGCTCGGCGGCTCGTGGTCGCGGTACATGACCGGCGCCTTCTTCGCCTCCAGCGCCTTGGCCGCCGCGACGTTCGCCGCGATCATGTAGTCCTCGATGAGCTTGTGGGCGTCGAGCCGCTCGCGCGGCGCCACCGACATGATCCGCCCTTTCTCGTCGAGCACCACGCGCCGCTCAGGGAGGTCGAGCTCCAGCGGCGCCCTCTTCTCGCGCGCCTTGAACATCGCATCCCAGCAGTCCCAGAGCGGCTTCAGCGTGCTTTCGACCAGCGCCGGATCGACCGGCGGCTCGCCCGCCTCGATCTCGGGCATGGCGCAGGTCGGCGAGGACACCTCGATCCTTTCCTGCCCCCGGGTCGCGTCGATCGCGGCCTGGGCGTCTTCATAGGCTATGTTGGCCGCGATCCGGACCCGGGCGCGGCTGAACCGCCAGGACTTGAGCTGGCCGTCCTTGCTCACCTGCAGGTGGCAGACGAGCGCCGCGCGGTCCTCGCCCTCCTTCAGCGAGCAGACGTGCGCCGAGAGCGTCTCGGGCAGCATCGGCACCACCCGGTCCGGAAAATAGACGCTGTTGCCGCGCTTGCGCGCTTCCTTGTCGAGCGCCGAGCCGGAGCGGACGTAGAAGCTGACGTCCGCGATTGCGACGATCGCCTTCCAGCCGCCCTGGTTCGCGGGATCGTCGTCCGGCGCCGCCCAGACCGCGTCGTCATGGTCGCGCGCGTCCGCGGGGTCGATCGCCACGATCGGAATGTGCGTGAGGTCTTCGCGCTCGCCGAGCTTCTGGCCGGCGACTCGCTCCGCCTCCTCCAGCACATGCTCGGGAAATTCGTGCGGGATCCCGTGCTTGTGGATCGCGATCAGGCTGAAGCTGCGCGGCGCGAACGGATCGCCGAGGATATCGGTGACCCGGGCGCCGATCCGCGGCGGCCGGCCCGTCTTCTCGGCAAGGACGAGATCGCCGGGCTGCGCCTCGCCGGCGTCGGAGATGGGAAGCTCGCGCCGTTCCTTCTTCTCGACCGGCCGGAGCCAGAGCCGGTCGCCTTCCTTGTGGACCACGCCGAGGACCAGCTCGCTGCCCTTCAGCAGCTTCTTCATCGGGTGCGCGGCATAGCCCGTGCCGCGCTGCTCGGTGCGCGCCAGGATGCGATCCCCGACTCCGAGCGCGGACGCGTGGCGGCCCTTCCGCTCCAGCACCCGCAGCCGCGGCTCCGGGGAATCGGCTTCCCAGCGCTCAGGCACCGCCCAGGCGTTGCCCTCGTCGTCGACGTCGGTGATCCGGAGTACGGTCACCTTCGGCACGCCGCCCATCTTGTGGAAGGCGCGGCCCGGGGCGGCGTCGATCAGCCCTTCATCGGTCATGTCGCACAGCAATTGCTTCAGCGCGATCTTGTCCTGCCCGCCGAGACCGAACGCCTTGGCGATCTCGCGCTTGCCGGCAGGCTGGTCGGAGGTCTCGATGAAGTCGAGGATCTGCTCGCGGGTCGGAAGGCCGGAGCGCTTGGGATGACGAGCCATGGATCCTTACTGCTGGGCCGGAGGCGCCGGCGTGTAGGGCCTGAACGCACCACCCGGCACAGCGGATGCAACCGGGCTCTCCGATCCGTCCGCGGCGACCGACGAGACCCCAAACACCCAGTCGTCGACGCGGACTCCGCGCAGAATTTCGGCACAGGCGAATCCAAGCTCCGCCCGGTGGGACAAGGGCAACGTACATGGCTGATGTCTTATGCTGTGGGTCCAATTTGCGGTGTCGGTTGGGCGCCAGCGAACCACATAAGCCACAGCTCCAGGAACAGGCGTCCAATTGACTGTAGTGTCTGTGGACAACGCCCCCTCCACCGTCGGCGCCGGCGGCATCGGGGCACGTGCGAGCGCGGCGAGCGCGGCAACGTTGAGAGCGGTAACTCGGCGCAGGTACGGAAAATCCATCTTGTCGATCGTGTCGCCATATTCGACGCCGTTTTCGACGCGCAGATCCTGGTGCTGCTGGTTGTAATCC
>JAEWCW010000014.1 GCA_023390415.1 Pseudomonadota bacterium | reverse complement strand
TCGAGCCCGAAAGGGGCTTCCGCCTCGCCACCTACGCGATGTGGTGGATCCGCGCGTCGATCCAGGAATTCATCCTGCGTAGCTGGTCGCTCGTGAAGATGGGCACCACCGCGGCGCAGAAGAAGCTCTTCTTCAACCTCCGCCGGATGAAGAACCAGATCGAGGCGTTCGAGGACGGCGATCTCAAGCCCGAGGATGTCGCCAAGATCGCGACCGATCTCGGAGTCAGCGAGGACGACGTCGTCTCGATGAACCGGCGCATGGCGATGGGCGGCGACACGTCGCTCAACGTGCCTCTGCGCGAGGACGGCGAAGGCACCTGGCAGGACTGGCTGGTCGACAGCGAGCCGCTCCAGGACGAGCGCGTCGCCGAGGCTGAGGAGACCAAGGTCCGCCATGAGCTGCTCGTCGAGGCGATGGAAAGCCTCAACGACCGGGAGAAGCACATTCTGACCGAGCGCCGCCTGACCGACGATCCGAAGACTCTCGAGGAACTGTCGCAGGTCTACGACGTCAGCCGCGAGCGCATCCGCCAGATCGAGGTCCGGGCGTTCGAGAAGCTGCAGAAGGCGCTAATGAACCTCGCCGGCGAACGGCGCCTGCTTCCGGCGGGGTGACGGTCCGAGCCTGCGCTAGGCGCCGGTCATGCTCCTCCGGATCCTCCGCTGGATCGCCTACGGCCTGCTGATCTTCGTCGTCGGCAGCATCCTCTGGGTGCTCGCCTATCGCTTCGTGAACCCGCCGATCACCTTCACGATGATCGGCGACATGGTCGCTGGCAACGGCGCGCGGCGCGAATGGATGTCGATCGACCGGATCGACCGCGACATGGTGCGCGCGGTCATCGCCGGCGAGGACAGCAAATTCTGCGCGCACAGCGGCTTCGACCGCGCGGCGATCGAGGCGGCGATGCGGCGCAACGCCCGGGGCGGCTCGGTCATCCGCGGCGGCTCCACGATCAGCCAGCAGACCGCGAAGAACGCCTTCCTCTGGCAAGGCGGCGGCTATTTCCGCAAAGGTCTGGAGGCCTGGTTCACCTTCCTGATCGAGAACCTCTGGGACAAGAGGCGGATCATGGAGGTCTATCTGAACGTCGCCGAGACCGGGATCGGCACCTACGGCGTCAACGCCGGCGCGCAGCGTTACTTCAATCACGACGCCTCGCAGCTCAGTCGGATCGAGGCCGCACGCATCGCCGCCATCTTCCCGCTCCCCAAGCGCCGCGAGGCGATCGCCCCGACCGGCTTCACCCGTCGCTACGGCGGAATGATCGCGGCCCGGATGGGCGTCGTCGGCCGCGACGGCCTGGACTCCTGCGTCTATGCCGGCCGCACCGCGCCGGTCGAACGATCGGAGCCGGCGACGCGGCCGACACCGCGCGCGGCCCCGCAGCGAGTCCCAGGCGAGGAGTTGGAACGCCCCGCGCCGCGGGCCGCACCCGCGGAGACACCAGTAGAGACTAAGACTAAGCCTGAGCCTGCGCCCGCGCCGGAGCCCGTCGAGACGAACGGCCTGTAGCAGTCCGTCATGCCAGCGAAGGCTGGCATCTCAGGACGAGAACACTCAGGAGGTCCCCCTGAGACCCCTGCCTTCGCAGGGGTGACGGATAATCCGAAGACTCAGCGCCGCGCCGATGCCCTCAGAACGGCATCTTGAAGCCCGGCGGCAACTGCAGCCCGCCGGTGACGTCCTTCATCGACTGCTGGGCGGCGATGTCGGCCTTGCCGCGGGCGTCGTTGAGCGCTGCAGCGACCAAATCCTCGACCATCTGCTTCTCGCTGGGTTGAAGCAGGCTCTCGTCGATCTCGACCGCGACGATCCGGCCCTTGGCCGAGGCCCGGACCTTGACGAGGCCGCCGCCCGAGACGCCTTCGACGATGACCTTGTCGAGATCCTCCTGCGCCTGCATCAGCCGCTCCTGCGCGGCCTGGGCCATCTTCATCAGCTCATCGAGATTCTGCATTCAAACGCTCCTGGGGTGTCGAGAAGCCGGTCAGCTCGGCTTCCGGAAAGGCTTCGAAGGCGGCGGCGACCAGAGGCGAGGCGAGCACCTCGTCGCGAACGCGCTCCGCCGCCATCTTCTCCTGCGCGAGCAGGGTCGGCTCGGCCTCCTCGTCTGAAACCGCGACCTGCCACTGGGTTCCGGTCGCGGCCTTCAATGCGGCCGAAAGCTCGCGCGCAAAGTCTCCGGGCAGCGGCTTGGAGGGCCGCACCACCAGCTCCGGCGGCGCGTAGCGGACGAGGCCGGCGAAATCGTGGAGCTGCTGGGCGAGCAGCGGCTTGCCGCTGTCGTCGAGCAATTTGACCAGGTCCGCGAAACTCTCGGGTGCAGCCGGACGCCGGGGCGCCGCAGGTGCCGAGGGCGCCGCCGCAGCCGTCGCGCCGCCCGCCCCGAGCCGCTCGATCAGGGCGCCGGGATCAGGCAGCTCGGCCGCGTGGATGACGCGCAGCAGCGCCATCTCGGCCGCCTCGAGGGGAAGCGCCGCCGTGTTGACCTCGCCGAGGCCCTTCAGGAGCAACTGCCAGAGCCGGTGGATGGTCGCGTAAGAGAGCCGGCCCGACCAGTCAGCATAGGTCTCGCGCTCCTCGTGCGACTGGGAGGGATCGGCCGGCCCGCCGACCTTGGCGCGGGTGATCCCGTGCACCGCCTCCAGAAGCCCGCGCAGCAGCGCCGCCGGCTCGACCCCGAGATCGTGCTGGTCGCGAACCGCGGCGAGCGCGCCGCGCGCGTCGCCGGAGAGCAGCAGGAGGAGCAGGTTCCGGACAGCGCCGCGGTCGGACAGGCCGAGCATCCCGCGTACCTGCTCCGCCGTCGCGACTCCGTGGCCATGCGCGATCGCCTGGTCGAGGATCGAGAGGCCGTCGCGCGCCGAGCCCTCGGCGGCGCGGGCGATCAAAGCCAGCGCCTCGGTCTCGACCGTGGCGCCTTCCTTCTCGGCGACCTCCGCGAAATGGGCGGCGAGCTGCTCCGCCGGGATCCGGCGCAAATCGAAGCGCTGGCAGCGGGACAGCACCGTCACCGGCACCTTGTTCACCTCGGTCGTGGCGAAGAGAAACTTAACGTGCGCAGGAGGTTCCTCGAGGGTCTTCAGAAGCGCGTTGAACGCGTTCTTCGACAGCATGTGAACTTCGTCGATGATGTAGACCTTGTAGCGCGCCGAGACGGCGGCTTAGCGCACGGCCTCGATGATCTCGCGCACGTCGTCGACGCCGGTGTTGGACGCGGCGTCCATCTCGATCACGTCGATGTGGCGGCCTTCGGCGATGGCCCGGCAGGGCTCGCAGACGTTGCAGGGATCGATGGTCGGACCGCCCTGCCCGTCCGGGCCGACGCAATTGAGCGCCTTGGCGATCAGCCGCGCCGTCGAGGTCTTGCCGACACCCCGGACGCCGGTCAGCAGGAAGGCATGGGCAAGGCGGTCGCGCCGGATCGCATTGGCGAGCGTCCGAACCATCGCGTCCTGACCGATCAGCTCGGCGAAGTTCTGCGGCCGATATTTGCGCGCCAGCACCCGATAGGGTTGCGCCGCCTCCGCCTTGGCCGGCTGTACCGGCTCGTCGAGGCCGAGGCCCAGGGACGCTTCTTCGGGATGGTCGGGGGATTCGGATTCCATGTGAGAAGCCTAGAGCAGCCTAATACGTCATGCCAGATTGAACCGTGGGCAGCGCCCCGCGCTGCCCAGCCATGCCGGGGGCATGGCGTGCCAGTTCAATGGCTGGCATCTCAGGACAAGAAGGCACGGCGGGTCTCGCTGAGGTCCCGGCCTTCGCCGGGACGACGGGCGCAGCCCGTCGGTGGGAGCCGGAACGACCCGGCGCGTGAACTCGTTACGGCTGCTTCCTTCCGGATCTGACCGGGTTGGCGAGAGCGCCGTCCGCCCGACTCCCGCGGCGCATATGGGGGATAAGCGCCCTCGCCGCAAGCCGCTCAGCGGGTGGCGGCCCGGGCGCGCGCCGCGGTGAGAGCCTCTTCGGCTTCGCGGCGCAGCGAGCGGCTGAAGGCGAAGGCTTCGTCCATCCAGGCGAAATCGCCCTGCAGCCACTCCCGGAACTGCTTCGGCGCCACTTCCAGCAAATCCTCGGCGGCGCGCAATGCCAGAAGGCCCGTCTCCCCCGGATAGTTGCTGATGAATACGGTCGGATACCGGGCTGCGAACTCGAGGATCGGCTCGGCCAGCGCTTCGAGCGCCATCTTCTGCTCAAGCAATGTTCGGACGTGCTCACAGGTCAGCTCGGAATAGGGCGTGCGCCACGCCTCCTCGACGCGCAGAACGAGATTGGTGGGCTCGGTCAGATAAGCAGGGCGTGCCGCGCACGGACCGACCTTGCCCCCGATCGTGCCGCCGTCGGGACGCCCGCCGAGATCGACGAACTCGAAGAAACGGCGATCGCCGAGATAGACCGGCTCTTCATATTCATATTCCAGCTCGTCGCCGTCGTCGCTCATTGGAGCGTCTCCGCCGCGATCCGCGCCGCCTCGGCGATCGCCGCTTCCGCCTCCGGGCCGGCGACGTTCGGGCGATCGAGGTAGACGGCGAGCGTATAGTTTCGCCCCTCCGGGGTGGTGAACCAGGCGACGTCGTTCCAGGCGGTGCCGCAGCTTCCGGTCTTGTCGCCGGCTGTCCAGCTCGCTGGCAGCCCGGCGCGGATCCGACGGAGGCCAGTGGTTGAGGCGATCGTCCAGCGGCGGAGCTGGTTCCTGCTGAGCTCCTGGAGCACGTCCCCGAAGATCAGGCGGCGGGTCAGCGCCGCCATGGCCGCGGGCGAGGTCGTATCGCGCAGGTCGCCCGGCGCGTTCTCGTTGAGCGCGGTCTCCCAGCGGTCGAGGCGGGTCACCGCATCGCCCTGGCGCCGGAGCCAGGCGGTGAAGGCGGCCGGGCCGCCGAGCGCCCGCAGGAGCAGGTTTGCCGCCGCATTGTCGCTCTGCTCGACGATCGCCTGAGCCGCGAAGCCGGCGCGGGGGGGATGGCCGCTTGCGAGCGCCCGCTCGCTGAAGGGCGAATGCGGAAGGATGTCGGCCGCGGTCAGCGGCAGCGGCGTGCGCTGCGAGATGCGGCCCGTCAGCAGCATCGCCGCCAACGGCAACTTGAAGGTCGAGCAGAGCGCGAAGCGCTCGTCGGCGCGATGCGCGAGCAGCAGGCGCCCCTCCCCGTCGACCAGCGCCACGCCGAGCCGTCCGCCGACCCTCTGCTCGATCCGCGCGAGCGCATCTGGGGACGCAGCGGCGGGCAGCGCGGCGAACAGGGCTGCCGCCAGACTCAACAGCCGTCGGAGCATATCGCCTCCCCTCCCGGAATCGCCGCTTCGCCTTTCCTATGCACCGCCCCGCAGGCCGGGACCAGCCGGGCAGGCGCCGGGCAGAGAGGCGGGCCAGCTCAATTCGTAGACGACGCGGAAACCGTCATGGTCGGAGAGCTTCGGGCCCGAAGGGCCGCCGTCGAACATCGATTCGACCCGCACCGGGCGGACGTCCACCCGGTCGCCCGGCCAGAAGAGCTGCAGGTCCTGCGTGTCGAGCCAGGGTGCGTCCCCGTCCCACGACATGCGCACGTCGCACTGGTCCGGCCGCTCGGCGCAGACCCGGTGGACGAGCAGCAGCGGCTGGGTCCGGTCGAAGGCGGAGAAGCGAAGCTCGCTGTAGCGCATGTTGAAATCGCCGCCGAAGATGAGCGGCGCCTCCATGCCGGCGACGTCGTGGATGAAATCGGCAAGGAAGCGGGTCTGCTGCTCGTGGGCTGCATGGTGGCGCCGGGCCGGCACGCGCGAGGCGCCCTGCGAGTTCATATGGGTGTTGAACAGGTGCAGCGTGCCGGGGACTCCTGGAATCTCGATCTCGGCGTGGAGCACGCCCTTGTTCGCCAGGCAGTCGAACCCGGCGCAGCTCCGCCGCGGGAACGGCGCGGAGTTGATCGAGACGATCGGGAAATCGGTGGCGATGGCGAGGCCGGCGGTCTGGAGCTTGAGACCGAGCTCGCCGCGCAGCGGTCGCCGCTTGCCCGGAAGCGATGGACCCGTGCGCCGGACCCGGCTCTCGCTCCGCGCGGGGCCCGCGGCGAGGCTGGGATAGGGCAATGGTTCGATCGCGCGCACCGCGTTGCGGCTGAACATCTCCTGGAACAGCACCACGTCCGGCGCCTCGCCCGCTTCGCGCAGCGCGCGAAGGCGCTGCCCGATCGCCCGGAGCGAGGCGGCCCGGCCGCTGCGCGCAGGCCAGGATAGGCCCTCGATATTGTAGGTGAGGACGTCGAGCCGGGTGCGCGCCGTCTGGCCGTCCTCGGAGAGGGTGACGGTCGGCCGCGGCGCCGCGGCGCAGGTGATGGAACGCTCCCGCGGGAGGGTCGCGCAGCCGGCGAGCAACGCCGAGATGAGGAGGGTGGCGATTGCTCGCCCCATCACCTCCCCTGCATGTCGTGCGCCTCGGCGGGGATCCGCACGGTGAGGGTTTCGAGCGCGTCGGTCAGCCAGATCTGGCAGGCGAGGCGCGAACGGCGCGTCACGCCGGCGGCGAGGTCGAGCAGATCGTCCTCCTCCTCGCTGGCCGGCGGGAGCTGGTCGAAATCTTCGGCGGCGACGATGACGTGGCAGGTCGAGCAGGCCATCTGGCCCTCGCAGGTGCCCTCGAGCGGCTGGCCGGCCGCCTGGGCGACGTCGAGCAGCCGCTCGCCGGCCGGCGCCTCGACGTCCTGCACCCGCTCGCCGTCCGCCGAGATGAATCGCACGCGAGTCACGCCGCGCGGCTCTTCTCGAACAGCGCGCGCCACTGGCCGATCAAGGCGTCGATCGCCTCGTCGTCCGTCTCCGGGCCGAAGCTGACCCGAATGACCTCGCGCGCCGCGGCCTCGCTCCAGCCCATCGCCTGGAGGACGTGGCTGGTCTTGAGGCTGCCCGAGGCGCAGGCGCTTCCCGCCGAGACCGCGATTCCGGCGAGATCGAGCTGCATCATCTGCGAGGCGCCGGGAACGCCGGGCATCCGGTAGGTGGAGATGGTCGCGATCCGCTCCGACTCGCCGGCGACGATCTCGCCGCCCGCTTCCGCCACGGCCGAATCGAGCCGCGCGCGCAGCCTCTTCGCTTCCCCGTACCAGCCATGGTCGGCCTCGACCGCCGCGGCGAAGCCCATGATCGCGGGCACTGCCGGAGTCCCAGGCCGATAGCCGCCTTCCTGGCCGCCGACCGCCTCCAGGCTCGCCGGGTCGCGCACCAGCAGCGCGCCGACTCCCGGCGGGCCGCCGAGCTTATGCGCGGCGAGGATGACGAAATCGGCCTCGGGAAGCGGAAGCTTGCCCGCGCTCTGCGCGCAGTCGACGAGCAGAAGCCCGCCCGCCGCCTTCACCCGCTCGCGGACCGCGTCGACCGGCTGGACCACCCCGGTCTCGTTGTTGACCGCCATCAGTGCCACCAGCGGCCGCGCGCGGCCGGCCAGCGCCGCGTCGAGCCCCTCGAGGTCCAGCCGCCCGTCCCCGCCGACGGTGAGGAGCACGTCCGGCGCGCAGCGGAGCACGGCCGGATGCTCGATCGCCGACGCGAGCCGATCGCCCGCCTTGGCGCGGCGCATGACGATCTCGATCGCCTCGGTCGCGCCGGAGGTGAAGACGAGAGTCCCGTCCCAGCCGAAGGCGCCGGAGATCCTCCGCCGCGCATCCTCGAGCGAAGCGCGCGTCGCGCGCCCTTCGGCGTGCGGCGAGGACGGGTTGGCCCAGCTCCGGAACGCCTCCGCCATCGCGGCCGCGGCCTCGGGGAGGATCGGCGTGGTAGAAGCGTGATCGAGATAATGGCGTCGGGCCAATGCGCCTCGTCCCTAGAAAAAATTGCGCTGCGGGGCGCGCCACCTATATAGACCACGCCCGAAGGGGGCTTCAGCCCCGTATTTTCCTTTGATGCCAGCCGCCAGCAGGTGCAATGCCCGAAGTCATTTTTCCCGGTCCCGAAGGCCGTCTCGAAGGCCGCTTCAACCCCGGAATCCGCCCCCGCGCGCCCGTCGCACTGATCCTCCACCCCCATCCGCAGGGCGGGGGCACGATGAACAATGCGATCGTCCAAGCGCTCTACAAGACCTTCGTGCGCCGCGGCTTCGCGACCCTGCGCTTCAACTTCCGCGGGGTCGGCAAGTCGCAAGGCGTCTTCGACAACGGCATCGGCGAGCTGTCCGACGCCGCCTCGGCGCTGGACTGGGTCCAGTCCATCCACCCGGAGGCCGAGACGACGTGGATCGCCGGCTTCAGCTTCGGCGCCTGGATCGGCATGCAGTTGCTGATGCGCAGGCCCGAGGTGCGCGGCTTCATCTCGATCGCGCCACCGGCCAACATGTATGATTTCAGCTTCCTCGCCCCCTGCCCGTCCTCCGGAATCATCGTCCAGGGCGAGGGCGACGAGGTGGTCCACCCGCCCGCCGTCCAGAAGCTCGTCGACAAGCTGCGCACCCAGCGCCACATCACGATCGAGCACCAGACGATCCCCGGCGCGAACCACTTCTTCGTCAACGAGATGCCGCAGCTGATGAAGGCGGTAGACGACTATCTCGACTTCCGCCTCGCCCCGGGCTGCCCGATCCGCTGATTCAAACCCCGCTGCCTGCGTCGGGCTCGTGCACGAAGGGCAGCGGCCCGCCGCGCCGCAGCGACTCCAGCACCTCGGCGAAGCCGGTGCGGCAGCGGAAGCCGAGCACATATTCGGCGCGCCAGGGATCGTAGACCCGGTCGATCGACTGGGGCAGGCGCCAGCCGGCGCGGGCGTAGAGCTCTGCAGCCTCCGGGAAGTGGCGTGCGATCACCGCCGGCGCGGCGCGGATCAGCTCTTCCGCCTCCTCCTTGGCGAAGGGTGGCGGCGCGGAGACGATGAAGATGCCGCAGCCGATTTCCGGCGCCTGGTCGAGCGCCACGACATGCGCCTCGGCCGCATCCTCCACCGTGAGCCGCCGGTTCAGGAACTCGTTCGCCTTACGGTTGGCCCCGCCGGGTTCGCTGTCGTCCTCCTCGCGGAAGAAGCGGCTGGTGCGGAGCATGACCACGTTCAGCCCGTGGTCGCGGTGGTGCTCCCGGCAGAGCAATTCCGCGGCGAGCTTGGTCATGCCGTAGATGTTGCGCGGCTGGAGCGGCGCGAAGCCCTCGTCCAGCCACGCCGCCCCGGTCGCGCCGCCGGCGAGGCCGGCGCTGATCTCGCGCGTGATCATCAGCGATGTCGTGGAGGTGAAGACGAAACGGTCGTTGCCGGCGCGGACCGCCGCCTGGAGCAGGTTCAGCGTGCCGGTGATGTTGACGTCGGCGAAGGCCTGCTCGGGGAAGCGCACGATGTCCGGCTTGTGCAGCGCCCCGGCATGAACGACCGCGTCGATCCCGCGCTCGCCGAACACCCGGTCGACCAGCGCCCGGTCGGCGACCGTCCCGATCACGTCCGTGTCCGCGCCCGGCGCCACGTCGAGCCCGGTCACCTGATGCCCCGCAGCCCGAAGCCGCGGCGCGAGAAACCTGCCGAGCCAGCCCGAGGAGCCGGTCAGCAGGATCCGCATCTCAGCTTTCGTACCGCGCGGTGGTCTTCGCCGCGACTTCCTCGGCGGTCACGCCCGGCGCCAGCTCGATCAGCCGGAACGGGCTGGCATGGTTGGGGCGCTGGAAGACGGCGAGATCGGTGACGATCATGTCGACGACGTTCTTGCCGGTGAGCGGAAGCGTGCAGGACGGGATGAACTTCGGATCGCCGTTCTTCGAGACATGCTCCATCACCACGATGATCTTCTTGACGCCGGCGACGAGGTCCATCGCGCCGCCCATGCCCTTGATCATCTTGCCCGGGATCATCCAGTTGGCGATGTCGCCGCCTTCGGACACCTCCATCGCGCCGAGCACGGTCAGATCGATATGGCCGCCGCGGATCATGGCGAAGCTCTGCTCCGAGCCGAAATAGCTCGACGAGGGCAGCTCAGAGATGGTCTGCTTGCCGGCGTTGATCAGGTCCGGATCGACCTCGTCCTCAAAGGGGAACGGTCCGATCCCGAGCATCCCGTTCTCGGACTGGAGCGTGACCTCCATCCCCGCCGGGATGTTGTTGGCGACGAGCGTCGGGATGCCGATGCCGAGATTCACGTAATAGCCGTCGCGAAGCTCCTGTGCCGCGCGCGCCGCCATCTGGTTGCGGTCCCAGGCCATCAGTTCGCCTCCTCGGCCGAATCGCTGAGGGTCAGGTCGCCGCTATGGTTGGCGCGCTCAAGGTCGAAGCCCTCCCAGATCCGCGCCATCGCCTCGGTCTCGGAGATCCCGAGCGCCTGCGCATAGGCCTTGGCGCCGTGGCGCGCGGCGTCTGCCATCAGGATCCCGTACATGCCGGGATCGGGCATCACATGGGCGTTGATATAGGCGAAGCTCGGCCCCTGATGCTCGACCCAAAGGCGGGCGATCTCGATCGCCTGCTCGGGCGGCGGGCTTGCGGAGATGTCGATGCTGTTGCGGCGGCTCATCAGGCGGCTTCCCTCGTGCGGGTCATTCGGAA
>JAEWCW010000198.1 GCA_023390415.1 Pseudomonadota bacterium | reverse complement strand
GGACCAACGGCGGCTAGCATTCTATTGGGCCGTTCCGCTATACAGGTCGGGCGATCCCGGGAGCATTGGGCTTGGACTATAACCGCATCTTCGCGCAGGCGATCGACCGGCTGCATGCGGAGGGACGTTACCGCGTCTTCATCGACATCCTGCGCAATCGCGGCGCCTACCCGGACGCGCGCTGCTTCGCCGGCCATAATGGCCCGAAGCCGATCACCGTCTGGTGCTCCAACGACTATCTCGCCATGGGCCAGCATGAGAGCGTGATCGCAGCGATGGAGGAAGCCCTCCACGATGTCGGCGCGGGCTCCGGCGGCACCCGCAATATCGGCGGCAACACACATTATCATATCGAGCTGGAGCGCGAGCTCGCCGACCTTCACGGCAAGGAGAGCGCCCTGCTCTTCACTTCCGGCTACATCTCGAACGAGGCGACGCTCTCGACGCTCGGCAAGCTTCTGCCCGGGTGTATCATCTTCTCGGACGCCCTGAACCACGCGTCGATGATCGCGGGCATCCGCAATTCCGGCTGCGAGAAGCGCGTCTTCCGGCACAACGACCTCGCCCATCTCGAGGAGTTGCTCGCCGCCGCCGATCCCGAGGCGCCGAAGCTGATCGCCTTCGAGAGCGTCTATTCGATGGACGGAGACGTCGCGCCGATCGCTGCCATCTGCGACCTCGCCGACAAGTATAACGCGATCACCTACCTCGACGAGGTGCACGCCGTCGGCATGTACGGCGCGCGCGGCGGCGGAATCTCGGAGCGCGACGGCCTCGCCGACCGCCTGACCGTGATCGAGGGCACGCTCGGCAAGGCGTTCGGCGTGATGGGCGGCTATATCGCGGCCGACAAGAACATCGTCGACGTCGTGCGCAGCTACGCGCCGGGCTTCATCTTCACCACCTCGCTCTCGCCGGTGCTGGTCGCCGGCGCGCTTGCGAGCGTGCGCCACCTCAAGGCCTCGTGCGTCGAGCGCGAGGCCCAGCAGGCCAATGCCGCCAAGCTGAAGGCGATCTTCGAGGCCGCGCACCTGCCGGTGATGCCGTCCACCACCCACATCGTGCCGTTGATGGTCGGCGATCCGGTCAAGGCGAAGCGCATCAGCGACATCCTGCTCGCCGAATACGGCGTCTACGTCCAGCCGATCAACTTCCCGACCGTCCCCCGCGGCACCGAGCGCCTGCGCTTCACGCCAGGCCCGATGCACAGCGAAGAGATGATGCACGACCTCGCCAAGGCCCTGGTCGAGATCTGGGACCGGCTGGAAATGCGGCTCGCGGCCTGAGCCTGCGTGGTGATGGCAGAGCCGGCATCCAAGGACTTCAGGCATGAGCTGCCCCTCGAGCTTCGCGCAGTGCTCCGGGGCGACGGCGCCCTTCGCGAGAAATGGGACGGCCTGACCGAGCTGGCGCGCAACGAGTGGATCTGCTGGATGACGGCCCCCAAGCAGGCGGCGACACGGGACAAGCGCCTGGCGCGGCTGCAGGAAGAGCTGATGGCGGGTAAGCGCCGGCCCTGCTGCTGGCCGGGCTGTCCGCATCGCAGCGACGCGGCGCGGAAATGGGTCGCGGCGTAGCTTCGCGAGCCTGAGCGAACACCGCCAGCCTGCGCAATTCATCAAGGCCGCGCCGCAGTATCCGGTGGCGAATCCGATCGGCCTCCACTAGGGAAAGCGCATGCGCATCGCCATTGCTTCCGATCATGCCGCGCTCGAGCTGAAGGCGGCGCTGGCCGACTGGCTGCGCGGGCTCGGCCATGAGGTGGACGATCTCGGACCCGAGGGTGCGGCCTCGGTCGATTATCCCGATTACGGCTACAAGCTCGCCGAGGCGATCGCGTCCGGCGCGGCGAGCCGGGGGATCGCGATCTGCGGCTCGGGAATCGGCATCTCGATCGCGGTCAACCGGCACCGGGCGGCGCGCTGCGCGCTCGTCTCCGAGCCGCTCTCCGCCCGCCTCGCCCGCGAGCATAACGACGCCAACGTCATCGCCATGGGCGCGCGCCTGATCGGCCTCGAAATGGCCAAGGCCTGCGTCGAGACCTTCCTCGCCACCCCGTTCGGCGGCGATCGCCACCTCCGCCGGGTCGAGAAGCTTTCCAACCCCGTTTTCGCGAAAGAGCAAGCATGAGCAGCCGCCCCGCCAACGACCTCAGCGACATCCGCCACGAGGGCTTCTTCAGCGAGCGGCTGGCCGGGGCAGACCCCGAGATCGCCGCCGCGATCGCCGCCGAGCTCGACCGCCAGCAGAACCAGATCGAGCTCATCGCGTCCGAGAATATCGTCAGCCGCGCCGTCCTCGAGGCGCAGGGCTCGGTGCTCACCAACAAATATGCCGAGGGCTATCCCGGGCGGCGCTATTATCAGGGCTGCGCGCCCTCCGACGCCGCCGAGACGCTGGCGATCGAGCGCGCCAAGGCCTTGTTCGGCTGCGGCTTCGTCAACGTCCAGCCGCACAGCGGCGCGCAGGCCAACGGCGCCGTCCTCCTCGCCCTCGCCAAGCCCGGCGACACCCTGCTCGGACTGTCGCTCGACGCCGGCGGCCACCTTACCCACGGCGCCAAGCCGGCGCTTTCGGGCAAATGGTTCAACGCCGTCCAGTACGGCGTGCGCGCCGACGACCACCGGATCGACTTCGACCAGGTCGAGGCGCTGGCCCGCGAGCACAGGCCCCGGCTGATCATCGCCGGCGGATCGGCCTATCCGCGCCACATCGATTTCGCCCGCTTCCGCGCGATCGCGGACGAGGTCGGCGCCTTGTTCATGGTCGACATGGCCCATTTCGCCGGCCTGGTTGCGGCGGGGCTCCACCCCTCCCCCTTCGGCCACGCCCATGTCGTCACCACCACCACCCACAAGACTCTCCGCGGCCCGCGCGGCGGCATGGTGCTGACCGACGACGAGGACATCGCCAAGAAGATCAATTCGGCGGTCTTCCCCGGCCTCCAGGGCGGTCCGCTGATGCACGTCATCGCGGCCAAGGCGGTCGCCTTCGGCGAGGCGCTTCAGCCGGGCTTCCGCACCTACGCCCAAGCGGTGATCGATAATGCCCAGGCGCTCGCCGGGCGGCTCAAGGAGCGCGGCGCCGATCTCGTCGCCGGCGGCACCGACACCCATCTCGCGCTGGTCGACCTGCGCCCACTCGGGATCACCGGCAAGGACGCCGACGAGGCGCTGGAGCGCGCCGGAATCACCTGCAACAAGAACGGAATCCCCAACGATCCGCTGCCGCCGATGAAGACCAGCGGAATCAGGGTCGGCTCGCCTGCCGGCACCACCCGCGGCTTCGGGATCGCCGAGTTCCGCGACATCGCCGACATGATCGCCGACGTGCTCGAAGGCCTTCGCGACAACGGCCATGAGGGCAATGGCGAGGCCGAGGCCGCCGTCCGCGCCCGGGTCCGTGCCCTGTGCGCACGCTTTCCGATCTATCAGGATCTCTGAGTGCGCTGTCCCTTCTGCGCCCATGAGAACAGCCAGGTGAAGGACAGCCGTCCGACCGAGGACGGCGCCTCGATCCGCCGCCGCCGCCAGTGCGAGGATTGCGGTGCGCGCTTCACTACCTTCGAGCGGATCCAGCTGCGCGAGCTCAATGTGGTCAAGTCCGGTGGCCGCCGCGAGCCGTTCGACCGCACCAAGCTCGAACGCTCGATCGCGACGGCCTGCCGCAAGCGTCCCGTCCCGGCGGAACGCATCGAGCGGCTCGTCACCTCGATCCAGCGCCAGATCGAGACCAGCGGCGAAAGCGAGATCGCATCGACCGCGATCGGCGAGCTGGTGATGAACGGCCTGCACGGCCTCGATCCCGTCGCCTACATACGATTCGCCAGCGTCTACAAGGACTTCACCGAAGCGAAGGACTTCCAGACCATCGCCGGGACGGTGGGCGACCCGGCGAAGGAATAAAGATGGGCGCACCTGAAGGTATCGAGGCCGGTTCTCGGGACGAATCGAGCGAAGGCGCGGGCCGGTCTCCAAGACCGCCGGCAATCGTCCTCGTCCGCCCGCAGCTCGGCGAGAATATCGGGAAGGCGGCGCGGGCGATGCTGAATTTCGGGCTGACCGATCTTCGGCTGGTGAGCCCGCGCGACGGCTGGCCCAATCCGGCAGCGGGGCCGGCGGCTTCCGGGGCGGACGTCGTGCTCGAGCAGGCGCGTGTGTTCGAGACGGTGGCGGAGGCGGTCGCCGATTGCGCCCATGTCTATGCGACGACGGTCCGCAAGCGCGGGCTGGTCGTTCCAGTCGTGACCCCGGAAGAAGCCGCTCGGGAATTGCGCGCGGTCGGCGAGCCGGCGGCGATCCTGTTCGGCGCCGAGCGCTCCGGCCTGGAAACGGACGAGGTCGCGATCGCCCAGAAGATCCTCACCGTGCCGATCAATCCCGAGTTCCGGTCCCTGAACCTCGCCCAGGCCGTGATCCTGGTCGCCTACGAATGGTCGAAGCACGGCGCGCTCGCCGTTCCGACCGAGGGCGAGCCGGCGGAACCGCGGGCCGAGCACGTGCATCTCGAAGGCCTGATCGGCCAGGTCAACGAGGCGCTCGACGAGGTCGGCTATTTCTTCCCACCCGACCGGACTCCAGCGACTCTCAACACGATCCGTACCATTCTGACCAAGCCAGGCTGGTCGGCGCGCGAGATCCAGGCGCTGCGCGGGATGATCCGGGCGATCACCCATCCGCGTCGCCGTGGCCGCGGGACATAGAATAAGGTTAAACTGGCCAATCGATAAACGAATTGCCGAACGCTTCCGGAAAGTTATAGTCTGACGGGATTGAGTCTGGAGGGCATGATGAGCGGGTTGTTTATTGCAGGCATGATCCTGGGCGCCGCGAGCGGCACGACATCCGCCCCCGGCGCGGCGCCCGCCGCGCAGAATGGGGACGAGCGCCTCGTCTGCCGCACCGAGCACACTGTCGGCACGCGCCTTGGCCGAAGCCGGGTTTGCCTGACTCGCGCACAATGGCGCGAGCGCGAGCTCGCCGAGCGCGGCCGGACTCGCGACATCGTCGATCAGTCGGAGCGCGAGAACCGTTCCGACCCCTGGCACGGCGATACGCAAAGTCCCAACTGATCAACGGTTTCGCAGGTCCGTTTGCCAGCCGGGTAGCTTGACTTTCCGGCCGCGCGCGGCCATGTGCGCGCCTTCGCAATTGGCTCCGCACCCCCGGTGAAGCGGCAGCCGCGCATGGCTAGTAACGGCCATGCGGTGCGGGTCCGGGGATTTACCTAACGCGAATTGGAGTATTTCAGATGTCGAAGCGCTCAAGCGCCAAGTACAAGCTCGACCGCCGCATGGGCGAAAACGTCTTCGGACGTCCCAAGAGCCCGGTCAACCGCCGCGAATATGGTCCCGGCCAGCATGGCCAGCGCCGCAAGGGCAAGATGTCCGACTACGGCATCCAGCTGCGCGCCAAGCAGAAGCTGAAGGGCTATTACGGCGACGTCACCGAGAAGCAGTTCAAGCGCACCTACACCGAAGCCTCGAAGATGAAGGGCGATACCGGCCAGAACCTGATCGGCCTGCTCGAGCGCCGGCTGGACATGGTCGTCTACCGCGCCAAGTTCGCGCCGACGATCTGGGCCGCGCGCCAGCTGGTCAACCACGGCCACATCCGGGTGAACGGCAAGAAGCTGAACATCGCTTCGGCGCGGGTCAGCATCGGCGACGTCGTCGAGCTCGGCCCGAAGGCGCAGCAGATGGCGCTCGTCATGGAAGCCCAGGGCCTCTCCGAGCGCGAGATCCCGGACTATGTCGCTCCGGACGGCGCCGCCAAGGTCACCTACATGCGCGTTCCGACGCTGGACGAGGTTCCCTACCCCGTCCGCATGGAGCCGAACCTCGTCGTCGAATTCTACTCGCGCTGATCTCTCGGGATAAGGCGAACGAAAAGGCCGGGCGGCTCGCGCTGCCCGGCCTTTTTCATTGCCTCACTGGAGTCCGAGGGTCCGGCGCAGGAAGGCGTCGCTCTCCCGAAGCATCCGCGCCCGCGCGTCGCTGTCGTCGATCTGGTGGTCGAGGCCGGGGAATTCGACCAAGCCCACCTCGCGCCCAGCGCCTTGAAGCCGGCTGCGCATCAGCCGCGAATGGCCGATCTCGACATTCGCGTCTCGCACGCCGTGGAACATCAGGACCGGGGCACGGATGGCGCTCGCATTCTGCGCCGGAGACCCCTGGCGGACATGGTCGCCCGAGCCGATGAAATCGCGCATCAGCGCGAAGTTGGACCAGCCGCGAGATTCCTCCTTGAGCAGGTTTAGGTCCGTGACCGGCGCAATCGCGATCACCGCGCGGAACAGCCCCGGATCGAGGGTCGCTGACTGGAGCGCTGCATAGCCGCCATAGGACCAGCCCAGGATGGCCAGCTTCGCGGGATCGGCAATCCCTTCGCGCGCGAGCCAGCGCCCCGCATCGGCGACATCGCCGACGGCGACCCGCCACGAGCGAAAGCCGTTTTCCTGGAACCAGGCGTCGCCATAGCCCGCCGATCCGCGGAAATTGGGCTGCAGGACCGCATAGCCGCGATGCGCGAAATATTGCGCGAGCCAGTCGAAGCCCCATTCGTCGCGCGCGGCCGGTCCGCCATGCGGCATCACGATGGCCGGGAGGCCGCGTCCGTCGGAGCCCAGCGGCAGGGTCAGATAGGCCGGGATCATCGTCCCGTCGGCTGCGGGGAACCGGACCGCGCGCATCTCGGCAAGCGCGACCCCCTCCAGCTGCGGGCGGGCGAGCATGATCTCGTTCAGCTGCCGGCCTTCCTTTCGGTAGATGAAATAGCGGCCCGGATCGCGATCGCTGCCGGCCCAGACGAGCAGCACCGACTCGTCGTCCGACGCGCCCACGAAACGGATCAGGGGAAGGTTCGGTAACGCTCGTCCGAGTCGCGTGGACAGCTGGCGAAGCTCAGGGTCAAAAAAGACGAACTGACGCGTTTCGGTTGCGTAGGTCGCGCCGACCACGCGCCCGCGCCGGCCGAGACGCAAAACGTCGTCCACATCGACCGCATCGTGCGATGCCACCAATTCCCGCTGCATCGAGCCGTCCAGCGCAACCCGGAACAATGCGAGGCGACCGTCGTGCTTGTCGAGCACGTAGGCCACGTCGCTCTCGGCATCGACCGCCAGCGGATTCATTCCGTCGCGCGTCGTTGCGTTGTAGACGCCGAACGTATGCCACTCGTCCGATCCGCGCCGACGGTAGCGGAATTCAATTTCTCCGGTGTCCATGCCGGTTTCGCCGCGCGTGCGACGACTGCCCTGGAAGCGGACCCGACCGCGGCCGTCGGAGATGAAGCTGACCGCGCTCATGATCGGCGCCTGAACGACATCGACGGCATTGCTGCGGCTGTCGATCCGGACCACGCCGTAGCCCGGGTTCGCCCGCCCAGCGATCGCCAGGCGACTCCCGATCAGCAGCGAATTCTCGCGGCCGCCGTGCCAATCGATCACACTTCGGACGCCGGCGCCACCGCCGGTCCGCCAGTCCCCCTCGCCGAGCGTGACGATATCGGAGCCGTCGATATCGAGGGCGACGAGACGGGAGGCGCCGGCGACGTCCGTCTGGATCCGGCGAAGCGCGAAGACCTGGCAGACGAGCCGCTCGGTCGCGACCCAGCCGCAACCGCCGAAGCGCTGCGAATCTCCATCAACCGCGCTGGTCTGGGTCGATTGACCGCTCGCAAGATCGACCGTGAACAGCCGGCTCCCCTGGCCCGCGTGGGGCGCGAGATAGGCGATCCGGCGACCGTCGGGCGAAAGGCTGATATCTTCGATGCTCTCGCGCGCGCCGAAGGCAGCTGCCGGATCGGCCAGGCGTGCCGCGGCCCCTTTCTCTGCCGGTTGGGCCTCGCTCGGCTGGGACCCGCTCGACCGGGCGTGCGCGGACGGCAGCATCGCCAGAGCCGCGCTCGCGGCGATGATGGTAAGCCTCCGGTACATGGATGATCCCCCTCAATCTGCGAGATAATCACAGCCCGGGCACTCGCTGCAAGCCGAACTAGGTCCAGGATTGACCTATTCCCGCGGGGGCCGCTTGCCGCAGCCGGGCGGCGGGGATAGTGCGGCGCGGTTCGTCCTTCGAGAAATAGGCCCGTCCGATGCGCTTCCTCGCTTTCCCCGCACTCGCCCTTCCCGCGCTCGCCTTGCTCGCCGGCTGCGCGACCACCGCCGCCGAGCAGCCGCAGGCGGCGACCGATCCGGTCATCCCGCTCAACACGCTGCAGAGCCTGACCCGCGAGCTGTCCTCGGACGAATATCAGGGCCGCGCCCCCGGCACCCGCGGCGAGGAGCTGACCGTCAACCGCCTCGCCACCGCCTTCCAGCAGGCCGGCCTCCAGCCCGGCAACAACGGCAGCTGGTTCCAGAACGTGCCTTTGGTCCAGATCACCGCCCAGGGGCGGCCCGCGCTTCGGGTCACCGGCGGCGCGCAGCCGCTGACCTTCAACTACCGCACCGACATGGTCGGCGGCACCTACCGGGTCCAGCCGCGGGTGAGCTTCGCGAACAGCGACATCGTCTTCGTCGGCTATGGGATCAACGCGCCGGAGCGCGGCTGGAACGACTATGCCGGCGTCGACGTGCGCGGAAAGACCGTTATCATCCTGGTCAACGATCCGGACTGGCAGTCGCCGACCGCGACCGGCACCTTCAACGGCCGCGCCATGACCTATTACGGCCGCTGGACCTACAAGTTCGAGGAAGCGGCCCGCCAGGGCGCAGCCGCGGCCTTCATCGTCCACCAGACCGAGCCCGCCTCCTACGGCTGGAACGTCGTCGAGAACAGCTGGACGGGCGCGCAGCATTATCTGGACCGGCCCGGCGGCAACATGGACCAGACCGTGGTCAACGGCTGGCTGACCAACGACGCCGCCCGCCGCCTGCTCGCCGCCGGCGGCCAGGATCTCGATGCGCTCGTCGCCCGCGCCCGCCAGCCGGGCTTCCGCGCCGTCCCGCTCGGCAATCTGCGCGCCGCGATGGAGGTCGAAAGCACGATCGAGCGCCAGCAGTCGCGCAACGTCATCGGCATTCTCCCTGGCCGCGCCCGGCCGGACGAATATCTCCTCTACACCGCGCATTGGGACCATCTCGGAATCTGCGCCGAGGGCCAGCCCGATCCGATCTGCAACGGCGCCACCGACAATGCGACCGGCACCGCGGCGCTCGTCGCCCTCGCCGAGGCACACCGCAGGCAGCGCCCCGAGCGCTCGATCGTCTTCGTCGCGGTGACGGCCGAGGAATCCGGCCTTCTCGGCTCCCGTTACTATGCGGAGAATCCGGTCTATCCGCTCGCCCGCACCGTCGCCGGGATCAACATGGACTCGCTCAACATGGCGGGCCCGGCGCGCGATTTCGTCGCCACCGGCGCCGGCAAGTCGGAGCTCGACGCCTGGCTGCGCCGGGCGCTCGACCGGCGCGGGATCCGGCTGGTCCCGGAATCGACGCCCGAGGCCGGCTATTATTACCGCTCCGACCATTTCAGCTTCGCGCGCCAGGGCGTCCCGATGATCTATGCGCGCAGCGGCGAGGACCTGGTGGAGGGCGGCACCGCCGCCGGAAGCGCCTGGTCACGCGAATATCGCGTCAACCGCTACCACCAGCCGGGCGACAATTTTCTGACGACGTGGAACTGGCAGGGCGCGATCAACGACCTCGAAATCTACTTCGAGGTCATGAACGCCCTCGCCAACAGCCGCGAGTGGCCGAACTGGAACGAAAGTGACGAATTCCGCGCCATCCGCGACCGCAGCCGCGCTGGGCGCTGATAGAAGGACGAGTTCAAGTGACGCTCCGCCAGCCGCCCGAATGGGCGCCGCACGACTTCGTCTGGATCGGTTTTCCCAGCCACGCCGATCTCTGGCTCGAGGATCTTGGGCCGGCGCAGGAAGAAGTCGCCGCCTTCGCGCGCGCCGTCCATGCCGGTGGCAAGGGCGAGGAGGTGCGTCTGGTCGCGGCGGATCCTGCGGCAGCCAAGCGCGCCGCCGAGCTCGCCCCGTTCGCGACGATCGTCCAGGAGCCGTTCGGCGACATCTGGCTCCGCGACACCGCGCCGATCATCGCCGCGGGCGGCGCCGGCCGCGTGCCGCAGAGCTTCCTCTTCAACGGCTGGGGCGGCAAATACGACCTCGAGGGCGACGACACGATCGGCCTCCGCCTCGCCGAGACGATCGGGCTCGAGGCGCGGCGGCACGGCTGGGTGCTCGAGGGCGGCGCGATCGACGTCGACGGCACCGGGCTCGGAGTCACCACCGAGCAATGCCTGCTCAACCCGAACCGCAATCCCGGCCTGGCGCGCGAGACGATCGAGGAAAGGCTGCGCGCCTCGCTCGGCATCGACCGCCTGCTCTGGCTCGGCGACGGCCTGCTCAACGACCATACGGACGGCCACGTCGACAATCTCGCGCGCTTCGTCGCCGAGGGCGTGCTGGCCCTCCCGGAGCCCGCGGGACCGGACGATCCCAACGCAGCGGTCTACGAGGATGCCCGCCGCCGCGCCGAGGCATTCGGGCTCGAGGTCCGGCTGATCCCCTCCCCCGGCCGCGTCGAGCGGGACGGCGAGATCATCCCCGCCTCTTACATGAACTTCTATATCGGCAACGCCGCGGTCGTCGTGCCGATCTACGGCGCGCCCAACGACGATGCGGCGGTGGCGGCGATCGGCGCGCTCTTCCCCGGCCGCGAGGCGGTCGGCATCCGCGCCGAGCATATCCTCACCGGCGGCGGCTCCGTCCATTGCATCAGCCAGCAGGTGCCGCGATAGGGACGTCATGAGCCAGATCAGAGTCGCCGCCCTCCAGCTCGCCTTCACCGACGATATCGACGAGAACATCGCCGCCGTCTCCGAGCTCGTGCGCGAGGCCGCGGGCAAGGGCGCAAAGCTGATCCTCCCGCCGGAGCTGTTCGAGGGCCATTATTTCTGCCGCACCCAGGACGAGGGCCACTTCGTGCGCGCCCTGCCGGTCGACGCCCACCCGGCCGTCCTCGCCATGCGCAGGCTCGCCGAGGAACTCGGGGTCTATATCCCGACCAGCTTCTTCGAGGCCGAGGGCCACCATCATTACAACAGCCTCGCGATGATCGACGACAAAGGCGCGGTAATGGGCGTCTACCGCAAGAGCCACATCCCGGATGGGCCGGGCTACTCCGAGAAATTCTATTTCCGCCCGGGCAATACCGGCTTCAAGACGTTCCGGACGCCCTATGGCACGGTCGGCCCGGCGGTCTGCTGGGACCAATGGTATCCGGAGACGGCCCGCGCTTTGATGCTCGACGGCGCGGAGATCCTGCTCTTCCCGACCGCGATCGGAACCGAGCCCCACGATCCGGACCTCGACACGTCGCGCCTCTGGCGCCGCGCGATGATCGGCCATGCCGTCTCGAACGTCGTTCCCGTCGTCGCCGCCAACCGGATCGGCACCGAGCACGGCCAGCGTTTCTACGGCCACAGCTTCATCGCCGACGAGCGCGGCGACCTTCTGGCCGAATTCGGCGCGGAGGAGACCGGCGTCCTCGTCGCGACTCTCGACCTCGAACAGGCCCGCAAGCACCGCGCCGCCTTCGGCTTCTTCCGCGACCGCCGCCCCGACCTCTACCGGCGCCTCAGCGAGGACATTTAGGCCGGCCGGACCTCCAGCGCCCGGGCGAAGACCGCCTCGAACATCTCCGCCGTCAGCCGGCCGGTATTCTGGTTGTAGCGCGAGCAATGGTAGCTATCGATCAGGATGCGGCCGTCCGGAAGACGATGCTCGGCGAGGTGCCCGAACCTGTATTCGGCCTGGCGCCCGCCGACCGCGCGGATCGCCGCCTGGTGCGCGATCTGTCCCAAGGCGACCAGCACGCGCACGTTCGGCAGCGCGGCGAGCGACGGCTCGAACCAGGTCCGGCAGTTCGCGATCTCCGTGGGCAGCGGCTTGTTCTGCGGCGGCACGCACTTCACGCTGTTGACGATCGCGACGCCTTTCAGCCGTAGCCCGTCGTCCGGCCGTTCCTCATAGGCGCCCTCCGCGAGACCAAACTTCCGGAGCGTCTCGAACAGCAAATGGCCGGCATGGTCGCCAGTGAACGGCCGCCCGGTCCGGTTCGCGCCGTGCTTGCCCGGCGCGAGGCCGCCGATCGCCAGCCACGCCGCGGGATCGCCGAAATTGGGCCCCGGCGCGTTCCACCAATCCGGATATTCGGCGCGGAGGGCATGGCGGTAGGCGACGAGGCGCGGGCAGAGCGGGCAGTCGCGCGGCGCTTCGGTCGCGGGCGTCGGGCTTTCGATGAGCACGGGATGCGTCTAGGGTCCGCACTCGGTACCCGCAACGGCCGTGACGGAGCGGATTTTGGGTCAGGGCAAGGAGCGAGGAGGGAGCGATGCTGACGCATCGTGACCGACGAGGGACGCGGCCCTGGCCCAAAAGCCGCCCGCCGCTTCGCGGTCGACCGGAGAAGGCCGCCGGCTGCGTCGAACGGCTTGTCCGGGCAACCAGCCCGGCCCGCGCCGCCCTCCTTGCCGGCGACCTTCTCCGGACGATCCCGGCCATTGCGGATATCGAGTACGGACCCTAGAGGTCCGGCCATGCGCTTATCCCGTTATTTCCTGCCGGTCGCCAAGG
>JAEWCW010000181.1 GCA_023390415.1 Pseudomonadota bacterium | reverse complement strand
CCAGGGCGGCCATCTCGGCGCGGTTCTCGATGTGGAACTTGCGGTTCGGGTGCATTAGCCGCGCCCGCGCGACCGCCGCTCGCCGCGCCGCGCCTGGCGCCGGGCCTTGGCCGCTGCGGCGGCCGGATCGCGCTTGGGCGGCGCCTTGACCTCGTCGAGCGGAAGATCGCCGTCGGCGGGATCGAAGCCCAGATTCGCCATCGTCTCGGCGAAATGGGGCGGAAACTCGGCGGTCACGTCGATCCGGCCGCCGTCGGGATGATCGATCCGGATCCGGCGCGCATGGAGGTGGAGCTTGCGGCTGATCGCGCCGGTCAGGAAGGCGTCCTGGCCGGCATATTTGCCGTCGCCGACGATCGGATGGCCGATCGCCGCCATGTGGACGCGGAGCTGGTGGGTGCGACCGGTGAGCGGCTGAAGCTCGACCCAGGCGGCGCGGTTGCCGGCGCGCTCGATCACGCGGTAGCGGGTCCGCGACGGCAGCCCATCGCCACTCTCCTCGTCGACATGCATCTTCTCGCCGCCCGTGCCGGGCTGCTTGGCGAGCGGCAGATCGATGAGACCGTCCTCGACCTGGGGCACGCCCATGACGATCGCCCAATAGACCTTTCGCGCGGTCCGGCTCGAGAAGCTCTTTGAGAAAGCCGCCGCGGAGCGCGCGGTGCGCGCCACCAGAAGCGCCCCCGACGTGTCCTTGTCGAGCCGGTGGACCAGCTTGGGCCGGCCGCGATCGTCCGCGAGCCCGTCGAGCAGGCCATCGAGATGGTGGGCGGTCTTGGTCCCGCCCTGGGTGGCGAGGCCCGGCGGCTTGTTGAGCACGAAGGCCTGCTGATCCTCGTGGATCACCATCTCGCGGACGAACGCTTCTTCGTCGGCGCTTAGTTGCTTGCGCTCCGGCCGCTTCGGCGCCGAGGCCGCGGGCGGCTCGGCCGGGGGCACGCGGATCACCTGGCCCGCCTCGATCCGGTCGCCCGGCGCGGCGCGCTTGCCGTCGACCCGGAGCTGCCCGGTCCGCGCCCAGCGCGAGACCAGGTTGAAGCTGGCGTCCGGCAGGTTGCGCTTGAACCAGCGGTCGAGCCTTATGCCGTCGTCGTCCGGCGCGACGGTGAACTGGCGGACCTCGCTCATGCCGCCGCCGTCCGTGCTACCCACAGGCCTGCGAAGAGGAGGAGCACCGACCCGGCGAAGGAGGAGATCGCATAGGCCGATGCGGCGGCGATCTGGCCGCGCTGGATCATGAAGGACGCCTCCAGGCTGAAGGCCGAGAAGGTGGTGAAGCCGCCGAGCAGGCCGACGATGAAGAACATCCGCATCGGCTCGCCCGCTGCGCCCTGCCGCATCAGAAGCCCCGCGGCGAGCCCGGCTAGGAAGCCGCCGGCGAGGTTGACGATCCAGGTGCCCCACGGAAAGCCGGCCCCGAACCGCTCCAGAGCGATGCGCCCGGCCTGCCAGCGCAGGGCGGATCCGATCGCGCCGCCGGACATGACGAGGAGAAGGTCGCGCATCGCCGCGGCCTTAGCGGGGGCTGCGGCGGGGCGCCAGTGCGTAGGCCTTTCCGCCGCCTCCGGAATGGAAATGGCCGCAGCGCAGGCACCTTCCGCCGCCGGAGCCGCGCGGACCCGTTGGCCTTGATATGGATTTCCCTCACTCCCATGCTCTAGAGGGGACCGAAGGAGAGACGTGGCGAACAAGGCAGTGCAGATCGCGGGAGGAACGCTCCCCACCGAGCTCGACCGGGGCTGGGACCCGCTGCGCCTCCAGCAGCAGCCCTTCTTCGACGACAAGAACCGGGCCTTCTGGATTCTCCAGTCGGCGGGCTGGGCAGGCTATTTCATCCTGCGCACGCTCTCGGGAATCGCCAACGCGATGGGCTGGAGCTTCGTCCTCCACACCGCCCTGCTCACCGCCACCGGCTATTCGATCACCCTCCTCATGGCCGCCGCATATAGGCGCCTGATCAAGCTTCGACCGCTCATCACCTGGGCCGTCACGATCGGCATCGTTCTGCTCGCCTCCGCCGCCTTCTCGGCGATCGAGACCTGGAGCCACGCCACCTTCATCCGCCCCGGCTTCCGGCCGGAGGGGATCCAGTTCATGAGCTCGATCCTTCTCACCTTCTCGCTGCTCGCGGCCTGGTCGGCGCTCTATTACGGGATCAATTACTATCTCCTGCTCGAGCAGCAGACCGACCGGCTGCTGAGGCTCGAGCATCAGGCGAGCTCGGCGCAGCTGGCGATGCTGCGGTACCAGCTCAACCCGCACTTCCTGTTCAACACGTTGAACTCGATCTCGACGCTGGTGCTTCTGAAGCAGACCGACCGGGCGAACGCGATGCTGTCGCGCCTCTCCTCGTTCCTGCGCTACACATTGGTCAACGAGCCGACCGGCCAGGTGACGATCGTCCAGGAGGTCGAGACTCTGAAGCTCTATCTCGAGATCGAGAAGATGCGCTTCGAGGACCGGCTGCGGCCGCATTTCCACATCGATCGCCAGGTCGAGCGCGCGCTGATGCCGTCGCTTCTGCTCCAACCCCTGGTCGAGAATGCGATCAAATATGCGGTGACTCCGCAGGAGGAGGGGGCGGACATCTCGATCGAGGCCCGGCTCAACGTCGATCGCGTGGTGATCACCGTCTCCGATACCGGCCCGGGCGCCGAGGACCATTGGGTGAGGGCCCAGGAATCGACCGGGGTCGGCCTGGCCAACATCCGCGACCGGCTGATCCAGGCATATGGGGAGAACCACAGGTTCGACACCCATTCGGACATTCAGGGGGGTTTTCGCGTTGTCATCGAAATCCCCTATCAAGTCGAAGCCAAGGAGCCGAAATGACGATCCGCACGATCCTCGTCGACGACGAGCCGCTGGCCATACAGGGCCTGCAGCTGAGGCTGGACGCGCACGAGGATGTCGAAATCATCGATACCTGCTCGAACGGCCGCGAGGCGATCCGATCGATCAAGACCCACAAGCCGGACCTCGTCTTCCTCGACATCCAGATGCCCGGCTTCGACGGCTTTTCGGTGATCCAGGGGTTGATGGAGGTGGAGCCGCCTTTGTTCGTCTTCGTGACCGCCTATAGCGACCACGCCATCCGCGCGTTCGAGGCGCAGGCGGTCGACTATCTGATGAAGCCCGTCGAGGAGGACCGCCTCGCCGACACCCTCGAGCGCGTGCGCCAGCGCCTCGCCGAGAAGCGCGGCGTCGAGGAAGCCGAGAAGTTGAAGGAGGTGCTCGCCGAGGTCGCCCCCGAGGCGGCCGAGGAGATCGGGACCGCCGGCGACGATGGCCCGTCCGCCAATCGTTACGAGAAGCTGATCAACATCAAGGATCGCGGCCAGATCTTCCGGGTCGACGTCGATTCGATCGAGAAGATCGACGCCGCCGGCGATTACATGTGCATCTATACGGGCGACAATACCCTGATCCTCCGCGAGACGATGAAGGACCTCGAGAAGCGCCTCGATCCGCGCCGATTCCAGCGCGTCCACCGCTCCTGCATCGTCAATCTCGACCAGGTGCGGCAGGTCAAGCCCCACACCAACGGCGAATGCTTCCTGGTGCTGGAGAGCGGATCGCAGGTGAAGGTTTCGCGTTCCTACCGTGACGTCGTCGCGAGGTTCGTCCATTGATCCTGATCCCCTTATCCGCCCTCCAGGCTGCGGCCGCACAGCCGGCGCCGGACATCCAGCTCAATATCGACGCCAACATCCGCAGGGTGACGATCGAGCGGTCCGGAGAGGCCTCGCTCGAAGTGACCGGCGGCGAGCGTTCGGTCGTCCGGGTCGAGGCGCCGGAAGCGAACGGCCGGCGCACGCTTCGCAACGTCAACGTCCGGGTGCGCGCCGAGGCGCGCGTCGCCGACCCCCAAAATGCTCCCGAGGCGGAAACCCAGCCGCCGCAATGACGTTGTGCCCGCGTAACAGGGAGTAAGCCATGGGTTCGACCAAAGCCTTCGCCGTCGCCGCGGCAGTCGCCGCGCTCGCCGTTTCAACCCCCGCCGAGGCGCAGCGCCGGGCCGCGCAGGCCCAGCCGCAGGGCAATTCGCAGCTCGCCCTCCAGGCCGAGAGCGGCCAGAACCCGCCCGACGTCGTCCTCGACGTCCCCAACCTCTCGGTCGAGCAGCTGACCATCGAGGTCAACAACCTCCAGGTCGAGCTCGCCCTCAACGCGCGGCTCGCCAACCTCCTCCAGCTCACCGCCGGCGCCAACGCCTCGATCGACAACGTCAAGATCGACCTTCGCGGCGTAAGCGCGCAGGCGACTTTGCTGGTCAGGCTCGACAATGTCCGGGCGATCATCGAGCGCACGCTGCAAACGCTCGACAACAATCCGCAGATCGTCACCCAATTGCTCTCGACCGTGGACAATACGGTTAACACGGTCGGCAACGTCGCCAACAATACCGTCGGCACGGTCGGCGCGCTCGCCGGCGGGCTGCTTCGCAACGGCCAGGTGCTCGATCTCGCCCGCGCCGGCCTCACCGAGGTTGGCCGCACCCTGAACAGCACCGGCCAGACCGTTCGCCGGGTGACCGACACGAGCGGAAACCTGCTCGAGGTGGTGACCGACACGGCGAACCGCATCGTCTCCTCGCGCCTCGTCAGCCGCGGCACCCAGGCCACCACGCCGCCGCGCCAGTAATTCGCTTCCTCCGCCGGCCGCGCTAGGATGGCCGGCGGAGGACCCTATGACCTGGGAAGACAAGGCCCGCGCCTTTGCGGCGCTTCACCGGCCCGGCGATCCGCTGATCCTGGTCAACATCTGGGATGCCGGCTCGGCGACCGCCGTCGCCGCGGCCGGCGCGAAGGCGATCGCGACCGGAAGCTCGCCGGTCGCCCAGGCCCAGGGTTTTGCGGACGGGGAGCGGATCCCGATCGACCTCGCGCTCGCCAACGCCGCGCGAATCGTTGCCGCAGTCGAGCTTCCGGTGACGGTGGATTTCGAGGGGGCCTATGCGGTCGAGCCGTCAGCGGCCGCTGCCAATGCGCTGCGGCTCAGGGAGACCGGCGCGGTTGGCTGCAATTTCGAGGACCAGGTGATCGGCGGCGAGGGGCTCCACCCGCTCCGTCTCCAGGCGCGGCGCATCGATGCGATCCGCGCTGCGGTCGGCGATCTCTTCTTCCTCAACGCCCGCACCGATCTCTTCATGAAAGCGCGGGCCGAGGATCATGATACGGCGCTGGTCGACGAGGCCCTCGAGCGCGCGATGGCCTTCGCCGATTGCGGCGCGAGCGGGCTGTTCGTGCCCGGCCTGCGCGATCTCGCATTGTTGGAGCGGCTGACCGCCGCCTCTCCGCTGCCCGTCAACGTCATCGCCTTTCCCGGCTCGCCGCCCCCGGCGAAGTTCGCGGAAGCGGGCGCGGCGCGGATCAGCCACGGCCCCTTCCCGTGGAAGCAGGCGATGGCCGCCTTCACTGAGGCCGCGGCCGCAGCGATGCGTCTCTAGCGCCGGTCCAGATAATTGCTGTGCCACCAGATGCGGGTGGCTCGGCCCTGGGCATCGGTGTCGAAGCGGATATCCTCGGCGAGGCTGTCGTTGGGAAGCACCCTGCGGAAGGTGTTGCCGCTGACATGGCGCAGACGGGTGATGTCGGCCGCCGGCGTTCCGGCGAAGAGATCGATCACCATCAATTCATTCCCATAGGGCGCGACATAGATGTCGCTCGCCGAGTGGCGCGACACATAGGCCCCTTCGAAGCGGGCGAGATCGATCGCCGGCGCGGGCGCTGCCGCTGCGGGCGCGGGCTGCGGCTGCGGCGCAG
>JAEWCW010000194.1 GCA_023390415.1 Pseudomonadota bacterium | reverse complement strand
CATAGAAGGCGGTCGGCGTGTTCCAGAGCGCATGGTCATAGGCCATGCCCCCGTCCATCGACTCGCAGCCCGCGCCGCCCGGCAGATCCAGGAAGTTGATACCGCCCGCGGCCGCATTGGCGCCGTTCGGGGCGGTCAATGTAAGGCCGGTGAGCAAGGTGCCGTTCGGCTGCTGGAAGGCGTTCGCGCCGATGTTGAAGGCGGTTGCGATCGGCGTTCCGCGCGTGTCGATCGAGAGGCCGCGATTGGGCTGGTTGCCGTTGACGAAGTCGCGCCGCGCGCCGCGCAGGATCGGGACCCAGCTCTGGGCGACCGCGCCCATGATGTTGAAGCCGTCCGAATCGAGATCGCCATAGCCGGCGATCGCCGACAGGCGGTTGATCGTATGATCGCCTTCCTCGGCGATGTCGGTGAAGCCTTGGATTCCGAAGCCCTGATAGTCGGTGCGGGTGATGAAGTTGATCACGCCGCCGACCGCGTCGGTTCCGTAGATGGCCGAGGCGCCGTCCTTCAGAACCTCGATCCGGTCGATTGCCGCGAACGGGATCTGGTTGATGTCGACGGCCGAGCCGCTGAGGCCGTGGGCGGCGACGCGCCGGCTGTTGAGGAGGACGAGGGTGGCTGCGTTGCCCTGGCCGCGCAGGTTGGCGGAGGAGAGGCCGTTGGTGCCGCGCTGGGCGCCGGTGACGACGTCCGCGTTGGAAGCTAGATTGTCCGGGCCGGAGCCGCTGGTGGTGAGGTGCATCATCAGCTGCTCGGGGCTGCTGATTCCGTTCCGCTCGACCTCGACATTGGTGATGATCTGGAGCGGAAGCGCGCTGTTGTTCGGATTCTGGCGGATGCGCGATCCGGTGACGAGGATGTCCCCCTGCCGACCGGCCGGCGAGGCGTCTGCGCCCTCGTCCGGAGTCTCGGCGCCGGTCGGAGTCGCCGCCGGCTGGGTGGTGGTCTCAGGGTTCGGGACCTGGGCGAAGGCGACGCCCGGCACAGCCAAGGCGGCAAAGGCGGTGCCCGAAAAGAGAATCGGCCGCAGTGACGAGATAGCGCGCATGTTTTTTACCCCCTGGCTTTGCCCACTCGGCACTAAGTAACAAGAATAGGACTGGGCGCCATAGTTTCTGTTGGCGATCCCATAACCTCGCGTCATTCTTGCGCGACGGGCCGCCAGCTGCGACGACGCCGAACGGTCTGGACGGAGGGGCGAAATGGCGTCGGTGGCGGTCGAGAGCGGGGGGAGCGAGGCGCCTGCGGTACCGCGCGGGATGAGGCGCCAGGCGCTCTACATCATGCTCGGCTTCTCAGCCGGCTTGCCCTTCTACATGTTCTCGACCGTGCTCTCGCTCCGGCTGCAGGCGCACGAGGTCGCGCTGGTCGTGATCGGCTTCTTCGCCTGGGTCCAGCTCCTGCCGACCTTCAAGTTCCTCTGGGCGCCCTTGCTCGACCGCTACGACGTTCCAGGCTTCGGCCGCTTCTGGGGCAAGAGGCGCGGCTGGATCATGCTCGCCCAGCTCGGAATCTTCACCTCGATGGCGGCGATGGCGCTGACCTCGTCGGACCGCAATCTCGGGATCACCGCCTTGTTCGCGGTCCTGCTCGCCTTCTGGACAACGACATTGGAAGTGGCCGCCGATGCCTGGCGGATCGAGCTCGCCCCGACCCAGGAGGAGCAAGGCCCGCTCGCCGCCGCCAACCTCTGGGGCTACCGAACCGCAATGGTCGCTGCGGGAAGCGGCGCTTTGCTCATCGCCGATCAGCCGGGCTGGGGCTGGACCGGCGCCTATCTCGCGATCGCCATCGCGGCGTTCATGCCTTTCCCCTTGCTCGCGGCAATGCGGCCCGATCCCGGCCATGGCGGCTCGCGATCCGCGGCGCTCGCAGGGGGGATTGCGGCGAGCCTCGTCATCCTGGCGGCTGCGGCCGCAATCACCGCCGCGGTCGGCTGGGCCCTGCTCGGCAGCGCATCGGCGATCGGAATCGGGGCCGACAGCAACGTCACCCCCTATGTCCTCGTCATCTGCATGCTGCCCTTCCTGGCGATGGCGGCGCTGCTGCCACGGATCCGCCGCCTGCCGCCGACGTCGCGTGCCCGCCGCTCGGTCGCGCTCGGGCCGTATGTCGAATTCTTCTGGCGCTACGGCTTCATGGCGCTGGCGATCATGGCCTTCGTCTCCATTTACCGGATGGGCGACGTGCTCGCGCTCAACCTCTCCAAGCCGATGATCCGCGAGCTCGGCTATTCGCTGAGCGAGATCGGCCGCGCCGATTCCTATGTCGCCCTCATCGCCAGCATCGTCGGTGTCGGGCTTGGCGGCTGGATGGGGATGCGCTGGCCGATGATGCGCGCGCTGACAGTCGGCGCGGTGTTTGCGGCGATCGGCAATTTCGGCTTCGTCTGGCTCGCCCACCAGCCTGTGGACGAGGCCATTCTCTACGTCGCGACTGCGCTCGACCAGTTCGGCAACGGCATGGCCGGCACCATCTTCGTCGTCTATCTCTCCTTGCTGGTCGACCCGCGCTATCCGGGCGCGCAATATGCCTTCCTGTCCGCTTTCGCCTTCATGCTTCCGCGGCTGCTGTCCGGCGCCGGCGGCGCGATGGTCGAGCAGTTCGAACGCGCCGGCTACAATGGCTGGGACCTCTTCTTCCTGCTCTCCGGCGTGCTGAGCCTCGCCGCCTTGCTTCTCCTCCCCGTCATCGCCCGCGCGCAGCGGAGGCCGATCGATGATTGAACAGGCCTTCATTCCGGCCCGGGAAGCGGTCGAGGCCGGACGCATCCCCGGCGCGACGCTCGGCATCGTTTCGGCCGACGGACGGCGCGAGGTCCGTGTCGCGGGCATGGCCGCGCTCCTTCCCGAGCCCGAGCCGCTGACCGAGGATCATTGGTTCGATCTCGCCTCGGTCTCAAAGGTCATCGCCACGACGACGATGATCCTGACGCTCGCCGAGCAAGGCCGGATCGACCTCGATCGGCCGCTGACCGAGGCGATCCCCGACCTCCGTCAATATGACGTCGCCAATGCGCCCGAGCGGAGGATCACCTTCCGCGACTGCCTCGCCCACCGCACCTTCCTTCCCGCGGTCGAGCCGATCTACACCTATGGCGACGATCCCGATCGCCTCCGCGCCTTCGTCCTCCAGCGCGAATGGCGCCACGGCCCGCCGGTCTATTCGGACATCAACTACATCCTGCTCGGAATCGCGATCGAGCGGATCACCGGCGCGCCGCTCTCCGCCTGGCCGCTCCCGCCCGGCCTCTCCTACGGGCCCCCGCCCGGTCCCGCGGTCGCCACGGAGCGCTGCAGCTGGCGCGGTCGGGTGCTCAAAGGCGAGGTTCATGACGAAAATGCCTGGGCGCTGGGCGGCGCGCCGGGCCATGCCGGTCTGTTCGGCAAAGTCGCCGGCGTGCTCGACTATGCGCAGGCCCTGCTGGACGGCAGCGGCGCCTCGCCTTTCCTGCTAGAGTCGATCCGGACCCGGGTGAACGGCGACCGCACCTGCGGCTGGGAGCGGCGCTTCGAGGGCTGGCCCGGCGGCGACTCCTGCTCGGACTCGACGATCGGCCATACCGGCTTCACCGGCACGGGCCTCTGGGTGGACTTCGAGCGCGGCATCGCCTGGACGCTGCTCACCAACCGCGTCCACCCGACCCGCCACCGCGAGACCGGGATCATGGACCTCCGCCGCGCCACCGGCGACGCGGTGATCGCGGCGTGGGACGAGCCTCAATAGGCTTCGGCGATCAGCTGCAGCACCTGATCCATCGTCGGGGTGACCCCGCCGCCGCCCGGTACGTCGTTGGCGAAGAAGGAGAAGATCAGGGTGCGCCCGCTACGCGCGATCATGTAGCCCGAGAGCGCGTTGCTCGCGTTGAGGGTGCCGGTCTTGGCGAACAGGCGCCGCTCCAGCGGCGTACCGCGGAAGCGGTTGGAGAGAGTCCCGTCGACCCCCGCGACCGGGAAGGTCGAGCGCCAGGCCGCGCCCCAGGGCTGCGCCGCCGCCCAGCGCAGCAAAGCGACGGTCGCGCGCGGTGAGAGGCGGTTGTAGGTCGACATTCCCGATCCGTCCGAAAGGTCCCAGCCGGTCCGCGCCGCGCCCGCGCGCTCGAGCATCGCCGCGATCTCGGCGACGCCGTCCTCGATCGATCCGTTGCCGCGGACGAGGCCGAGCCGCCGGATCAGCAGCTCGGCATGCAAATTCTGGCTCTCGCGGTTGATTCGGTCGAGGTCCGCGGCGAGCGGCGGCGGCACCAGCCGCGCCAGCGGCGCCGGCCCGGGCTGCGGGGGCGTATCGCCCTGGCGGTGGCGGACCCGGATGTCGCCGGTTACGCGGACGCCGCGCTCAGCGAGCAGCGCCCGAAGCCGCCACGCCGCATGATGGGCCGGATCGTCGATCCCCAGCCGAAGTGTCTGCGGCGCCGCGCCGGCCGCGATCCGGCCGCTCAGCTCGACGGTGCGGCTCCCCGGCAGCCGGGCGAAGCGGAGCGCGGTCTCGCCCTCCGCCGCGGTCACGGCCCGGTTGATCACCTCATAATAGCCCATGTGCTCGAGCGTCGGCGCCGCGCCCGCCGATCCGGGCGACACGCTCAGCACAAGCTCGTTGTCGTCGAGGCTGAGCGCCGAGATTGCCGTGCCGGAGCGGGTGTGGATGTTGTTCCAGCTCATCCCCGGGCTCCAGCGCTGGTCCGGAAACAGGCTGTCGTCGCCGATCACGTCACGCACCCGGCGGGTCCGCGCGGCAATGGCATCGGCGAGTGCGGCGAGGCAATTGATGACGCAGTCCGCCGCGCTCGACAGGCGCGCGTCGCCATGACCGGTCAGGACCACGTCGCGCCCATCGAGCCGCACCGAGGCGCCGCCCGCGGCGTCGGGTCGATCGAGGTTCGCCATCGTGGCGAAGGCGGCGGCGGTGGTCAGCAGCTTGGTGTTGGAGGCCGGGATGAAGCGGCCGTCCGGATTGATCGCGATCAGCTCGCGCCCGTCCTCGGTCGTCACCAGCAGGCCGAAGCGCGTGCCGAGCGGCGCCTCGGCGAGCGCGGCCTCGACGCGCGGCTGCGGAGAGGTCTGGGCGGCTGCCGGCGATGCGGCGGCAAGTGCGACGAACAGGAGAAAGGAAAGGCGCTTCATGGCGCGCAGCCTAAGCGGGATCGCAGCGCGGGCAAGCGCGAGCCGCTTATACGAAGCGTTCGCGCCGCCATAACGAGGGCGCATGTTGGGGTGCGGAGCGCTTGCCTTCGCCCGCCGAGCCTCTCCATAGCGCTCTTCATGCGCACCCTGCTCCTCGCTTTTTGCCTGGCCTTTGCCGCGCTCGCCCAGCCCGCAGCGGCCGATCCCCTTGCCGACGCGCTCGCTTTGCCGACCGCTAGCGCGCTCACCGGCGCCCCCGACGCGCCGGTCTTCGCCTGGGTGAAGAATGCGTCCGGCGCCCGCAACATCTGGATCGGCGGCCGCGGCCGGCAGGCGCGGCGCCTCACCGACTTTCCGGACGACGACGGCGTGCAGCTCTACGGCCTCGCCTTCGGCCGCGGCGCCGCCGAGCTCGCCTTCGTGCGCGGCGGCGACGAGGAATATCCGGACGCGGAGGAGCTCCCCAATCCAGGCGCCGCGGCCTACGCGCCGCAGCAGCAGGTGTTCTTGGTGCCCGCGTCCGGCGGCGCGCCGACGCTGATCGGCCGCGGCCATTCGCCGACCTTCTCGCCGGACGGAAGCAAGCTCGCCTTCACCCGGCGCGGCGAAATCTGGCTGTGGAGCCGCGGAAGCGAGGCGCGGCAGCTTGCGCGCGTCCGCGGCGATGTCGCGCGGCTGGTCTGGTCGCCGGACGGCGGCAGCCTGCTCTTCGCCGAGGATCGCGGCGCGCACAGCCATCTCGGCCTGATCGAGATCGCGAGCGGGCGCCTGCGCTATCTCGATCCCGGCCTCGGCCAATCGACCGAGCCCGCTTTCTCGCCCGACGGGCGGGAGATCGCCTTCATCCGTTACCTGCCCCCACCGCCCGACGCGGCGCCGGCGAGCGGGCCCTATTGGTCGATCCGGCTGATCGACATCGCCACCGGCCGCGGCCGCACCCTCTGGTCGGCGCCGGCAGGCCCGGGCGGCCGCTATGCGGGGACTCGCAGCCGCAACCTGTTCTGGAGCAATGACGGCCTGATCCTCTTCCCCTGGGAGCGGACGGGCTGGCTCCACGTCTATGCGCTCGACCCCCGCCGCGGCGGCGCGCCGCGCGCGCTGACCGAGGGCGCTTATGAGGTCGAGACCTTCCTGCTCGGCCCGGACCGCACGTCCCTGGTCTACACGGCCAATGACGGCGAGATCGACCGGCGCCGCGCCTGGCGGCGGCCGCTCCGCCGCGGCCCGGCCGTCCGGCTCGGCGGCGAGGCCATGTATTTCTACCCGGCGGTCGGCGGCGATGCGATCGCCGCGATCTCCACCGACGCATCGATCGCCGCGCATCCGGTGCTGCTCGATCGCCGCCCGGTGCCGCTCGCCCCGCCGCCGGTCGCGCCCGATTTCGCCGCGCCCGAGGCGGTCAGCTTCCGGGCCGCAGACGGGCTCGAAGTCCGCGGCCAGCTCTTCCGCGCGCGCGGCGCCGGTCGGCGGCCGGCGATCGTCTACATCCATGGCGGGCCGCGGCGGCAGATGCTGCTCGGCTTCCACCCGTCGCGTTATTATTCGAACGGCTACGTCATGAACCAGCGCCTCGCCGCGCTCGGCTATCATGTGCTGGCGGTCAATTATCGCGGCGGCACCGGCTACGGCCTCGCCTTCCGCGACGCGCCGGAGACCGGCCGCGAGGGCGCGTCCGAATATCGCGACATCCTCGCCGCCGGGCGCTGGCTCGAGGCGCGCGGCGACGTCGATCCGGCGCGGATCGGCATCTGGGGCGGAAGCTGGGGCGGCTATCTGACCGCGCTCGCCCTCGCGCGCGACAGCGCCCTCTTCGCCTCGGGAGTCGACTTCCACGGAGTCCATTCGATGCTCCGGCCCGTGCCGGACAGCCTGTCGCCGGAGGCCCAGGACCGGGCGCGGCAGCTCCAGTGGGATTCGTCGCCGCTCGGCGCGATCGAGCGCTGGACCTCGCCGGTCCTGCTCGTCCACGGCGACGACGACCGCAATGTCGATTTCTCGCAGTCCCTGGTGCTTGCCCGCGAGCTCGCGGCGCGGCGAATCCCCTATCGCGAGCTGGTCTTCCCGAACGAGCGGCACAGCTTCTTCCGCCATTCGAGCTGGCTCGAGAGCCTGCGCGCGACCGAAGCCTTCTTCGACCACACTTTGATGCGGAAGCAGCCCCTGCAATGATCTGGACGAGGATCGTCGGCGCGCTTTTCGCGCTGCTTTGTCTCGGCGCCGCCCCCGCGGAGCGCGGCATCCTGATCCGCGGCGCGCACGTCTTCGACGGGACCGGCGCAGCAGCGACGCCCGCCGACGTGCTGATCTCGGGAGACCGGATCGTGGCGGTCGGCCCCCGCCTCCGCGCGCCCCGCGGCACGCGGATCGTCGAGGCGCGCGGCATGACGCTGATGCCCGGGCTCCACGACCTCCACACCCATTTGCGCTCGCCCGGCCTCGGCGGTCCGGACGATCTCGGCAAGGCCTATGCGTCGCAGCTCCTCCACGGCGTGACGACATCAGTCGATTTCTCGGTCTCGGGCGAGATGCTTGCGCCGATCCGCGAGATGACGGGATCGGGCGCGGTCGCGGCGCCGAACCTCGCGCTCGCCGTCCGGATCGGCGTTCCGGGCGGGCACGGCACCGAGCGCGGCTGGGGCGACTTCTTCACGATGGAGGCGACCACGCCCCGCGCCGCCGAGCTGGCGATGGAGCGGGCGCTCCCCTACCGGCCGGACGCGATCAAGGTCTTCGCAGACGGCTGGCGCTACGGCCGGGTGCCGGACCTCAACAGCATGAACCTGCCGACGCTGCGCGCGATCGTCGTCCGCGCCCACCGCGCCGGGATCCCGGTCATTACCCACACGGTTACACTGGAAGGCGCCAAGCTCGCCGCCGCCGCCGGGGTCGACGCGCTCGGCCACGGCATCGGCGACGCCGTCGTTGACGACGAATTGATCCGGCTGATGCGCGCGAACGGCACCGCTTACGTCCCGACCATGGCGGTCTACGAGCCGCAGCAGCAGCGGCCGATCCTCCCCGCCGAGCTCGCCTTGCTGTCGGCGGCGGAGCGGGCGCGCGAGGAGGCGCGGCTCGCGGCGCCGCGCGGCGAGGTGCCGGCGCTGGAGGCGCGGCGCTGGGGGTTCCTCCGCGAGAATCTTCGCCGGCTCCATGCCGCGGGGATCAAGGTCGGGATCGGCACCGACTCCGGGATCGGCGGAGTCTATCATGGCTCGGCGACGCTGCGCGAAATCCGGCTGCTCGCCGAGAATGGCTTCACCGCCGCCGAGGCGCTTGCCGCGGCGACGCGCGTCAGCGCCGACATCTTGCGCCGCCCGGGCGGCAGCCGGATCGCACCGGGCGCGCGCGCCGACCTGATCCTGGTCCAAGGCCGCCCGGACCAGCGGATCGAGGACCTGTACCGGGTCCGGCGGGTCTTCGTGGGGGGCCAGGAGCGCCCGCTTCCGACGCTCCGCCAGCTCGTCGATTCCGAAGGCCCCTCGCCGCTTCCGGTCCACCGCATGGCCGGGCCGATCGACAGCGGCAGCCGCGCCGACGGCCGCACCGATTTGCGAACGCTTCCAGTCGCGACCAGCGAGTCCGGCACGGACCACAGCCACCTCCACCAGCTTCCCGGGCCAGGCGGCCGCCTGCTTGTCGCGCGGCTGGGCGCTGCGCCGCAGCCTTATGCCAGCCTTGTCATCCCGCTCACGCCGGGCGCCATTCACCTCGCCGATGCGCGCGGGTTCGAGGGCATCGCCTTCGAGGCGCGCGGGAACGGCCGCTACAGCCTGATCCTGGAAAGCTATGGCCTGGAGGCCAGCGCCTATTTCCGCGCCGGCTTCGGTGGAGGCACGGTGCGCCTGCCCTTCTCGGCCTTCCGGAGCGCGGACCCCGAAGCCCGGCTCGACCTTTCGCGCCTGCGTGCTTTGATCATCCGCCTCGAAGGAGAGCCGGGCGCCGAGACCAGCCTCGAACTCTCGAACCTGTCTTTCTACCGTTAGGGGCAGGTTCCCGGTGTCGGCCGGTGCGGCAGTCCGCGCCCGGCCGCAGCCCCGGTCAGCACGCCGCGATCCACCGCAACGGCGCCGTTGACGAGCACCGTTCGCACGCCCGCGGCGAGCAAGGTCGGCTGCTCGTAGGTGGCACGGGCGGCATAGCGGCGCGGATCGAAGACGACGACGTCCGCAAAGGCGCCTGCGCGCAGGCGGCCGCGATCGACGATCCCGAACGTGTCCGCGGTCAGGCTGGTGCTGCGCTCGATGAAGTCGCGGAGGCTCAGCACGCCCTGGCGGACGACATATTCCGAATATTTGCGCGCGAAGCTCCCGGAGACGCGGGGATGGCCGGTCGAGGCGTCGGAGCCGGTCATCACCCAGGGCCTGCGCATGAAATAACGGATATCGTCCTCATTCTGGTTGAACGAGGCCACGGCCGCATCCACGACGCGGATCTCATCAATCGCCGCGACGATCGGATCGGTCGAACCGGCGACTTCGGCCAAAGTCCGACCGCGATTGAGTCCCTCGGTTATCAGCAGGGACGCCGCTCCGCCTCTCCGCCGGAGATTTTCCGCCATCTCCGGCCGCAGCCTGGCGAGCGCGGCGGGATCGTTAAGCCGGCGAAGCAGCGCGGAGCGGCCGCCGTCCTGCGCCCAGCGCGGGACCAAGGCCGCGACGAGGCTCGTGCCCGACGCGGACCAGGGATATTGATCGGCGGTGACGCGCTGGCCGGCCGCGCGCGCCGCCTCGATCCGGGCGACGATCGCCGGCGCATGGCCGTGGACGTCCACGCCGAGCGCCTTGATGTGCGAGATGTTGACCGGGATTGCGGCCGATCGGCCGATCTCGATCGCCTCGTCGATCGCCGCTGCGAGGCCGATCGAGTAGGAGGATTCGTCGCGGATATGGCTGTCGTAGAGCCCGCCCCGGCGCCCGGCCTCGCGGGCGAGCGCGACCACCTCCTCGGTGCGGGCGAAGCTCTGCGGTGCGTAGAAGAGACCGGTGGAGAGGCCGAGCGCGCCGTCGCACATCGCCCGCGCAACCATTTGCCGCATCCGATCGAGCTCGGCCGGGCTCGGCGCGCGGTCGGCCTGGCCGATCACCGCCTGCCGGACCGCGCCGAAGCCGACGAAGGCGGCGTAGTTGATGCCCACCGGCCGCTGCCGTGCGGCGCCGAGGACGGCCGCCACGTCCAGATCGCCGCCGCCGTCATTGCCGATGAAGGCGGTGGTGACGCCCTGCATCAGGAAGGCGGGGACCAGCCGCGCCTGCGCATCGGGCGAGGCGAGCTGCTCTCCGGCATGGGTGTGGGGATCGATGAAGCCCGGTGCGACGATCATCCCGCGCGCGTCGATCACCCGCGCGGCGCGCTGGGTCAGCCGCCGGCCGACGGCGTGGATCCGGTCGCCCTTGACCGCGACGTCGCCGACGAAGGGCGCGCTCTCGCCGGTATAGACGGTGCCGCCGCGGATGATCAGGTCGACCCGCTCGGGCGGGGCCGCTGCGGCCGTCGTCAGCGCGGCGAGAAACAGCGCGAACCAGGCCTTCTTCATCGCTCACCCCAAAAGCCGGCGGCCGGCGGGCGGATATGCCCCTTCGCCTCGCCGCTGCCGCCCGCCCGATCCTCCCGAAGCCAGAAGGGCCCGTCAAGGTCGACGTAATCCGAAAGCATTGCGAGGTGGAGCGCGGGCGCGATCGACAGCGACGAGCTGACCATGCAGCCGGTCATCACGCCGAGCCCCCGTGCCCGCGCGCAGCGGAGCAGCTCCAGCGCAGCCGTCAGCCCGCCGGACTTGTCCAGCTTCACGTTCACCGCCTGGTAGCGGCGCGCGACCGCCGGCAGGTCGGCGGCGACATGGACGGCCTCGTCGGCGCAGATCGGCACCGCGGGCGCGAAGCCTTCGAGCCAGCTATCCTCGCCCGCCGGCCCCGGCTGCTCGAGCAGCGCGACGCGCGCCCCGGCGAGGACCGGCTGCATCGCCTCGATCAGCGCCCGGTCCCAGCTCTCGTTCGGGTCGACGATCAACACGGCATCCGGGGCCGCCGCGCGAACGGCCAGGACCCGCGCCGCCGGGTCCTCGGCGTCGACCTTGACCTTGAGCACCGGCGCCGAGGCCAGAGCCGCCGCGGCGGCGCCCATCGCCGCGGCCGTGTCGATCCCGATGGTGAGCGCGGTCGCGACGAACAGCGGCGCCGGCCCGCCGACCGTGTCGGCCACGCTGCGTCCGGAAAGGCGCGCCTCGAGGTCCCACAAGGCACAGTCCAGCGCATTGCGCGCAGCGCCCGCGGGAAGCGCGTGCAAGAGTCCCTCGCGCCCGACGCCGCGCTCGATCAGGTCGCGCACCTCGTCGATCGCGGCGAGCGTGCTTTCGGGGCTCTCGCCATAGCGGGGATAGGGCACCGCCTCGCCGCGGCCGGCGACATCGCCTTCGCTTATCGTCACCGTCACCACGTCCGCCGCGGTCTTCACCCCGCGCGCAATCCGGAATGGCGCCTTCAGCGGAAAGCGGTCGTGCTGGGCCTGGAGATGTCTGGGCATAATTGATCGAGGATCTCGTCGACGCCGAACGCGACCGGGTCGCTGCAAGGCAGCGACATCCGGTCGCCGGTTGCGGCGCAGAGGCGGCGGGCCGCCTCGCGGTCCATGCCGGATGTATTAAGGCAGATCCCGACGGCGCGGACGCTCGGGCTGGTCAGCCGCGCAGCCTCCAGATTGCGCTCCAGGCACAGGGCGAGATCGGGAAGCGGCCGCCCGGGGAGACCGCGCATATGCTCGCGACCCGGCTCGTGGCAGAGCAAAAGGGCCTCGGGCTGGGCGCCGTGGAGCAGGCCGAGCGAGACACCGGCGAAGCTCGGATGGAACAGCGAACCCTGGCCCTCGATCACGTCCCAGCCGTCGTCGTCGCGCGCGGGGGCGAGCTGCTCGATCGCGCCGGAGATGAAGTCGGCGACGACCGCGTCAACCGCGACGCCCTCGCCGGCGATGAGGATTCCGGTCTGGCCGGTCGCTCGGAAATCGGCGGCGACGCCCCGCGCCCGAAGGCCCCGGACGAGGGCAAGCGACGCATACATCTTCCCGACCGAGCAATCGGTGCCGACCGTCAGCAGCCGCTGCCCCGGCCGGGGCTTGCCGGTGCCGACGGCAAGGCCTGCAGGCGGATCGCGGACGTCGAACAGGGTGAGGCCACGCTCGGCGGCGAGCGCGGCAAGCCTGGGTTGGTCGCGAAGCCGATGATGGAGGCCCGAGGCGACGTTGAGCCCAGCCTCCAGCGCCGCGGCGGCATCGTCGATCAGCTCCGCGCCGATCCGTCCGCCCGCGCCGGCCACTCCAAGGATCAGGGTCTTCGCACCCCCGGCGACCGCCTCGGCCATCCCCATGCGCGGAAAGCCCAGCGTCAGCGGGCAATCGTCGTGGCGAAATTCGCCCACGCAATCCTGAGGGCGAAACGCCGCGACGCCGCGCGAGGTTTTCACCGCGAGCGGGTCGGCGACGTGGCCGAGATAGAGAAGGAAAGGCCCCCGGATCATGTGCGGGGAAACGTAGCGCCGCCTTTCCCGCTGCCGCGCATAGCCAGTGGGCGGGCCGCCATAGCCGACCGCTATGGAGCGTCGATGATGCGGGTCAGAGTCTTCAGGAAGTCGAGCGCAAGCGCGCCCGGCGGCCGGTTGATCAGGAACATGGCGTGGATGTCGAAGGTGATTCGGGGCTTCAGGGGGCGCATCGCCAGGCCGGGCGCCATGCACGCTTGGGCGGTGAAGCTGTCGACCACCGTCATGCCGACGCCCTGCCGCACCAGGGCGCCCGCCATGTAGAAGGTGCGCGCCGTCACCACCTCGTCCAGGACGACGCCGAGACGATCCAGCTCCTGGCTGAAGATCTGCCCGATCGGCCCGCTTCCCGCGAGGCTGATGAAGCGCCGCCCCTCGAGCCGCTGCAGCTCCACGCAGGACGGGGCGTCGGGCATCTCCTCCTCGCGGTAGAGCACGACCAGCTCGCCCTCGCCGAGCCAGCGCTTCACCACCGGCGCCGCGGCGGGCACCTCATAGGCGACGGCGAGATCGGCTTCCCGCTCGTAGAGCTTGCGCAGCAGATCGTCGTGATGGACGGTCTGGAGGTCGAACTTCACGTCGGCATGGCTGCGCATGAACTGCGAGACCGCGGTCGGGATCGCCTCCAGCGCGAGCGACGGCAGTGCCAGGATTCGCAAGGTGCCGCCGGCGCCGCGGCGCAGGTTCCGACCGGCCTCGCGCAGCGCGTGGACCCGATCCTGGATCTCCTTGACGTCCTCGAACAGGCTGTGCGCGTCCTCGGTCGGCACCAGGCCGCCATTGGTGCGCTGGAAGAGCTGGAAGCCGAGCAGGCTCTCTGCATGGCGAAGCATCTTCGAGACGGAGGGCTGCGACACGTTGAGCGCCCGCGCAGCGGCGCTGACCGAACCGTTCACATAGACGGCGTGGAAGATCTCGATGTGGCGAAGGTTCATGCCCGGCCCTTCGCCCGCCCCCGCTGATGCTGCATGCCTGCAGGTTACACCCCGGCGCGCGTGCGGCAAGCGATGATCGGCGTCCGCGCCCGGTCACGCTTTCGCAACCAAAAGGCGGGAGGAGGATTGACGCTGACGCGTTTTGTTGGCTCTGGGCCCGCCCCGGTTTTTGTGGCGTATGATTGAAAACAAAAAAGTTCTCGTGTGCGACGATGACGATCTGCTGGTCGAGCTGCTCGAGCACCGCTTGAGCGCTCGCGGCTTCGACGTCCTCGTGGCGCGCGACGGCGGCGAGGCGGTCTCCGTCGCGAACGCGCAGCAGCCCGACGCGATCGTGCTCGACGCGATGATGCCGGTCATGGACGGATACGAGGTTCTGCGCCGCCTGCGCAGCAGCGAGGAAACCGCGTCCATCCCCGTCATCATGCTCACCGCGCGCAAGCAGGAGCGCGACATCCTCGGCGCGCTCGAGCTCGGCGCCCGCGACTATCTGGTGAAGCCCTTACCCCGGATGCGGATTTCCGCCCCCGCTACCAGATCGGCGCCGGCGGGAGGGTGCGGATCACCGACGGCGCCCAGCCGACGGCGCTCACCCTCGATGCGCGCCAATCGGATTTCGCCGCGGGCGACGTCCAGACGATCTCGCCGGGCATCGAGCAATATCTCGCCGGCGGACGAATCTGGCTGACCGCGCGCTGGATCAATCTGTTCGACGATTCCGGGCGCCACCAGAGCGGCTACCTCGTCCGCGCCGACGGTCAGGCGACCGACCGGCTCAGGCTGTTCGCCGGGCGCAGCGACGCGCCCGACACGTCCGAAGGCATCGTCGTTCGCACCCGAAGCCATTTCGGGGGCCTCAGCTACGATCTCAACGCCCGCACCACCCTCCGCCTCTCCCTCGCCCATGAGGATCGCGAGACCGGGGCCGACATGACCCAGGTCGGACTGGGGATCGGCCTGCGCTTTTGAGTCCTTTGCATCTCATCTGGAACGTGTCGCTGCTGCTGGCAGGCGCGGCGCTGGCCACGATGATCCTCCTGATCCTGGCTCGGCTTGTCGATCGGCGGCGCCAGCGGCGCCGGGCTGCGCGGCGTCGCCAGCTCGTCAGCGAGCTTCTTCAGGGCACGAGCCCGGCGGGCCGCGATCTCAAGCGACTTCCGCCCGACCTCGTCACCGACACGTTTCTCGATCTGATGCGCCTCGTGCGCGGCGAGGAGCGCGCCCGCCTCGTCGCGCATGCGACCGACCTCGGCGTCGCCGACCAGCTCGTACGGCGGGCGCGCTCGCTCTCGGCCCGAAAGCGCCTGCTCGCCGTCCAGTCGCTCGCGCCGTTCCACGACGAGGACAGCCTGGGCCTGCTCCACGCGGCGCTCGAGGACGGCAATGAGGACGTCCGCCTCGCCGCGGCGCTGGCGCTGGCGGAGACCGGGCGCTCGGACCAGATCCACTATCTGGTCGAGCGGCTCGGGCTCGGAACCGAGCAGAGCTCGTTGATGATGGTGACCCTGTTCCGCGCCGTCGCCGAGGATCGTCCGGACGAGATCAAGGCCCTGGTGCTCGCCGAGGGGACCAATGTCCAGGCGCGCCTCGCGGCCATCGAAGCGCTCGCCATCCGGGGCGATTACTCGGTCGTTCCGACGATCGCGGCGCTGGCGCTCGCCGCCGCGGACGATTCCGAAGAGCTGCCCCGCTACCTTCGTGCGCTGGGCATGCTCGGGCATCCGGCCGGCCGCGACGCGGTGATGGACGGGCTGTCGCGCTCTACCACCGATGCGCGCGCCGCTGCCGCCACGGCGGCCGGCGGGATCGGGCTTCGCGACTCCGCCGACATTCTCGCCGCGCTTCTCGACGATGGCGCCTGGTCGGTACGGTTTGCAGCGGCCGAGGCGCTGATGCGGCTCGGCGAGCCTGGGAGGTCCCAGTTGCGCGAAGCCGCGCGGGGCGGATCGGAGGTCGCGCGAGCAGCGGCCGCCACGGTCCTGGCCGAACACGGCCAGCCTGCATGAGCGGCCAGGCTTACGATTGGGCGGCGTTCGCGGCGCACCTCGTCGTGCTCGCGATCATCCTGGCCGGAATTGCGCAGGTGCTGCTCTACCTGGTGCAGCTCGTCCTCGCCGGATGGGCGCTGCACAAGCGCCCGCCGGCGATTTCGACCGCCGCCCTCTGGGAGCGATATGGCGACCTCGCACCGCAGGTGGCGATCATCGCGCCCGCCTATAACGAGGCGCTGACGATCGTCGAAAGCGTCCAGGCGCTGCTCGCACTCCATTATCCGGATTTCGAGGTGATCGTTGTCAACGACGGGTCCAAGGACAGGACCCTCGACGTCATGATCGAGGCGTTCGCCGTGAAGCCCGTCCAGCGCTACCACGACCTCGCCGTCCAGTGCCGGGCGATCCGGGGGATCTACGCCAATCCCGACATTCCGCGGCTGATCGTCGTCGACAAGGAGAATGGCGGCAAGGCGGATGCGATGAACGCCGGGATCAACGTCGCGCGCGCCCCGATCCTCTGCATCATCGATGCCGACACGCTGCTCGAGCCCGACGCGCTGATCCGTGCCGTCCGTCCGTTCGTCGAGGACCCAGTGAAGACGGTAGCGGTCGGCGGGACGATCCGGATCGCCAACGGCTGCCGGGTCGAAGGCGGGCGGGTCATCGAGGGCGGCCTGCCGGGGAATTTCCTCGCTCTCGTCCAGACGGTCGAATATCTGCGCGCCTTCCTGATGGCGCGGCTCGGCCTCAGCCAGATGCAGGCCTTGATGATCATCTCGGGCGCCTTCGGCCTGTTCAAGCGCGCTACTGCCGTTGAAGTGGGCGGCTTCAGCCAGAATACGGTCGGCGAGGATTTCGAGCTGGTGGTGAAGCTCCACCGCCACATGCGCGACAGGAAGCAGGATTACCGGATCAGCTACATTCCCGATCCGGTAAGCTGGACGGAGGCGCCGGAGACGCTCAAGATCCTCGGCAACCAGCGTGCGCGCTGGCAGCGCGGCAGCCTCGAGACCTTCTTCAAGCATCGCGACATGTTCCTGAACCCCCGCTACGGGCGCATCGGCATCCTCGGCATGGGGCAGGTCTTCCTGGTCGACGTCCTCGGCCCGCTGGTCGAGGTCATCGGCTACGCGCTCGTGCCCTTGCTGTGGCTGCTCGGCCTCATCTCGTTCGATTATGTGCTCGCCTTCATGGCCGTGATCTTCTCGTTCGGCGTTTTCGTGAGCGTCGGGTCGCTCGTGCTGGAGGAGGTGCAGCTCAGGCGCCTGCCGCGGGCGCGCGATCTCGCCATCGTCACGCTCGCCGCGGTGGTGGAGAATTTCGGCTACCGCCAGCTCAACAATCTGTGGCGGGTGAAGGGCTATTGGCAATTCCTGCGCAAGCAGGACGGCTGGGGCGAGATGACCCGCAAGGGCTTTCAGCGCCCCTGATCGAGCGCGCGCAGACGCGCCGCGAGCTCTGCGGCGTCGCTCCTGGGCGCGCCGCCGGCGTCGATGGCTTCTTCCGCGTCGCGCGCCAGATTGCCGATCTCGGGAAAGCCGAACATGCCGGCGCGGCCGGCCAGCCCGTGGGCGATCTCTGCAACCGCTCGCCAATCGCCGGCAGCGGCGCGCAACTCGAGCTCCGCCGCCTCCTGCTGCGCCTGGATCGCGAAGCGGGCGCGAAGCTCGGCCATCCGCTTCTCGAGCGCGCTCATGGCAGCAGCTCCCGCACCTGGCGGGCGAGGCTCATCGGGTCGAAAGGCTTGGCGATCACCCCTTCGGCGCCCAGCGCCTGAAGCTGGGCCACCTCCTGCTGCTGAGTCCGGGCGGTGATGAAGACCACCGGCGTCGCCTTGGTTTCGGGAAGCGCACGAAGGCGCGCGAGCACCGCGGGCCCGTCCATGATCGGCATCATCACGTCGAGAAGGATGAGATCGGGCTGCCAGGCAGGCGCAAGCTCCAGGGCCTCGGCGCCGGAGGCGCAGCTCCGCACCTCGAACTCGGGATCGAGCTCGAGCGCGAGCTGGGCGACCTCGCGGATGTCGGGCTCGTCGTCGACATAAAGGATCCGGGTCATCCATTTGCTCCTTTGGCGTGCGCTGCGAGGGCGAGCACCTCGCTCGCAAGCTGATCCAGAGACGCCTTCGACTTGACCAGGACAGCGTCCGCTGCGGCGACGGCGGCGGGATCGGCGTCCTGGGCGGTGAAGACGGCGACGCCCGCGCGTCCGCGCGCGCGGATCAGCGGAATGAGATCGAGGCCGCTGCCGTCCGCCATGCCGATGTCGAGGATGACGGCGTCGAATGGGTAGCGGCGGATCGAGGCGCGGGCCTCGATCACGCTCGGCGTCGAATGGACCTGCGCCCGCCCCTTGAACAGGCTGACGACGATCCGAAGCATGTCCGGGTCGTCGTCGACATGGAGGATCAGCGGCAATCCGGCCTCCCCGAGAGGCCCGAGCATCTCGGCCTCCCCCGCCTCGGGCTCGGGCCCGGGGGCCGCGGGCAGATCGACATGGAAGGTGGTGCCCCTGCCGATCTCGGTATCGAAGCTGACCGCGCCGCCGAGCCGGGTGACGATTTCGCGCACGATGCTGAGGCCGAGGCCGGTGCCGCCTTTCTGGCGCGTGTCCGAGGAATCCGCCTGGGCGAACTTGCCGAAGATCCGGGATCGGAAATCCTCCGCGATCCCTGGCCCCTCGTCGGCGACATCGATCCGCCACTCGCCGGGCAGCGGCGCGACCGAGACCTGCACCACGCCGCCGGCAGGCGAGAATTTCGCCGCGTTCGACAGCAGGTTGGTCATGACCTGCATCAGCCGATCCTCGTCGCCGAGCACCGCCGCACCCGGCGGAACCGGCTCGACAAGGATCATCGCATTCTGCTCGCCGGCATAGGCACGGTTGGCCTCCGCCGCCTGCTCGAGCAGGCGTTCGAGCGGGATCGGCTTGATGTCGAGAGAAATCCGGCCGGCCTCGATCTTCTCGATATCGAGGATGTCGTTGATCAGCCGGATCAGCCGCGCGCAGTTCGATTGGGCGATCTCGACGAGCCGGGCAACGCGGGCCGGGAGCTCGCCGGCCGACCCGCCGGCGATGAGGCCGAGCGAGCCGGCGATCGAGGTCAGCGGCGTCCGCAGCTCGTGGCTCACCGTGGAAACGAATTCGGTCTTCATCCGATCGACTTGCTTCCGCTCGCTGATGTCGCGGAGGACCGCGAGGAAGCGGACGTCCTTGGCGAGCTCCACCGGGCTGATCGACACTTCGGCTGGAAAGGTCCCACCGTCCTTGCAGCGGCCGAGAAATTCCTGGAACTCCGCCGGCGCGTTGTCCTGCCGCGCCTTGAGCCGCTTCAGGAACGTCTCGACCGCGCCGCGCTCGGGGGCGGCATCGAAGAGGACGGCAACGTCGCGGCGGCGAAGCTCGCCCTCCTCATAGCCGAACATCCGCGCGGCGGCCGGATTGAGGCTCTCGATGCTGCCGCTGGGGTTGAGGACGATCATGCCGTCCTTGGCGCCGTCGAAGATGGCTTCCTGCCGGGCCGCGAGGTCCGCCACCCGCCGAAGCGCATCGGCGCGGGCGCGCGCCTGCCGAAAGGCAATGACGGCGGCAATCACGAGCAGCAGGTAGAGCAGCAGCTGAAGGCCGATCGTTCGTGCCTTCAGCCTTGCGCGAGCGGCCTCGGCATTCGCGGTCCGGGCGGCGAGCTGAGTCTGTTGATGCGCATCCAGGTGGCCAATGAGCGCACGCATCTCATCCATCAGGGCCTTGCCCCGGCCGGCCGCGACGAGGCGCCGGGCCTCGTCGGCCCTGCCCTCGCGGGTCAGCCGAACAAGCGCTGCGGCGAAGCCGCGCTTGCGTTGCGACGTCTGCTTCAGCGCCTCAAGCTCGCGGTCGAAGGCGGCGTCGACCTGGAGAATCTGCTCGAGGTGGGTAAATGCCCGGCCGAATTCCCGCTCGGCGGCATGATAGTATTCGAGGAAACGGGGATCGGCGCTCAGGATGAACCCGCGCTGCCCGGTCTCGATATCCTGATGGAGGGAGAGGATGTGCCGAAGCTCGGCGCGAGTCTCGTACGAACGGACGATCTCGCTGCGCAGGGCCTCGGTCTCGGCAAAGCCGCGCGACACCAGCAAGCTCAGGACAATCAGGAAGACAGGCACCACCGCCAGAGCGACGACCTGCCAGGCCAGAAACTTCCGGCCGACTCTCAAAAGCCGAAGCAACGCCACAGGCGACCTACTCAACAATAACAGGCCTCTTCCATAGGCAGCCGCGCCACGCGTCGCAAATCGCCGTCACCCGAGGGGTCGGCCGGAAACGAGGCAGATCAACGCGTCACCGCCCCCTACGGATGCAGTCGATCGACGTCGAGTTCGGTAGCCGACTGGGCTAGGTCAGCCGCACGATGCTGCTATCCGGCAAGCCCAGCCGGCATTGCACGCTCGCCTTCAAGCGGCGGGTGCGGCAACTGCATCCAGTGGCTCGGCCATGGCAGGATCTCGTCGGACCGAGCATCCATGAACACTTGCCACGGGCCGCTTTCATCAGTGCCCTCGACAACGACCGCCACTGCGCAGGCGCCATTCGACCAGATCAGCAAAGGCGTGGCGACAGGGGGATTCTGCTCCACCGGGATCCAGCCGGCACTCTCCATCCTGCTCACCCTCGTCGGCGACGCGCCGCAGTGCCACGCGCAGCCTTCCCCTCTCGCCCAAATGCTACCGTAAAAATACGATAGGCGCGAGAGCCGGAGATATTGCGCGCACGCCACGCCGCGCGTCTCTCCCACCCGCTCAGATTCGATAGGGGCGCAGGCGCGCGAACAGGCGCTCCCGGCTCGCGACTCCGACCTTGGTGTAGATGTTGCGGATGTGGGTGCGGATGGTCTCGATCGAGAGGCCGACCGCCGAGGAGATTTCGTCGGCCGTGGCGCCCTCGAGCATCCGCTCCAGGACGCGGTGCTCCGCGGCGGTGAGCTGGAAGGCGGTCTTGAGGTCGGCGTAGCGCTCGACGAAATCGCTGCCGCTCCGGTGGAAGGAGATACCGACGAACCGGCGCCCGTCCCGGACCGCGACCTGGCGCGCACGGAAAAGGATATGCCCGCAGCCCTGCTCGCGGGGCAGGCACAGGGTCTGGAGATCCGGACTGCAATCCGCGACGAACGCGGCGAGATGGGGCTGGAGCCCGCGATTGTAGGTGCTCAGCAGGTTGTCGCGAATCTCGAGATCGACCTCGTCGGCGAGAAAACGCCGGGCTGCGTCATTCGCCCAGAGCAGCGTCAAGCCGTCGCCGACCAGCACGCGCGGGAGCTCGTCGCGCGCCAGCCAGCCGAGCGCGAGCACGGACGTGCAGTGCAAGTCAGCGTCGTCGGCAGAAGCCGATTCCTCGAACATGAACGTCCCCCGATGACACCGTGGTGTCGACGTCTTTCGACTATGGTTGCGGCTTCCTTCACCAAAGTCAAACCGCGCCTCGTGCCGGCCGCAGCCGCTAAGCTTTCACGTCCCGATTGTCCCCTTGCGGGACGCGAAGCGTCGGAGCGGACTCGGCCACTGACTCGTTGCTAAACTCTAACAACTTGGGGTTATTGGGAAATCGCACGTAAAAAAGTCGAGTGATTCGGTCGATGTCACCAATGTTGGGGATGCGCCGGGTACGACCCAACCTTTAACGTTTCATTTACCTGCTGAGGGGGCGATTCGACATCCGTCGATGGCTTCCCTCGCAGGCGGCTCCGCGCCGAATTGACGGTCGCCGAGCCCCACAAGGGTTGGGGGAAGACGCAATGTGGTCCGTTTTCGCGGCGCTCGCCGCGACACTCTCGGCTGCGCCCAGCGAGGGCGGCGAAATCGAGAATGTGCGGAGTCTCGATCTCGAGCTGCGCGGCACCGTCGCGCAACGCTGTGCGATGGGAAGCGTCGCCGACATGGATTTCGGCAATCTGGCGCGGCAGCAGGCCAGCGCCACCGCCCATGTCACGCTCGATTGCAACATCCCGTTCGACATGACGATCGAGGCCGTCAACGGCGGCCTTGCGCACGAGCGGCTTCCGCGCGGCGAGGGTCCCTATGCCGGCACCCTCCCCTACGAAATCGGAATCTCGATGCCGGTCCGCAAGCCGGGCCAGTCGCTGGTCCGGCGGACGATCGCCAGCCGCGACCTGGTCGGCGGCCACACCGTCTCCAGCGACGGCGGGATCGCCGTCGACGGAATGGACGTCACCGTCTCGCTCGGCCAGCCCGCGGGCGAAGCCGGCCTCCTCGGGGGCAACTATAGCGAAACAATTCGAATCACGATCGCGCCGTCATGACGGCCGTTCAAAGGAATTTCCCGATCACCTGAGCGTGAAAAAACGGCCAAATATCTGGGGGCCGCAAGATCAGAAGCCGAAGAGGCTCAAGACCTGAGTGAAGCACCGCACAGCCAATCGCAATTTCGCATCAACGGCTTGCACAACGATGGAGTGAAGAGATGAAGATTCTTCTGCAGACCACCGCCGCCCTGGCGATGATTTCGGCCGCCACCGTGGCCCATGCCGGCCCGAACATCAACGGCCCGGCCAATCCCGGCCCGGCGCAATATTATGTCGGCGGCGCCAACGGCGTGAACACCCCGGCCGTCGGCAACAACGTCGAGAACGCGACGCCGACCGTCACCAACAGCTGGACGATCAGCGGCAACGTCACGCAGGATTGCAGCGTCTACACCGTCGGCGGCAACAACGGCGCCCACACCATCGACATCGGCCAGATCGGCGTGAACACGCAGTCGAACGTTGCCCAGGGCGACGCTTTCGAGATGGTCAGCCCGATCGCGGTGGACATCGCCAGCTGGACCGCCGGCTGCAACTTCCGCAACACCGTGAGCCTCGCCAAGAGCGCGCAGGGCCTCGTCAATGCGAGCCCGGCCGGGTATGACAACACCCAGTTCCAGGCGAACATCCCGTACTCGCTGTCGGCGCTGTTCAACTCGTCGGTGACGCCGAACGCCCCCTCGGGCGCCCACGGCAAGGTCCTGACCGCCGGTCTCACCGACAGCGCGGCCAGCGACACCTACGGTGCTTGGCGCTCGCGCCTGCTGCTGCAGGTTCGCGCTCCGCAGATCACCGATCGGGCGCTCGTCGCGGGCACCTATTCGGACACGATCACGGTGACCCTGGCCGCCAACTGAGGCCGGTCATGCTTCGGGGAGGGGGGAGGCTTCGGCCTTCCTCCTCCCCAGATTTTTCGCGGCTCGTTCGGCCGCGTCGTGGGGAGGGAATTGTCGGTGTCTGTCATCTTCGGCTCGCGCGCCTGGCTCGGCGCGATCGGGCGTATCGCCGTCACTGCAATCGCCGTGCTCAGCCTGGTCACCACGCCGGCGCACGCGATGCGAGTCTCCCCCATGGTTCTCGAGCTCTCGCCGACCGGCGGAAACTCCGCTGGGCGCATCGAGGTCCAGAATACGACGAACGCGAATCTCGCCTTCGAGACCCGGGTCACCCGGATCAGCTTCAGCGAGGATGGCGTCGCCACCGAAGTCGCCGCCGATGAGGATTTCCTCATCGTTCCGCCGCAGGGCGTGCTTCCGCCGGGCGGCCGCCAGGTCGTCCGCGTCCAGTGGGTCGGCAGGCAGCCGCTCACCGCATCCCAATCCTATTATGTCTCGGTCAACCAGCTCCCCGTGGCGATCGATCGCCCGGACGGCAGCGGCGGCGCGGGGCAGCTCCAGATCGTCTACCATATGAAGGCGCTGGTCGTCGTTGCGCCGCGCGACGCGCAGCCGAACGTTTCGGCCGTCGCAGCCCGCCCGACGACGATCGAGGTCGCCGCGACCGGCGAGCAGCCCGCCCATCAGCGGCCCGGCGTCGAGGTCACCCTTCGCAACACCGGCGCGCGCCATGCCTTCATGAGCGGCATCACCTGGCGCATCGACGGGCGCGACACCAGCGGACGGACGCTCCGGGTCGACATTCCCAGCGCCGAGCTCAGCACCCTGATCGGCACCGGCTATGTCGGTCCGAACGGCGCCCAGCGAATGTTCCGCGTGCCGGTTCCGCAGGCCTTCGGACCCGGCCCGATCAGCGTCACGTTCGTGCAATGAGGCGTGCCGCGCTGATCTGCTCGGTCGCGTGGATCTGCTTCCAGGTCCCGGCCGGCAGCGCCCAGGTCAGCGTGCCGCTGCCCGGCGCGCGGCCGGCGCCGGGCACGACCCCGCCGAACCAGGCGCCGCCGCGCGACACGACCGTGCCGCTGCCCGGCACGCGCCCACCGGTCACCGATCCGGAGCCGGACCGGCCGCGTGTGCCGATCGGCCGCCACGGCCGCCCGGACATCAATCCCTATGAGCGCGACATCAACATGACTGTCCCGCTTCAATATCGGGACCGTTCGCTCGGCGACGTCGAGGTCCAGCTGACCTTCGACGACCGCATCCTGATCGATTCCGCCGGCTTCCTGCGCCTGCTGCTGCCGCTGCTCAACACCGAGTCGCGCAACACTTTGGCCGCTGCGCTCGGCACCGATCCACGATTCGCGCCTGAGACGCTCATCGCGACGGGGATCCGCCTCGAATATGATCCGGCAAGCCTCAGCGTCGTCATCGTGCGGCTCGATCCCAACAGCCGCGCCGTCGAAAACCTGTTTGCGCAGCCGGTGGAGCCGACCGACGACAGCACGATCCGCCCGGCCCGTTTTTCGGCCTATCTCAACATCAATGCGGCGACGAGCTACCAGTGGAGCGACAGCCGCTTCCTCAATCCGCTGATCAATCTCAACGGCGCGGTCCGGGTCGGCCCGATCGTCATCGAGGGGGACGGCCAGTTCTCCGATTCGACCAGCCTCTCCGGCACGACGACCTCCTACGCGTTCCGCCGCAACTATGCCCGCCTGGTCTATGACCAGCCCGAAAGCTTCCGGCGCTGGTCGCTCGGCGATCTCGATCCGGAGATTCGCGGGCAGCAAAGCTTCGCGCAGCTCGGCGGAGTCAGCCTGACGCGGCAGCGGCGGCGGTTCAACGCCTATCGCAGCGGCGTCCTCCAGGGGAACCGCCAGTTCGTCCTCCAGCGCGAGGCGACCGTGCGGATCATGCGCAACGGCACGCTCTACCAGGAGCTTCGGCTGGACCCCGGAACCTATGATCTGAGCTCGCTGCCGCTGCTGAGCGGAAGCAACGACATTCAGCTCGAGATCCGCGACAGCTCCGGCTCGGTCCAGAACCTCAATTATTCATCCTATCTGGATCCGATCGACCTCGAGCCCGGCGATTTCGAATACGGTCTCTACGTCGGCAAGATGAACCGCCGGTTCGGCGGGTCGCCGACCTATGGCGGGCCGCTGGCGCTGAGCGGCTTCTTCCGCCGCGCGCCGGTCAACCGCCCGGCCTACGGCATCGGAATCCAGGCGACCGAAGCGGTCCAGATCCTCACCGGCCAGACGCAGTTCATCCTCGATTGGGGCGGACGGCTTCTGGTCGACGCCGGAGCCAGCCATTCGGAGAATGGCGCGGGCTTCGCTGCGGGGATCGCCTACGACCAGGTGATCGACCGCGCCGGCCTGGTCGATTCCTTCACCATCCGCGCCGACTATTTCTCGCGCAGGTTCGGCTCGCTGACGGTCGACCGGCCGGACGTCCGCGCGTCCTGGTCGCTCAACGGCCAATATACGCGCGCGATCCGGCGCGACCTCGCGGTCGCCGCGACGGCATCGATCCAGGGCAGCCGCGACGCCGATTCGACCTCCTACCGGATCGGCGCGCTGACCAATTACCGCTTCTCGCCGAACTGGAGCGTTCGCGCGGGAATCGATTATACGCGCCTGCCCAGCCGTTTCGCGACGAACGATGGCCCCGGCTTCACCATCTCGCTCGTCTACCAGCCGACGTTCCGCCGGAGGGTCGAAGCGCGCTATGACAGCCCGACCGAGATGGCCCAGCTCTCCTACACCAGCGCGGGCGCCAACCAGATCAACTCGCTCGGCTATGGCGCGGTCGCGACCCGCGATCCGGATGCGAGCTTCCTCCAGGCCTTTGCCGATTACTCGGCCAATCGCTTCGACGCGAGCTTCAGCCACGCCGCCTTCGGACGCGATTTCACGAATATCGGATCGACCAACATCACGAGCCTGCGGGTCGGCACCAGCATCGCCTTCGCCGACGGCGCCTTCGGCTTCGGCCGGCGGATCAACGACAGCTTCGCGATCCTCTATCCGCATCCCAATCTGCGCGGACGGAGCGTGGTCGCCGGCCAGTCGCTCGCGCGTAACCAGTATATCGGGCGCAGCGGCACGTTCGGCGGGGCGGTGAACAACTTCCTCAGCTCCTACGTCAACCAGTCGATCCAGTACGACGTTCAGGATCCGCCGGCGGGCTACGATATCGGCCCCGGAATCTACCGGGTCACGCCGCCCTATCGCAGCGGCTACGCGATCCGCGTCGGCACCGACGCCTTCGTCAGCGCGGTCGGGACGCTGATGCTCCCCGAGGGTGGACCGGCGTCGCTGCTCGGTGGCCGGGTCATCCCGCTCGACGGCCGACCTGCCGAAGCCTCGCAGCCGATGCCCTTCTTTACCAATTCGGCAGGCCGCTTCGCTATTCCGAACCTCTATCCCGGCCGTCGCTACCGGGTGGAAATCTATTCGGCGTCGGGCGGCGTGATTCGCAGCTTCGCCTTCACCGTCCCGGCCGACAGCGACGGCCTGGTCAATCTCGGTCCGCTGGTCTCCGGCGCTGGGAACATGGAGTAGGACATGATCATTCGCGCCCTTCTCGCCGCTGCGATGCTGTCGATCCCGACGCTCGCCGCCGCCGCGCCGCCGCCCCGCCCGGGGAACGACTGCACGATCACCGTGCGGCCCGATCAGGGCACTTGGACCGTCTCCGGCTACGACCCGTTCGGCGGCGGCGCCGCAGAAGGCGTGTTCGCCGTCCACTTCACCAACAGCGGAAGCACCGCCTGCAGCTTCAATCCGAGCTTCGAGCTCAGCAGCCCGCCCTTCGGACTCGCCCAGGGCAACAATAATGGCCATCGAATCGACTATACATTGGTCGACCTGACCGGCGGCATTGATGTCACGCCGAGCCCGTCGCGCCCGCGGCCCGACACGAGCTTCGACCGCATCACCCTGGACCCGAACCAGACCGAGACCCGGCTTTTCCGGTTCGCAATCGACACCTCCTCGATCACCCGCGACGGCATGTTCTCGCAGGATGTGCTGATCGGCGCCCAGGACGGGCGGTTTTCGATCGTCGGCTCGGCGCCGGTGGTGCTCGCGTTCAACGTCCAGTCGGCGGCGCGGATGAGCCTCGCCGGTTCCTATACGCGGACCGACGGCCGCGCGGTGGTCGATCTCGGCGAGCTCCGGCCGGGCCGCGCGCCGGTCGTGCTCCAGCTCAACGTCAGCAGCACCAGCGGCTACGACCTCACCGTCTCGTCGCTGAACCAGGGCCGGCTGCGCCTCGCCAGCTCCGACTGGACCATCCCCTACAGCCTGGCCATTGGCGGCCAGCCGGTCGACCTCGGCGGGACCGCGATCCTGCCCATGCCCGATCGCACCGGCTTCCGGATCGATCGCCTGCCGATCGACGTCGTCATCGGCGGCATGGAGAGCCGGCGCGCCGGCACCTATTCGGACATCATCTCGATCGCTGTCGCGGCACGCTAAGGACAGTCCGAACCCGCCCTTAACCATTTCAAAAACTTTGTCGCTTAGCCCGGCACCCGACGACCCAACAGGGACTGGGGTGACCGATGATCCGCAATATTGCACTTGCCTTCGCAACCACTTCTCTCGCCGTCATGCCCGTCGCGGCGGCGGCCGAAACTTACGGAATCACCCTTCGCGGCCATGTGCCGGTCCACTGCGTCGTCCAGCACCAGCTGGTCGGCTATGGCGCCCAATCGGGTGACGACGTCGCGCTCGGCCAGATTCGCGAATTCTGCAACGCGCCGCAGGGCTATGAGCTGGTCGTCAGCTACACGCCCGGCGCGCTCCGTGGCGCCACCGTCACGGTCGGCGACGACCGGATCGTGCTCGACGGGTCGGGCCAGGCCGTGCTCAGCCGCGCCACCGGTCCGCGTCTCCGCCAGCGGTTGATCTCCGCAGCGCCGGGCGAAAAGGGCTTCGACACCGACGTTCTCCACTTCCAGATCCAGACGATCTGACCTTATCCGAGCGCCGGCGCCATCCGCCGGCGCTCGTGACTCTCGACCCCAGACTGAGATCAGCGCGAGCCCACCCGGCTCCGGGCCCCTCACGCGCGTATCCCAGCGCTCCGACGCCAGTTGGAGCGTAGGATACGCACCCCTCTTGAGAATGGTTCGCAATAGCGCTAGCTGGCTCCACCCAATCGAGGATGGACCATGACCAGAAGCCGGGTTTCGCTAATTGCACCATTTGCCGCCGCCATGCTCGCGGCCTGTGGGAGCGGGGGCGACGGAGGGAATGCCTCCAACGCAGTCGCCGACGCTGGAGTGGTCAACCTCTACACGGCACGCCACTATGACAGCGACCTGCCGCTTTACGAGCGATTCACCCGCGAGACGGGCATCCGGATCAACCGGATCGAAGGCAATGCCGACCAGCTGATCGCCCGGATGCGCAGCGAGGGCGCCAACAGCCCGGCCGACCTCTTCATCACCGCCGATGCCGGCGCGCTGTGGCGCGCGCAGCAGGCAGGCCTGCTTCAGCCGGTCCAGTCCGAGACGCTCAACGCGCGCGTTCCCGCCAATCTTCGCGAACCGGCCGGCAATTGGTACGGCTTCACCCGCCGCGCGCGGGTCGTCGCCTATGATTCGAGCAAGGTCCGGCCCGAGGAGGTCGACACCTATGAGGAGCTCGCCTCGCCCCGCTTCCGCGGCAAGCTCTGCGTGCGCTCGTCCGACAATATCTACAATCTCTCGCTGGTCGGCGCGCTCGTCGAGGCGTGGGGGGAGCCGCGCGCGGAGCAATGGGCGCGGGGCATCGTCGCCAACATGGCGCGCCCGCCCGAAGGCGGCGACCGAGACCAGATCCGCGCGGTCGGCGCGGGCGTGTGCGAGGTCGCGATCACCAACAGCTATTATTATATCCGCATGGCGAACGGCGAGCCGGCGGACCGCCAGGTGACGGACCGCGTCAAGCTCGCCTTCCCCAGCCTCGACGGCCAGGGCGCGCATGTGAACATTTCGGGCGGCGGCGTCGCTGCGCGCGCGCCGAACCGCGCCAATGCCATCCGCCTGCTCGAATTCTTCGCCTCCGCGGACGCCCAGCGCCACATTTCGCAGAACAACAATGAATATCCGGCGAGCCCGGACGTCCCCGCGCCCGCGCCGGTCGACGCCTATGCCGGCTTCCGGGCGCACCCGATGTCGGCGGCGGCCTTCGCCGGTCGGCAGCCGCAGGCCCAGGCGCTGATGAGCCGGGCGGGGTGGCGGTAACCGCAAAGGCCATCGCGTCCGCCCGACCGGCGTTGGCGCTGCGCCCGCGGGGCGCGCTGCAATGGCTCGCGATCCTCGCGGGCGCTGCGGCGCTGCTGCCGATCCTGGGCATCGTGATCACCGCGCTCTCCGGCCCGGGCGCGGAAATCCCTGCCCGGGACGTGCTGCGCTATGCGGCGACCTCGGCATGGCTCGCCCTGCTCGTCGGCGGGGCGACGGCAGTGCTCGGCGCAGCGGCGGCCTGGCTGGTGGTGATGTACCGCTTTCCCGGCCGCGGCTTCTTCAGCTGGGCGCTTGCGCTTCCGCTTGCCGCGCCCGCCTTTGCGCTGGCTTATGCCTATGCCGACCTGTTCGATGTCGCCGGCCCGCTCAGGACTTGGCTGCGCGCAGCGACCGGCGCCGATTTCCCGTTCGAGATGCGAAGCATCGCCGGCGCCGCCTTCGTCCTCTCCTGCGCTTTCTATCCCTATGTCTATCTCTCCATGCGCGCGGCGCTCACCAGCCAGTCGGCGAGCGCACTCGAGGCGGCGCGGCTGCTCGGCTGCTCCGAGCGGCAGGCCTTCCTGCGCGCGTCGCTGCCGCTCGCCCGCCCGGCGCTTGCTGCAGGCGTCGCGCTGGCCGTGATGGAAACCTTGGCCGATTTCGGTGCGGTCTATTTCCTGAGCGTCCAGACCCTGACCACCGGCGTGGTTCGCGCCTGGTCCATCTTCGGCTCGACCGCGGGCGCGGCGCGCTTCGCCTTGCCCTTGCTCGCGGCGGCGGCCCTGCTTCTGTGGATAGAGCGGCGCGGGCGCGCCGGACGCGGCCACGACAATCAGCGCTCGGCCTGGCGCGCGCTCGCGGTCCGCGATCTGCGCGGCATCCGCGCCGGCGGGGCCTTCGCCTTTTGCGCGCTCCTGCTCACCGCCGGCCTGCTGCTTCCGGTCGCCTGGCTCGCCTGGAACGCCTGGTCCTACACGCCGGAGCTCGCGCGGCTGGCCGAGGCTGGCCGCAACAGCCTCGCGCTTGCCCTATCCGGCGCGCTGCTGACCACTGCCCTTGCCGGCGCGATCGCGATCGGCGGCGCGCGGCTGCCGCTCACCGCCCGCCTCGCCAGCCTCGGCTATGCGACGCCCGGCGCGGCGATTGCGATCGGGCTTCTCGTCCCGGCCGCCCTGGTCTGGAATGCCGCCGGAGTCGGCGGTCATTGGACCGCAATCCTCCTCCTCCTCTACGCCTACGCCGCCCGGCTGATGGCGGCGGCGCTCGAGCCGATCGACGCCGGCCTCGCCCGGATCACGCCGTCCATGCTCCAGGCCGGCCGCAATCTCGGGCTCAGCGAAGGCCGCGTGGCGCTCGCGGTCCAGCTTCCGGTGGCGCGCGGAGCGTTCCTCACCGCAGCCTTGATCGTCTTCATCGACATCCTGAAGGAGCTGCCGGCCACGCTCATCCTGCGCCCGTTCGACTATGACACTTTGGCCGTGATCGCGAACAATTACGCGCTCGACGAGCGGCTGGGCCAAGCGGGCTGGCCTTCGCTGTTCATCATCCTCGTCGCGCTCGCCCCGACCATCTGGCTGAGCCGCAAGATTGCCGCCTCGCGTCCGGGCACCTAGAGCGGCGCCTGATGCCGCAATCTCCGATCCTGGACATAAGGTCCGTCACTAAAAGCTATGGCGGTAAGATTGCCGTCGCCGAGGCGAGCCTAGCGCTCGACAGCGGAAGCATCACCTGTCTTCTCGGGCCCTCGGGCTGCGGCAAGAGCAGCCTGCTTCGGCTGATCGCGGGCCTGGAGTTGCCCGAGTCCGGCGAGATCGAGGCGGCCGGCCAGCTGCTGACAGGGCGCGGCGTCCATGTCCCAGCCGAGCAGCGCGGGATCGGTCTCGTCTTCCAGGATTTCGCGCTCTTTCCGCACCTCAGCGCGGCGCAGAACATCGCCTTCGGCCTGAGGCACCTTCCCGCAAAAGCCAGGCGCGCGCGTGCGCTGGAGCTGCTGGACCAGTTCAAGCTCGCCGGCCGCGCCGACGCCTGGCCGCACACTTTGTCCGGCGGCGAGCAGCAGCGCGTCGCCATCGCCCGGGCGCTTGCCCGCGAGCCGGCCGCGATCCTGCTCGACGAGCCCTTTTCCGGGCTGGACGGCGACCTCAAGGCGGCGGTTCGCCACGCCGTACTGTCGGGGCTCCGCGCCTCGGACGCGACCGTGCTGATCGTCACCCACGACCCCGAGGAGGCGATGCTGACCGGCGACCGTATCGCGCTGATGAGCGGCGGCCGGATTCTCCAGCAGGGCACGCCGCGCGAATGCTATCTGGTGCCCAGCTCGATTGAGGCCGCACGACTGCTGGGGCCGGTCAACCTGCTTGATGCCACCGTCAGCGGCGGAACCGCGGCGACCTGTCTCGGTCCGCTCCCCGCCGCCGCGCTGGCCGACGGGCCGGCCACTGCGATGGTTCGCCCGGAAGGCCTCTGTCTCGACCCTTCCGGCGCGCCCGCGGAAATCGTCCGGGTGCGCTTCGGCGGCGCCTATTGGGAAGCGACGGTGCGGGCCGGGGACCGCGAGCTCATCCTCAACCTCCCCGACCGACCGCCGGACTGCGGCGCCACGGTCGGCGTGACGATCGACCCCGGCCGAGCCGCTGTCTTCCCGGGCTGAAGCAGGGCGCAGGCCGGGCGTATCGCCGCCCTAACGCGGGTCCGTCGCTTCGCGCGCATTTCGAAGGGTGGTGGCGGAGCGGGAGG
>JAEWCW010000159.1 GCA_023390415.1 Pseudomonadota bacterium | reverse complement strand
TTGGTCTGGAAGCCGACCATGTTCCAGAGCGTGCCGAGCGCATTGTCCTGGCGGAGCTGGACGACGGCATAGGGCCAGCGGCCGGTCCTGGGATCGTCGAGGCCGACCGGCTTCATCGGCCCGTAGCGCAGAGTGTCGACCCCGCGCTCGGCCATCACCTCTATCGGCATGCAGCCCTCGAAATAGGGCGTGTCCTTCTCCCACTCGCGGAACTCGGTCTTCTCGCCGTCGAGCAGACCCTGGTGGAAGGCGAGATACTGCTCCTTGGTCATCGGGCAGTTGATGTAGTCCTTGCCTTCGCCCTTGTTCCAACGGGACTGGAACCAGGCGACGTCCATGTCGATCGAATCCCGGTGCACGATCGGCGCGATCGCATCGAAGAAGGCCAGCGAATCCGCGCCGGTCGCCGCGCCGATCGACTCGGCGAGGCGCATCGCGGTCAGCGGCCCGGTCGCGACGATGGTGAGGCCGGAGCCGGGCAGGGCGTCGATCCGCTCGCGGACGATCTCGACATTCGGATGCGCCGCGAGCCGGGCGCTCACCTCGGCCGAGAAGCCGTCGCGGTCGACGGCGAGCGCGGAGCCCGCCGGCACCTTGTGCCGGTCCGCCGCCGCCATGATCAGCGAGCCCAGATCCCGCATCTCCTGGTGGAGAAGCCCGACCGCGTTGCGCTCGGCATCGTCGGAGCGGAAGCTGTTCGAGCAGACCAGCTCGGCCAGGCCGTCCGTCTGGTGCGCCGGAGTCATCTCGCCCGAGCCCCGCATCTCGCTGAGCCGGACCTTCACGCCCGCCTCGGCGAGCTGCCACGCCGCTTCCGATCCGGCCAGCCCGCCGCCGATGATATGCACATGATGAGTCATGGCCGCGGCTCTACTAGGGAGCCTTGCCGAGGCCAACCCGGACTCACCCAGGCGGCTCGGTGCCCTCGAGACCGCGCGTGTCTGGGCGGGAGCGGGCGTGGCGGGGGAGGTCGTCTTTGGGCTCGAACCAGGGCACTCGGCTTGCCCAAAAGATGTGGAAGCCAGGCTCGACCGCAGCCGGATCGTCGAGGGTGGTCGCGCTGAAGTCGATCGTCTCGGGCTGGTGATCGACCTGCATCGCGATCGGGGTCCCGCAGGCGCCGCAGAACAGGCGGTGACCGAAGTTGCTGGACTTGAAGCGGCGGACCTGGTCCTTGCCTTCCGTGAAGACCAGGTCGCGGGCCCTGACGCTTGCGAACATCATCGCCGGTGCGCCGCTGTTGAGCTGGCAGGTCCGGCAATGGCACCAGCCCGCGTCGAACGGGTCGCTGAGAAGCGTGTAGCGCACGGTGCCGCAGGCGCAGCCGCCTGTCATTCCCTCGGACATGGCGCCGGGCTAGACCCTCCGCGCGAGCCATTCAATCGCCCGCACCCCATGGACGATGCGCCGGTCAGCCACTATGTCCGCTCGAACGGCGGCGTCCGATCGGGCGCTAATGGGGTCTTGCTTTGGAACTCTTGCTCTTCCTCTCGGCGATGTTCGCGGGCCTCACCGGCCTGATCGGCGGCGACCGCGCCGTCGATGCGCCCCAGGTCGAGCGGACCGCAATTGCAGCCCAAGCTGCCCTGGACGTGCTTCCGGGCGCTGTCGCCAAGACGGTCTCGGCCCGCGCGCTTGCGGTTCCGGCACCCGCCTTGATCGACTCGCTGGCTCCGGCTCTGCACGTCGCCGCGGCGCCGCTACCGCGCTCCGCTTTCGCCATTTACGGGCGCCGGCTGGAATAGGCCGTGCTTCGGACCCGCGCGCGCCGCGGGCCGTTTGAGCGAATCGGATTTTACGCGCGGGCCCGAAGCGCCGCAGCGCATCCCCAGTTACAGACAGGATCAGACATGTTCGGCGGATTTGCCAAAGCCATTTTCGGGTCGTCCAACGAGCGCTACGTGCGCCAGGCGCGCAAGACGGTCGAAAAGATCAACGCGCTCGAGCCCACCATCTCGGCGATGAGCGACGAGGAGCTCGCCCGCCAGACCGAGGTCTTCCGCGGCCGTCTCGCCGATGGCGCGAAGCTCGACGATCTCCTCCCCGAAGCCTTCGCGACCGTCCGCGAGGCGGCGAAGCGCGTGCTCGGCCAGCGCCATTACGACGTCCAGATGATCGGCGGCATGGTCCTCCACCGGGGCGAGATCGCCGAGATGAAGACCGGCGAGGGGAAGACCCTGGTCGCGACCCTCGCCACCTATCTCAATGCGCTGGAAGGGAAGGGCGTCCACGTCGTCACCGTGAACGACTATCTCGCCCGCCGCGACGCCGACTGGATGGGCCGCATCTACCGCTTCCTCGGCATGACCGTCGGCGTGATCGTCCCCAACATGCCCGATTTCCAGCGGCGCGAGGCCTATGAGGCCGACATCACCTACGCGACCAACAACGAGCTCGGCTTCGATTATCTGCGCGACAACATGAAGTATGACCGCGCCTCGATGGTCCAGCGGCCCTTCAATTTCGCGATCGTCGACGAGGTCGATTCGATCCTGATCGACGAGGCGCGCACCCCGCTGATCTTCTCCGGGCCGACCGACGACAAGTCCGAGCTCTACATCGCGCTCGACCGGATCGTGAAGGAAGCCGATCCCGAGGATTACGAATATGACGAGAAGGACAAGCGCGTCCTTCTGACCGAGGAAGGCACCGAGCGGATGGAGCGGGTGCTTGAGGCGGAAGGGCTGCTCGTCGGCACCAACCTCTACGATTACGAGAACACCCAGGTCGTCCACCACCTCAACCAGGCGCTCCG
>JAEWCW010000147.1 GCA_023390415.1 Pseudomonadota bacterium | reverse complement strand
CCCAAGACGATGGATAACGACGTCTTCGGCACCGATTATTGCATCGGCTTCTCGACCGCGGTCAGTCGTTCGGTCGAGGCGATCAACGCGCTCCGAACCACGGTGGAGAGTCACGAGCGGATCGGCGTGGTCGAGCTGTTCGGGCGGCGGAGCGGCGAGACCGCCTTGCTCTCCGGCTTCCTCGCCCAGGTCGACCGCACCGTCATCGCCGAGGTGCCGGCCGACCTCGACGTGCTCCTGCCGCTGCTCGCGGAGGACCGCGCCACCAACCCATCAAACTATGCGATGTGCGTCATCTCCGAGGGCGCCACGATCAAGGGCGAGGCCGAGGCCGACGACGGCGAGATGTCGAAGCCGGCGAGCCTCCGCGTCGAGGCCGGAATCGGCCATCGCCTCGGCGAGGCGATCGCTAAGCGGCTCGGCACGGGAACGGTGATCCAGGAGCTCGCCTATCTGATGCGGGCGGGCGAGCCGGATGCGATGGACCGGATGGTCGGCTTCGCGTTCGGCGGCCTCGCGGTCCAGCTGCTGGCGCGCGGCGAGCATGGCCGGATGGTGACCCTCGCCGACGGAAATTACGGCCATGTCCCGATCGACACCCTGCTCCAGGGCACCAAATCGGTGGACGTCACGGCCCTCTACGACGCGTCGAGCTACCGCGCCCGGCTGATGCGCGTCGAGGGCATGCCGATGTTCCTCTATTGAGCCATTGCGCGCCCCGGGACCCTTTGCTAGAGGCCCCGCTCCTACCGGCGCCGGAAGCGATTTTCCGGCGACATCACGTGCGGTCGTGGCGGAACTGGTAGACGCGCAGCGTTGAGGTCGCTGTGGCCGAAAGGCCGTGGAAGTTCGAGTCTTCTCGACCGCACCATCATTACGGTGAAGCCCGCCAAGCGGGCTTCAGCCTGTCCGGGGGACAGGCGTGCCGTAATGATCCTCCAGATGTCGCGGCGCCTCCAACAAACCGGTTGATTCTCTCACTCACCGCGCCCACATGCCAATCGGACCAAAACGATCCGATTGAATCATGCGCCTTACCTCGCTTGCCGATTATGCCGTCGTGATGCTGGCCGCAGCCGCGCGCCACCCGGCCGGCGCGTGCCTGAGCGCGGCGACGCTCTCCGGAGAGACCGGCGTTCCGCTGCCGACAGCGCAGAAATTGATGGGGCGCCTCGCCGCCCACGGCCTGCTGCGCTCCGCGCGCGGAACTGGGGGCGGCTTCGTCCTCGCCCGCGCGGCGGACGGTATCAGCCTCGTCGACATCATCGAGGCCGTCGAGGGCCCGATTGCGATGACCAATTGCATCGAAGGGACCACCCACGAATGTGCGCTCGAAGGGAGCTGCCGGGTCAGGCCGCACATGGGCGTGGTCAACGGCGCCGTCAGGGGCGCACTCCAGCAGGTCAGCCTGGCCAGCCTTTCCGAGGTGAAGTGACGTGAGTGACGTGAGGAATCAGGAAGCCCTTGAAGCGGTCGAGCGCGCCTCGACCTACGAATGGGGATTCACCTCGGACATCGAGCAGGAATTCGCGCCCAAGGGGCTGAGCGAAGACACGATCCGCTACATCTCCGGCAAGAAGGGCGAGCCCGAGTGGATGCTCGAATGGCGATTGAAGGCCTATCGCGCCTGGCTGGAGATGGAGGAGGTGACCTGGGCCAAGCTCGACATCCCGCCGATCGATTTCCAGGACGCTTATTATTACGCCGAGCCCAAGCAGAAGCCGACCTTGGCCTCGCTGGATGAGCTCGACCCGGAGATCCGCCGCACCTACGAGAAGCTCGGCATCCCGATCGAGGAGCAGAAGGTGCTCGCCGGGGTCGAGGGCGCGCGCAAGGTCGCTGTGGACGCCGTGTTCGACAGCGTCTCGGTCGCCACCACCTTCCGCGAGGAGCTGAAGAAGGCGGGGGTCATCTTCCTCTCCATCTCCGAGGCGATCCGCGAGCATCCCGAGCTGGTCCGCAAATATCTCGGCAGCGTGGTGCCGCAGCGCGACAATTTCTTCGCCTGCCTCAACAGCGCGGTCTTCTCGGACGGCACCTTCGTCTACATTCCCGAGGGCGTGCGCTGCCCGATGGAGCTCAGCACCTATTTCCGGATCAACGCGGCGAACACCGGCCAGTTCGAGCGCACGCTGATCGTCGCCGACAAGGGCAGCTACGTCTCCTATCTGGAAGGCTGCACCGCGCCGATGCGCGACGAGAACCAGCTCCACGCGGCAGTGGTCGAGCTGGTCGCGCTCGATGATGCGGAGATCAAGTACAGCACGGTCCAGAACTGGTATCCCGGCGACGCCAACGGGCTGGGCGGAATCTACAATTTCGTCACCAAGCGTGGCGCGTGCCGCGGCGCGCGCTCGAAGATCAGCTGGACCCAGGTCGAGACCGGCTCCGCGATCACCTGGAAATATCCCTCCTGCATCCTTCAGGGCGAGGACAGCGTCGGCGAATTCTATTCGGTCGCGCTCACCAACAATTTCCAGCAGGCCGATACCGGCACCAAGATGATCCACATCGGCAAGGGATCGCGCTCGACTATCGTGTCGAAGGGGATCAGCGCCGGACGCTCGAACAACACCTATCGCGGCCTCGTCCGGGTTCTCGCCAATGCCGAGAACGTGCGCAACTTCACCCAGTGCGACTCGCTGCTCCTCGGCGACAAATGCGGCGCCCACACCGTCCCCTATATCGAGGTCCGCAACCCGACCGCGCAGATCGAGCATGAGGCGACGACCTCGAAGATCAGCGACGACCAGATGTTCTACGCCCAGCAGCGCGGCCTCAATGCCGAGGATGCGGTGGCGCTGATCGTCAACGGCTTCGCCAAGGAGGTCCTCCAGCAGCTCCCGATGGAGTTCGCCGTCGAGGCCCAGAAGCTTCTGGGGATCAGCCTGGAGGGGAGCGTGGGATGAGTCGCGACCGGCTCGGCCCGGAGCAGCTCGAAGCTGCCCACAAGCACTCGATCTTCCATCGCAAGGAGATCGAGGCGAGCGAGACATTCGGCTGCTTCTACTGCCGCCGGTCGGGTGCGGTGACCCAAGTCACTGAATGGACCGACGACGGCGACACCGCGCTGTGCCCGAAATGCGGAATCGATTCCGTGATCGGCTCCGCCTCCGGATTTCCTGTGACAAACGGCCTCTTCCTCGGGGCCATGAAGAGACGCTGGTTCTGATATGCTGAAGATTGAAAACCTCCACGCCACTGTCGCCGACAAGCCGATCCTGAAGGGGCTCGATCTCGCCGTGAATGCCGGCGAGGTGCATGCGATCATGGGGCCGAACGGCGCCGGCAAGTCGACGCTCGGCTACGTGCTCGGCGGACGGCCGGGCTATGAGGTCACCGAAGGCTCGGTCACGCTCGACGGCGCGGATCTGCTCGAGATGGACCCGGACGCGCGCGCCGCGGCGGGCCTGTTCCTCGGCTTCCAATATCCGGTCGAGATTCCGGGCGTCTCCAACGTCCAGTTCCTGCGCACGGCGCTCAATGCCCAGCGCCGCGCGCGCGGCGAGGAGGAGATGTCGGCGGGCGATTTCCTTCGCCTGGCGCGCGAGCAATCGGACAAGCTCGATATCTCGATGGACATGATGAAGCGCGGCGTGAACGTCGGCTTTTCGGGCGGCGAGAAGAAGAGGAACGAGATGGCCCAGATGGGCATCCTCGATCCGCGCCTCGCCGTTCTCGACGAGACCGATAGCGGGCTGGACATCGACGCGCTGCGGATCGTCGCCGAGGGGATCAACCGGATCATGCGCCGACCAGACAAGGCGGTGCTGCTGATCACCCATTATCAGCGGCTTCTCGATCTGGTCGTGCCGGATTTCGTCCATGTCCTCGCCGAAGGGCGGATCGTGCGCTCGGGCGGGCCCGAGCTCGCCCATCAGCTCGAGCGCGAAGGCTATGCGGAGATCGCGGCGTGAGCCTTCCGCTCCCTTCGGTGCACGACGAGGCCTGGCGCTGGACGGATTTTGCGGCGCTGGAGGCGGCGGCCGCGTCGGCGCGTGCGCCTGCGGTGGACGGAACGGACTGGTTCCTCGACCTGGACGGCCCGAAGCTGCTCTTCGTCGATGGCGTCCTAGACGCGGTGCGCAGCGACCTCGGGCCCTTGAACCTGGCCGAAGGGAATTTCGACACCGAACACGCGCTTGGCGCGCGGACGCTCGGCCGGCCCGGCTGGAGCGCGTCGCTCGGCGCCGGGGCGGCCGGTACGGTGATCCAGATCGTGCATGTCGGCAGCGGCGGCGAGAGC
>JAEWCW010000139.1 GCA_023390415.1 Pseudomonadota bacterium | reverse complement strand
GGTCTTCGCTTTCGACTACCTGCGCGGGCTTGAGGTCCAGATCGAGGCCCTGGGCGGCAGCTACACCACGATCTCGCCGCACCGGCCCACGGGACTGAACCCGCTTTTTGCGGAAACCGACATGGCCGGTCAGGCATGGCTCAGCGAATGGCTGACCGCCCTTCTCAACCGCTCTGAGCGCCCGCTCTCGCCGGTCCAGACGCAGCAGCTTCATGATGCGGTCGTGGAAGCGGCAAAGGCCCCGGACCATCTGCGCAACTTCGACGGCTTTCCGTCGCTGTTCCGTCACCTCGACGACAATGGCGATCTGGAACAGCGGGTGCGGGAATGGGCGCCGGGAGGCCGCTACGGGTGGGTGTTCGGCGGCAACGCGGCCGACAACTTCGCCCTCGACCAGAATGTCATGGGCTTTGACATGACGGCGGTTCTCGACTCCGACAACGAGAAGGAACGCACCGCGATCCTGGGCTACATCTTCCAGCGTCTCGAACGGAAGCTGCAAGACCGCCACCCCACGATCATCGTCATTGACGAAGCCTGGAACGCGCTTGGCACGGAATACTTCGCCGACAAGCTGGAAAAGTGGCTGGTCACGGCGCGCAAGCTCAATGCCGTGGTCGTCATGGTCACGCAGTTTCCTTCGCAGCTCGACAAGAGCCGCGCGGGCGCGGCCATCCTGCAGGGCGTCCAGACGCAGGTGCTGATCCCGAACCGCGCGGCCTCGACTGAGAACTATGCGGCGCTGCACCTGAATGACCGGGAAATGGGCATGGTCCTTGGCGCACCCACGGGGTCGCGCCTCGCGCTGATCCGCAACGCCTCGGCCTCGGTGGTCGTGGACGTGAACCTCGCGCCCTTGGGCGATCACCTGAAAATCCTCGGCGGCAGCAAGACAGGCCGTGCGGCCTTTGACGCCTACCGCGCCCGCCACCAGAAGAAGGAAGAAATCGCATGAAGTCCGTTCTCATGATCTGTGTGCTGGCCTTCACCGTTTCGGCCTGCACCAGCACCCAACCGGCCCGCTCGTCCTGCTTCATGAACGGCAAGCCGGTCTGCACCTTCACGCCCATTCAGGACCTGTGGGCTGAAGAATGATCGGGAGGGTCACACAGGCAAGGGCGCTTGCCGTTGCGGGCCTGTGCGCCAGCACGGTTCTCGCCTCGGCGCAGGGCGTTCCCATTATCGACCCAAACCTGCTGCGGCAGAACCTCGCCATCCTGGCTGAACAGGAACGCGACCTCGGCCGCCAGCAAGGCAGGCTGGCGCGGTCTGATGCGCTCCTGAAGATCGACGCGGATATCATCGCGGAACTGGACAAGTTGATCGAGGCTGGCGACCTGCCTGTTGGCCCGACCGACGACATGATCCAGATCCTTGAGGATGGTGCAGGCGATCCGGCGGCATCCGCTGACAGCCTCTACAATCCCGACGACACGAACCCTGCCGCAGAACAGACTTTCGGGGATGCGGCAATGACGGTGGAAGACGTCATCATTGCCGGGTCGAAGGCCACCTACGGCCATGCCGGTGTGTCCAAGGCGGGGCTGTCGCAGGCGCAATGGCGGGCCTTGATCCAGGCGATGATTTGGCAGGAAAGCCGCTTCAACCCCCATGCCGGATCTCCGAAAGGAGCCTACGGCCTGACGCAGCTCATGCCGGGCACGGCCAAGGAACTCGGAGTGGACCCCGACTACCGGACCAACCCTTATTCGCAGGTCTATGGCGGGGCGACCTATCTGGCCCGGATGCTGTCGATGTTTGACGGCAACATGGTGATCGCGCTTGCCGCCTACAACGCGGGGCCGGGCAACGTCCAGAAATACGGCGGTGTGCCGCCCTTCAAGGAAACGCAGCACTACGTCCAGGTGATCCCTACCAAGTATAACGAGTATCTGGCAGCCATCGGCGGCGGTGACGCGCTTGGCACCATTGCCCCGGGCGATGCGGCAGGGGCCAACCTCGCCATGATGGGCGCCGGGGCCTCCGCCTATGGCGGCAACATGGCCCAAGAGATTGCCGCCATCGCGCATCGCCTCAAGGCGATCCTGAACCAGATGGAGCAGAACCAGAACCCCACGCAAGCCTGGGCGCTGAACAGCTACGCGCGGGCGGAAATGGCCCGGATCATGGCGCTTCGGGTCCGGGTGCTTGCGGCCAACACCAAGACGGTCAGCGCCGAGGCTTTGCAGCAAGCCGCGGCCCACGCTGAAGATCGCAATTACATGACATTCTCGAACGATTGAGGTTCACGATGCTTTTCCAGAACATGGCTCGTATCGGAAAAACCGGCGCGGTGCTGGTGGCACTTTGCACCGCCCCCGCAGCCTTGGCGCAGGGCGTTCCGACCATTGACGGGCAGAACACCTTGCAGACGATCAAGCAGCTTGAAGCCATGCTCCGCGATGCAGGGGTGCAGTCCGATCTTCTGTCCAATGCCGTGAAGCAGGTCGAACAGTTGCAGGCGCAGCTTACGCAACTCCAAGACATTTACGGGCAATTCAACGGCACGCGCGACATTGTGGATCTGGCAATGGGCGGCGATCTCGACGGCCTCTTGAGCGGCAACATGACCGATGTGCTTGGCACGATCCAGGGCGGCATGACTGGCAACTGGGGCGGCTTCACACCGGCTAAGGGCGACAAGCTGACCAAGGGGGTGGAAACCGCGCTGACCACAGGCGGGCTAAGCCAAGAGAAAGTCACAGGCATGGCGTCCTCGGGCGTGCCCGGCGCGCAAAGGGTGGCGGCGCAAGCCTCGGGCGGCGCGGTTCTCGCAGCGTCCGCCGAACAGACCTATGCGGAAACCTCGTCCTCGCTGGAACGGGTCAACACGCTTGTCGCCATGACCCAAGACAGCGGCGACATAAAGGAGTCGATCGACCTCAACACGCGGATGCTGGCCGAACTCTCGGTGCAGCTCGCCAAGTCGCTCGAACTGCAATCCATCGAGGCCGTCTACAATGGCCAGGCGGGTGTCCTCTCGGCCGCGACCATTGCCGAGGAACGCGCCTACATGACCTTCTCGAACGAGTGATCCAGCCATGAGCAACATCAAGGATGTGTTCGAGGAAGAACTGATCTACGGCGCACGCGAGGAAGCCGCGATGTGGAAACGCATCGCCTTCATCACCTCGGGCTTCGGTGTCGCCGGCTGTCTGGCTGCGGCCATGGTGGCCCTCTTCATCGACAAGCCGCCCCCTGCCCTGGTGCCCTTCGATCCGACAACGGGCGTGGCGCTGCCGATGGCGAATGTCGGCACGATCAGCCTCGCGGAACGCGAGGTGGTCATGCAGTCGCTGGTTTATGCCTATGTGCGCGACCGCGAAACCTACAACCAACTCGACAATGACCTGCGCATCGAGGGCGTCTTTGCCCGCTCCACGGGTCAGGCCGCGAAGTCGCTTCAGGATCTGTGGAACGAACAAAACCCGGAGTTTCCACCCAAAATCTACGGGGAAAACGCCCGCATCGACGTGGCCGTGTCCTCGATCTCCGACATTGGCAACAATCGTGCCCAGGCCCGTGTCACCAAGCGCCTGACCACGCTCGACGGCGTAACGGAGGGCACCTTCGTCGTCACGCTGGCCTATGATTACGACCCTTCGACGCTGCGCAGCCTCGATGGGGTCTGGTCCAACCCCTTCGGCTTCACGGTCAGCAACTACAGCGTGGCCGCCGAACGGTTCCGGGATGAGGGAGACACCCAATGAAAGGATGGTTGATCGCAGCCGCGCTTGGCGCGGCGACTTGGGCGGCCCCGGCCTTGGCCGAAGTCACGCCCTCCGCCGGGCGGCATGACTCGCGCGTCCGCAATGCCGTTTATCAGGACGGGCAGGTTTACCG
>JAEWCW010000122.1 GCA_023390415.1 Pseudomonadota bacterium | reverse complement strand
ATGAAGAGGGCAAGCTCAAGGACGCGACCCTCAGCGCGGTGACCGCCGCGTCGAAGCTCGGCGAGGTCCATCTGCTGGTCGCCGGTTCGGGCGTCGGCGGGGTCGCCGAGGAAGCGGCGAAGATCGCGGGCGTCGGCAAGGTGCATGTCGCCGACGATCCCTCGCTCGCCAACCAGCTCGCCGAGAATGTCGCGCCGGTGATCGTCGAATTGATGAGCCATCACGACGCCTTCCTCGCGCCGGCAACCACCACCGGCAAGAACGTCGCGCCGCGCGTCGCAGCCCTCCTCGACGTGATGCAGATCTCGGACATCCTGTCGGTCGAGGGCGAGGATACGTTCACCCGGCCGATCTATGCCGGCAACGCGATCGCGACGGTGAAGTCGTCGGATGCGAAGAAGGTGATCACGGTGCGCGGCACCGCCTTCGACAAGGCTTCGCGCGAGGGCGGATCGGGGACGATCGAGGCCGTCTCCGCGGGCGGCGACCAGGGCCTGTCCAGCTTCGTCGGCGCCGAGGTCGCGCATAGCGAGCGGCCGGAGCTGACCAGCGCCAACATCATCGTCTCGGGCGGCCGCGCGCTCGGATCGTCGGAGCAGTTCCATGCCCTGATCGATCCGCTCGCCGACAAGCTCGGCGCCGCGGTCGGCGCGTCGCGCGCCGCGGTCGATGCCGGCTATGCGCCCAACGATTATCAGGTCGGCCAGACCGGCAAGATCGTCGCCCCGGGCGTCTATATCGCGATCGGAATCTCCGGCGCGATCCAGCATCTGGCCGGAATGAAGGATTCGAAGGTCATCGTCGCGATCAACAAGGACGAAGACGCCCCGATCTTCCAGATCGCCGACATCGGCCTCGTCGGCGACCTGTTCAAGATCGTCCCGGAGCTGACCGAGAAGCTGTAGGCGCTCAGCGCTGCGGCGGTGTGGCGGCAGGAGGCGAGGCTTGGAGCGCCCGCCTTCTCGCTTCCTGCACTGCCCGTGCAGGCACGCCCAGCGCGGTGCGGAGCGCGTCCGGCACTAGGTCCGCGGCGAAAGGTTCCTGGGTGGCGGCCCCGTCCGGCTGTGTCTGAAATTGGGTGCCGAAGATTTGCGGCCGGCCGATCTCCTGAAGATAGCGGTCGAGCGTCGCCGCGCTGATCCAGCTCGCATCGGCGCGGCCGCGCGCGACGGCGACCATCGCAAGCGCGTGGGCGAGGAGATAATCCTCGGGCTCCGAGCCGTGCTGGAAGATGAAGGCGGCATGGTAGAAGTCGTCGGCGCTCTGCAGCTGGCCGGCGTCGAGGAGGCCGCGCATGCGCGCTCGCCGCGCCTCGTCCTGAGGCGCGAGGGCCGCCCAGTCGATACGGTCACGGTCCCGACGCGCGGCCTGATCGGCGGCGAACATCGCGGCCGCTTCCGCATTGCTCGGCCACTCCGGATCGGCGGCGTAGTCCCGATCGGGATTCCAGTCGGTCGCGACCGCTTCGCCGGCGGCCGCGCGCACTAAGCGGAAAGGTGCAGCGATACCGGGATTGTATTCCAATTCGGCATAGGCCCCTCCCGGCAAGGCTCGGAACCGTACCCGGTCGCGGTCATCGGGTGGGCCCTCAAACTCGAGGCCGAGCGAGTCGCCATAGTCCCCCGAGGCGACGAGCCGTCGCTGCTCGATCGGGGGCCGAATGTTCGACCAGCGATAGTTTCCGGCGATCGGGCTGCCGCCGACCATGTCGATGCTGGCGGGCCGCGACAGCGATCCGCTCCACCCGCCCGGGCCCCGCGCGTCGCGGCGAATCTCGAGGATCATCAGGGTGCGGTTGCCGGCATGCAGCGCCCAGCGGCCGGTCGGATCGACCTGCTCGGCCCAGGCCGGAGCGGCGGCGAACAGGAGCAGCAAGGCCGGCAATGCGGCTCGAACGCGAAACCATGACGTCACGCTGAAATCCCTCCTCGCAGGCGCCGGCCGTTCGAGGCGGGCAAGCCGAGGATGGCCCGGCATCGCGGCCCGCGCAATTGCCGGTCCGATCCGGACCGATCTTCGGCGCGCCGGCGCCGTCAATCTGCGTGCTTCACTCCATTTCGGATCAGGTTGAGCGGCTCTAGGCGGCTGGTTCCTCCGAACCGGATTCGTCTCCGATTCTAGCCACAACCCGACGCGCGCAGCCTCCCGCCGAGGGAGGGCAGACCATGACATATGCATTTCGCGCGCTCGCCGCTTTCGCGCTTGCGCTTTCGACCCTGACGGCCTGGGCCGCGCCGGCCGCCGCAGCGAACTGCACGCCGGCGGAGCGGGCGGCGGCGGATGCGCAGCTCTGGCTCAACGCGCGCGACCGGCAGGACTCGATCCGGACTCACCTGCCCTGGGGGGTGCCGCGCGAGGCGGGGCCGGTCACCAACGAGCGCCTGCTCGTCCAGCGCGACTATGTCATCCGCTACGATGGCGACCTCAGGGTGCCTTTGTGGACGGCGGAGCGGCTCGAGGCGGCGCGGCTGGGCCGCGTGGAGCGCGAGGATTGCTTCCGGGCCGATCCCCGGCTTCCGGCGGCGGAGGCCTCGACACCTGCAGACTATCGCGAGCCGATCTACGACCAGGGCCATATCGCGCCCTTCGCCAACCAGTCGACCTCCGCGATCGCCGGCCACAACAGCTTCATCATGTCGAACATGGCGCCCCAGACCTGCCAGTTCAATCGCGGTATCTGGCAGATCCTCGAAGGGATCACGCGGCTCTGGGCGCAGGAACACGGCACCATCCACGTGCTGAGCGGAAGCGTCTTCGACCGCGACGGCGACAATGCGCGTGACGCCGACGAGGCCGCCCCGCGGATGCGGTCCAACAGCGGCGCCGCGCGCGTCGCGGTCCCGTCGCATTTCTACAAGATCATCGCGGTCAACCGGGGACCCGGGGAGTTTGAGACGCTGAGCATCCTGATGCCGCACAATGAGGCCAATCCCGACGGGCCTGCAGCGCTCCGCTATCTCGAGGAGCATGTGACGACCGTCGCCGCGATCGAGCGCGTCGCCGGCATCCGCCTGTTCGACACGCGCGCAATCCGGCGCGAGTCGACGCGGCTCTGGCCGTTCCGCGGCGAGCAGCCGCGCTCGCTCTGCAATATCGGCCGGACCCGCTAGAAGCCCGAGAGGAAGGCGGCGACGTTCTGGCCGAGATTGCCGACGGCGTAGCCGCCTTCCATGACGGTGAGGGTCGGAAGGCCCAGTGACGCGATGCGGCCGGCGATAACCGGATAGTCGCCGGTCTGGATCTCGAAATAGCTGATCGGATCACCGGCGAAGGTGTCGGCGCCGAACGAGACGACGAGAAGCTCGGGCGCGAAGGCGGCGATGCGCTCCAGCGCGCGGTCGAGAGCGGGGATATAGGCGGCGAGATCGGTGCCGCGGGGAAGGGCGAGGTTGAGATTGGCGCCTTCGCCTTCGCCTTCGCCACTCTCGTCCTCGAAGCCCCAGTAGAAGGGATAGTCGGTCGCGGGATGGGCGTGGATCGAGGCGAAGAAGACGTCGCCGCGGCCGTAGAAGATGTCCTGGGTGCCGTTGCCGTGATGATAGTCGACGTCGAGGATCGCGACCTTGCGGCGGCCCGCGGCGATCGCGGCCTCGGCGGCGACGGCGGCATTGTTGATGTAGCAATAGCCGCCGAGATAGTCGGCGCCGCAATGGTGGCCCGGCGGGCGGCAGAGGGCGAAGGCGCTGCGCGCGCCGTGCGAGAGGATCGCGTCGAGGCCCGTGAGCGCCGTCTGCGCCGACCAGTAAGCCGCTTCCCAGGTGCCAGCGGCGATCGGGCTTGAGGCGTCATAGCTGTAGCGGCCGAGACGGGCGTCGATCCGGTCGAGCGCGAGCTGGCGGCGGCGGACGACCGGCCAGACATAGCCGGCGGCGTCGCCCGGGCGGCCTGCGGCGACCCAATCGCGGTGCGCGACCTTCAGGAATTCGAGATAGTCGGGCGCGTGGACGCGAGCGAGCGGCGCCTCGCCGAAATCGCGGGCCGGCTCGGTCTCGCCGATCGCCGCGAGGATCGAGCGGACGCGCTCGGGATTCTCGGCAAAGGGGACGAAGGCGCCGTTATGGAGCTCGACCGCCGGGGCGCGGGAAAGCTGCTGGGGAGCGAAGAAGCTGCGCATCGCCGCGCCCTAGGGGGCGGCGGCGGTTCCGGCAAGCTCAGCCGGCGGCGAGCTCCAGGCCGATGCGGCCGCCCTCCGCCCAACGCACGACCGCCTCGCCGGAAATCTCAGGATGCTCGATGCGAACGGTCTCGCCCGGCACGGCTGCGAGCGCAGCCTCGACAGTGACGCCCCCGGCGGAGGCGTTGATCACCCGGGCGAGAATCGTCTTGCCGCGGACCGAGAGGAGCGCACGGCCAGTTTCGTCGACGAAGCGCTCGCTGCCGCGTCGGTCGCCCGCGGCCGAAGGACGGCGCCCGCTCCGGCGGTCGGGCTCGGGGGCCGGCGATAGCGCCGATGGTTCGCCGTTCAGGATGGCCTTGCGGAGCCTGTGCATCTCGATTCCCTTACCTGGATCAACTTCCGGACTAGTCACAAAGGCTTACCGAAAGACTGACGGCGAAATCAGCGATTGATTAACCCTGGCGGCGTATTTCCCGGCACGGCGAAATCGGCGGGAGACCGTTTGTGCGTCGAAACGAGCGAATGCCCGTGGAAGGGACGGCGCGGATGCGCCCCAACAGCTGGAGCAGCCTGGAAGTGCGCCTGCTCGACCTTTCCCAGGACGGATTCCGGGCCGCGTGCGAGGCGATGGTCCTCCCCGGATCGGCGATCTGGATCGACGTTCCGGGGATCGGCGAGGTGGAGGCGCAGGTGAGCTGGCGTCGGCGCGGCGAGCTCGGCGCGCGCTTCATCGTCCCGATCGACCTCGAGCGCTGCGCGCTCCAGCCCGTTCCCGACGAGAAGATGCTCGCGCGGCTGCTCGTCCACAGCGCCGATGCGCATGTTTCCGGGAGGCCGCCGATCGGGCGGATCGAACGCTGAACGTTTCGCCTTCAGCACCTTTTAACGAAGCTCCTTTAGGTCGTCGCCCATGGGTTGGGGGGGATTGAAGCGCGCGCTGCGCGCGTTCGATGGTGGCGAGACCACGGGCGCCACGGGCCGCGCTTTGATCGCGGTCCGCTACCGTGCGCTACAGCGGCAGATCCCGCTGCTCTACACGATCATCCTCACCAACTATATCGGCTTCAACCTGCTCGTCGGCATCGACTTCGCGCGGTCGCAGCACCGGATCAACCTGCTCGTCCTGTTCGTCGTCTTCCGGCTTGCCTATTGGCTGCGCCAGCGCAACCGCGAGCTCGACCACGAGGCGATGCTCAGGGAGCTGAAAAAGACCTATGTCTTCGCGGCTACGATCTGCGCCCTGTTCGCCTTCTGGGCGCTTCGGCTGAGCTTTATCTCCGACCCGACCCAGCTCAGCTACGTCGTCCTGTTCGCGAGCCTCGCGGCACTCGGCGCGGCTTATGGCCTCTCCAGCTTCCCGCGCGCGGCGCGGCTGCCCTTGCTGTTGATCGCGCTCCCGCTCTCGGTGCGCCTGATCCTCCATGGCGAGGTCCATACGATCGCGACCGGGGTCAGCCTCGGCCTCGTGACGATCCTGATCCTGCGCCTGCTCAACATCCACAATCTCGGGCTCACCGAACTGGTCCGCTCGCGAAGCGTCGTGGAGGCGGAGCGCGAACGCGCGCGCCAAGCCGAGGAATCGGCCCGCGCGGAGCAGGTCAAGGCGAAGGAGGTCGCCAATACAGATGCGCTGACCGGCCTCGCCAACCGCCGCGCCTTCATCGCCGCGCTCGACGCCGAGCTCGGCCGCGCTGGCCGGGAGCGGCCGGTTGCACTCGTTCTCGTCGACCTCGACGGGTTCAAGCCAGTCAACGACACGTTCGGTCATGCCACCGGCGATTCGGTGCTGCGCGAGGTCGGGGGCCGGCTGCGCGAGGCGGGCGGGCCGGAAAGCTTCGTCGCCCGTATGGGCGGCGACGAATTCGCGCTGCTGGTGCCGCAATGTACCGGGCGCGGCGGCGCCACCCGGCTTGGCTCGCGAATCGCCGAGGCGCTGAAGCGTCCCTATCGTGTCGAGGGGCGCGAGTTCCGCCTGTCCGGGGGCTGCGGAATCCTGCTCATCGAGCCGGACGCGGACGACGTCACCCAGGCGCTCGGCCGCTGCGACACCGCGCTCTACGCCGCCAAGGAGCGCGGCCGGGGCGAGTTCGCCTTGTTCACCGCGGAGATGGAGCGCGTGAACCAGCGCCGCGCCGCGCTTGAGCGGGCGCTGAGCGAACGCGGCGTGATCGACGAGATCAGGCTGGTCTACCAGCCGATCTTCGAGCTCGAGACGCGCCGGCTCCATTCCCTCGAGGCGCTTGCACGCTGGCAGCATCCGGACCTCGGCCTGATCTCGCCCGGCGAGTTCATTCCGATCACCGAGCAGATCAACGTCGTGGAGGCGATCGGCGCGACGCTGCTCCAGCGCAGCGCCGCCGAAGCGGCGGGGCACTGGCCGGAGGGCGTGCGGCTGTCGTTCAATCTCAGCGCGGTCCAGCTCTGCTCGGCCAATTCGGCGGCGCGGATACTGGCGTCGCTGGCTGCCGCGGGATTGGCGCCAGAGAGACTCAGCCTGGAGGTCACCGAGACCGCCTTGCTGGCCGATTTCGAATCGGCGCGGCGCAATCTGAGGACCGTCCGCAAGGCCGGGGCGCGGATCGTGCTCGACGATTTCGGGGCCGGCTTCGCCTCGCTCTCCTATCTGCGCGAGGTCGATTTCGACGGGATCAAGCTGGACGGCGGGCTGGTCGCGCGCGCCGGCGACGGCGGCTCCGGCTTCCGGCTTCTGCGCGGAGTCGTCGATCTCTGCGCCTCGCTTGGCGTTCCTTGCATCGCCGAGCATATCGAGACCGAGGAGCAGCTTGCCCTGCTCCTCCGCTTGGGCTGCCGGTTCGGCCAGGGCTATCTGCTCGGCGCGCCGATGAGCGCGGAGGCCGCGCGCGAAGTGGCGCGGTCGATGGTCGTGCCGCTGAAGCCGGCCGGCGGGGCGGGTATCGCCGCCTGACCCCGACCTTTGTCGGGTTGCCAAGTCCGATTGATGTGATATCGTAACATTCTCCACGGGAGGAGAATGTCGATGCGCTCCATCGTCTCGCTGCCGCTCAGCGCAGTCATCGTCGCGGCCCTGGTCACCGGCCCCGCACCCTCGCACACGGCAACGCCGCCGACCGCCTCGAACAGCGCGCCGGCCGGGGACGGAACCGACCCCGACGCGGTCTGTGCGCCGATCTTCGCCGCGTGGCAGAGCGACGACAATGATTTTGCCGGCTACGGCTCCAGGTCCGGCCGCGGTCGCGGCGGCCGGATTACCTCCCAGGGGATGCCGGTGCCGATGCCAGCGCCGGTGACACCATCGCCCGCGCCGCAGCCGATGCTCGAAAGCCGGGCCAGCGCCGACAGCGCCGCGGTGCCGGCCGCTCCGATGCCTACTGCGCCGCCGCCGGTCGTGATGGGTACGCGCATCCGCCAACCGGCCGCGCCCATCGAGAATCGCGAGCGTTATGCGGGCGAGCCGGTCGCGACCGTCCAGTCGGTCGCCGAGGCGCCGGTCTCCACCTTCTCGATCGACGTCGACACCGGCTCCTACGCCAATGTCCGGCGGATGCTGGACCGGGGCCAGATGCCGCCCCAGGCCGCGGTGCGGACCGAGGAGATGCTCAACTATTTCCGCTACGATTACCCGGCGCCGCAGGACCGCAGCCGGCCCTTCACCGTCTCCGCCGACATGACGACCACTCCGTGGAATGCGGAGACGAGGCTGCTCAGGGTCGGCCTTCGCGGCTACGACCTGCCGCGTGCGGAGCGGCCGCCGGCGAACCTCGTCTTCCTGGTCGATGTTTCGGGATCGATGAGCAGCGTGGACAAGCTACCGCTCGTCCAATGCTCGCTGGCGCTTGCGGCGCGCAACATGGGCCCGCGCGACCGGATCGCCATCGTCGCTTATGCCGGTGCCGCGGGGCTGGTCCTGCCGTCCTCGTCGGACCGCAACGAGGTCATCAACGCGCTGACCAGGCTCCAGGCCGGGGGGTCGACAGCGGGCGGGCGGGGCATCGAACTCGCCTATCGCACCGCGCGCGAGAATTTCGTCGAGGGCGGGATCAACCGCGTGCTCCTCGCCACCGACGGCGACTTCAACGTCGGCGTGACCAACAGCGAGACCTTGGTCCGCATGGTCGAGCGCGAGCGCTCGAGCGGGATCACGCTGACCACGCTCGGCTTCGGCACCGGCAATTACAACGAGGCGATGATGGAGCAGATCGCCGACCACGGGAACGGCAACTATGCCTATATCGACAGCCCGCGCGAGGCGATGAAGGTGCTCCAGGACGAGCTCGCCTCGACCCTGTTCACAATCGCCCACGACGTGAAGATCCAGGTCGAGTTCAACCCCGCCTACGTCTCCGAATACCGCCTGATCGGCTATGAGAACCGCGCGCTTGCCGAGCAGGATTTCGACAATGACGCGGTCGATGCCGGAGAGATCGGCGCCGGCCACCAGGTAACCGCGCTCTACGAGATCGTGCCGGCAGGCGCGCGCGGCTGGCGCGGCGAGCGGCGCTATCCGGAGAACCGGGTGCAGGCGCCGGGCGCTGCGAACGGGGAACTGGCATTCCTGAGGCTGCGCTACAAATTGCCGGGCGAGGGCAATTCGCGGCTGATCGAGCGGCCGCTGGCGGCGTCTTTGATCCGCGGCGCGCGGGCCCCGCAGGGGGACAGCGCCTTCGCCGCCGCCGTCGCCGCCTATGGCCAGAGGCTGCGCGGCGATCCCTGGATGAACGGCTTCGGCTTCGCGGATGCGCGTCGTCTTGCCGAGGGCGCCGCCGGCCGCAACTGGTGGCGCCACGAATTCCTCCGGCTGGCCGAGGCTGCCGAGGTCCACGCGAGGAAGGGCTCAGCGGCGGGCGGGATGGACTGAGCCGCTAGCCGGCCGTCCAGTCGAAGGTCAGCGGCGCCTCGCGGAAGGCGAAGCGATCGAGGTGGCTTGCGATGACGCCCTGCATCCGTTCGACGGTGGCGGCGTCCTCGGCCTCGATCACGACCTCAAGCGCCTCGGCGCCGGCGCGCATGGTCGCGGTCGCTGACGGAAAGCGGACGATGCCGAGCCCGTCCGTCTCCTCGACATCGAGCTTGTGCGCCCAATGCTTGAGCAGCTGCTTCACATATTTGCCGCCGTTGCGCGTCGGCACGCTGGCGCTCGCCTTTGCCATCTCGTCCGCTCCTGCGTCCCCGGAAAGGAGCACGCCGGAGGGAGAGATGGTCAATGGCGAATGATCTGCAATAGCCGCGTCAGACGTCCAGGTTCGCGACGTTGAGCGCATTTTCCTGGATGAAGTCGCGGCGGGGTTCGACGACGTCGCCCATCAGGCGGGTGAAGATCTCGTCGGCGACGTCGGCTTGGCTGACTTCGACGCGCAGCAGCGAGCGGTTCTCGGGGTCGAGCGTCGTCTCCCAGAGCTGGTCAGCGTTCATCTCGCCGAGGCCCTTGTAGCGCTGGATCGAGAGGCCCTTGCGGCCGGCGGCGAGGATCGCGTCGAGCAATTCGGTCGGCCTGCGGACGAGGGTGCCGCGCGTGTCCACGACCTTCTCCTCCTCGCCTTCGCCCTCGTCGCCGTCGGAAGCGGCGGCCGCGGACGACTTGAGGCTGACCAGGCGCGAGGCTTGGGCGTAGGCGGCGGCTTCCTCGGCGGCGAGCTGGTGGAGCTTGCGCGCCTCGGCCGAGGCGATGAACTTGTGGTCGACGACATGATGGTCGGTGACCCCGCGCCACAGGCGGCGGAGGATGTAGTCGCCGTCGGCGCCGAGCTCGCCGGTCCAGGTCGATTCCTCGTCGCTCTGCTGCAGGAAGGCGGCGGTCCGCGCCACCGCCTCGGCCTGCTGGCTTCCGCGAAGCTTCGGATCGAGCGCACCGGCCAGCGCCAGCGCTTCGATCAGTCCCGGGTCGTAGCGCTTCGGCACGTAGCGCATCAGGCTGCGGACTCGGCGGGCATGGTCGGCGAGATGCTTGAGGTCGTCGCCCGAGCGCGGCCCTTCCGCCGTCTCCAGCCGCATCGCCGCGGTGCCGGCCTCGACCAGATAATCGTCGAGCCGGGCGTCGTCCTTCACGTAGACCTCGGAGCGGCCCTTGGCGACCTTGTAGAGCGGCGGCTGGGCGATGAAGAGGTGCCCGCGCTCGATGATCTCCGGCATCTGCCGGTAGAAGAAGGTGAGCAGCAGGGTGCGGATATGGGCGCCGTCGACGTCGGCGTCCGTCATGATCACGATCTTGTGGTAGCGAAGCTTCTCGATGTTGAAGTCGTCGCGGCCGATCCCGGTGCCCATCGCCTGGATGAGGGTGCCGACCTCCTTGGACGAGAGCATCCGGTCGAAGCGCGCGCGCTCGACGTTGAGGATCTTGCCCTTCAACGGAAGGATTGCCTGGTTGTGGCGGTTGCGGCCCTGCTTGGCCGACCCGCCGGCCGAGTCACCCTCGACCAGGAAGAGCTCGGACTTGGCGGGATCGCGCTCCTGGCAGTCGGCGAGCTTGCCGGGCAAAGACGCGACCCCGAGCACCGACTTGCGGCTCGCCTCGCGCGCCTTGCGCGCCGCCTCGCGGGCGGCTGCGGCGTCGATGATCTTCTGGATGATCGTGCGCGCATGCTGGGGATTTTCCTCCAGCCACTCCGACATCTTGTCGGCCATCAGGCTCTCGAGCGGCTGGCGCACCTCGCTGCTGACCAGCTTGTCCTTGGTCTGCGAGCCGAATTTGGGGTCGGGCAGCTTGACCGAGACGATCGCGGTCAGCCCTTCGCGCATGTCGTCGCCGGTGAGGCTCACCTTCTCGCGCTTCATCATGCCGGACTTGTCGGCATAATTGTTGAGCGTGCGGGTGAGCGCCGCGCGGAAAGCGGCGAGGTGGGTGCCGCCGTCGCGCTGGGGGATGTTGTTGGTGAAGCAGAGGGTCTGCTCGTAATAGGAATCGTTCCACTCGAGGGCGACGTCGATGCCGATATCGTCGCGCTGGCCGTGGACGGCGATCGGATCGGGGATGAGCGCGGTCTTGGCGCGATCGAGGTAGCGGACGAAGGCCGCGATCCCGCCCTCGTAGAACAATTCGATCTCCTTCTCCTCCTCGTGGCGCTCGTCCTTGAGGACGAGGCGCACGCCGGAGTTGAGGAAGGCGAGCTCGCGGAAGCGATGCTCGAGCTTGTCCCAGTCGAACTCGGTGATCTTGAACGTCTCGGGGCTGGGCAGGAAGGTCACGCGCGTGCCCTTCTTGCCGGCCGGCGCCGGGCCGGTGACCTTGAGCGGCGCCTCGGCGTCGCCGTGGCGGAAGCGCATCCAATGCTCCTCGCCGTCGCGCCAGATGGTGAGCTCCAGCCATTCGCTGAGCGCGTTGACCACCGACACGCCGACGCCGTGGAGGCCGCCGGAGACCTTGTAGGCATTGTCGTCCGACGTGTTCTCGAACTTCCCGCCCGCATGGAGCTGGGTCATGATGACCTCGGCGGCGGAGACACCCTCCTCCGGGTGGATACCGGTCGGGATTCCGCGGCCATTGTCCTCGACCGTGACCGAGCCGTCGGCGTTGAGGACGATCAGGATCCGGTCGCAATGGCCGGCCAGTGCCTCGTCGATCGCATTGTCGGAGACCTCGAACACCATGTGGTGGAGGCCCGAACCGTCGTCGGTGTCGCCGATATACATTCCGGGCCGCTTGCGGACCGCATCGAGACCCTTCAGCACCTTGATGGAGTCGGCGCCGTAGCTGCTTTCATTCGGTGATGTTGCCATAGTGAGGATATAGGAATCGCGGCGGCAAAAGGCGAGCGAAATGC
>JAEWCW010000110.1 GCA_023390415.1 Pseudomonadota bacterium | reverse complement strand
CTTTCGTGGTGGGCTGCCGCGGGGGGGGGGCTGCCCTTCTCCTCGCCGCCGCCCTCGCTTTGCCGGCGAACCCCGCCGCCGCAGGCTCCTTCCGGATCAATCCGGTCACGGTCGCGGTCATGCCGGACCAGGGCGCCGCCGAGCTCCGGCTGCACAATGAGGATTCGAAGCCGGTCGGGGTGCGGGTGACCGCGCTGCGCTGGACCCAGGCCGACGGCCGCGACCGCACCGACGCGACCCGCGACCTCGTCGTCTCGCCGCCGATCTTCACGGTCGCGCCGGGCGCTCAGCAGCTGATCCGGATCGGCTTCCGCAACCGCGCGCCGGGCGCAGCCTATCGGATCATCGTCGAGGAGATTCCCGGGCCGCGGACGCCGGGCACTGGGATCGCAGTCTCGCTTCGGCTCGACCTTCCGCTCTACGTCGTCGCGCGCCGCGAAGCTGCGCCGGCGCTGAACTGGGCCGCTCGCCGTGGACCCGACGGCGCGCTGATCGTCGAGGGCCGCAACGCCGGCGATCTCCATTCGCAAATCCTCGCCATCGAGGCGCGGGACTCGTCGGGCCGGGTCGTCGGCCGGACCCAGGCGATGGGCGTCGTCCTGCCGTCGAGCAGCCGGGCCTGGACGCTGGGCGGGCAGGCTGGTGCGCCGGCCGAGCTTGTCGTTCGTACCGCTGCGGGCGAAACCCGCGTCCCGGTCCGTGTGGCTCCCTAGCCTCGCCGCGGCCGTCGCCGCGGTCGCCACCGCCGCTCCCGGCGAGACGACGGAGATGGTGCTCGAGCTGCGCATCAACGGCGCCGCGGCCGGCCCGGCCGTCGTCGTCGAGCAGGATTCGGCCGGCGCCTTCCTGCTCCCGGCCGAAGCCCTTCAGGCGCTGCCGATCAGGATCGAGCGGCTCGAGACGATCGTCCGCGACGGGCGGCGCCTGATCCGGCTCGCGCCGGGCGGCGAGATCCGGATCGACTATGACGCCGCGGCCCAGCGGCTCGATGTGGTGCTCCCCGCATCCTTCTTTCGCGAGACCCGAGTCGCCGCGGCCGCGCCGGCGGCGATCCCGATGACTCCTGCCCGCCCGGGCTTCTTCCTCAACTACGACCTTGAGGCGGTCGCCGGGAACGGCAGCGAACCGGCGGCGAGCGGGGCCTTCGAGATCGGCGTCTTCACCGGACCTTTGCTCGCCGAGACAAATGCGATCGCGCGCCTGTCGCGCACGGGCTCACGCGTCGTGCGGCTCGACACCAGCCTCACCTGGGACGTTCCGGACGAGATGGTCTCGCTCCGGATCGGCGACACGATCACCCGCGGCGGAGTCGGCGGCGCGCCGCTCCGCATCGGCGGATTCCAGTTCACCCGCAGCTTCGCGGTCCAACCGGGCTTCCTCACCGGTCCCGTCCCGACGCTCTCGGGTAGCGCCGTCCTGCCCTCGGTCGCCGACCTCTACGTGAACGGCGCGCTCACCTCGACCAACCAGGTCCAGCCCGGCATCTTCACCCTCACCGGCTTCCCGGTGGTCATGGGCGCGGGGACGGTCGAGATGGTGGTGCGCGACGCGCTCGGCCGCGAGACGGTGGTCCGCGAAGCTTATTATGCCGCGCCGGGCCTGCTCCGCCGCGGGCTCAGCGACTTCAGCTACGAGATCGGCTTCCTTCGCCGCGATTATGCGGTCTCAAGCGCGTCCTACGGGCCGCTGGTCGCGTCCGCCACCCACCGGCTCGGGTTGACCGACCGGCTCACGGTCGAGGCGCACGCGACCGCATCGGCCCGGACCCAGCAGGCCGGCGCAGCCGCCGACCTCGCCTTGCCCGGAGTCGGGCTGATCAGCGTCTCCGCAGCCGGCAGCCTCAGCAGCAACGGCGCGGCGGGCGAGCGCATCGGCGTGACCTTCGAGCATCGCGCGCGGGGCTTTTCGTTCGGCGGTTCGGCCAGCTATGCGAGCGAGGATTATCGCCAGGTCGGCGACGAGCGGCCGCTGCCGGCAATCGACCTGCGCGCGTCGGCGTCGCTGTCGGAGCGCTGGGGCGCGCTCAGCCTCTCCTATCTACGGCGCGACTATCATGACGAGCGCCCGGACAGGGAGAGTGCGGGCGGAAGCGCCTCCTTCCGCCTCGGCCGCCTCGGCACCCTGCGCTTCGCGGGGCACGCTTCATTGAACGGGCGGGGCGACACCGCCGCCGAAGTCTCGCTGTCAATCCGGCTCGATCCGCGGACCAGCGCCGGGGCGGCTGGAGGCACCAACGACGGCACAGCCTTCGCCTCGCTGTCCCTGCAGCGCAATTCGCCGGCCCATCACGGCTGGGGCTACCGCGCGCTCGCGATCACCGGCCCCTATGGACGGCTGGTCGGCGCCCTCCAGCTCAACACCAGCTTCGGCCAGTTCGACGCGGAGCTCACCTATCAGGACGGCGAGACCGGCGCGCGGATCAGCGTGAACGGCGGGATCGGCATGGCCGGCGGCAAGATCTTCGAGGCGCAGCGCCTCTCCGATGCCTTCGCCGTGGTCGACGCCGGCCAGTCCGGCGTTCGCGTCTATGCCGACAACCATCTCGTCGGCCGCACCGGGAGCGACGGGCGAGTCGTCGTCCCCCGGCTCCGCGGCTATGAGGAGAACAGGATCCGGCTCGAGGTCGCCGACCTGCCGATCGACGCCGAGGTGACGACGACCGAGGCGCGGGTCCGTCCTTATGCCCGCCGCGGCGTGGCCGTGGACATGCGCGCCACCCGCAGCCGCTCGGCAATGCTTCGACTGGAGGCGCCGGGGCTCGGCCCGGTCCCCGCCGGTGCGACGGTCGAGGTCGGCGGCCGCAGCTTCACCGCCGCGGCGGGCGGTGAATTGTACCTTGCCGGGCTCGCGGATTCGAACCGGCTCGAGGCGGTCTGGGCGCAGGGACGCTGCGTGTTCGACGTCGAAATGCCGGCCGGCGCCGATCCGCAGCCGGACCTCGGGACCCGCATCTGCCGCAGCGGCGCTTCGCCCGACTCGAGGATGGCCTCCGCACGCGCACCGGGCGCGCAGGCGAACCCTCGTAGTCTTACCCAATAGGAACGTGGTTCGAATGGCTTAAATGGTTACCCCTCGCCGGGCGGTCCGGCAGTTTCATCGACCGTAACGGCGCGCCGGACGCTGGATTTTCGCCCGCTACGGTATTTGTACGCAAATGTTGCACCGCACAACGCCTCGCGATCTTGCCGTAGCTCTGCCGGTCGAACCTCAAATCGCCCATGGCTATGAGCCCGAACGCTTTGGCGACACTTGTTCGAGAGTCGTTTGTCTATCACGGTACACATAGTTGACGATGATCCCGCAGTTCGGGCGGCGATAAGCTATCTGCTCTCCAGCCACGGCTATTCCACACAGATCTATGCGAGCGGCGCGGAGCTGCTCCGTGAGCGGCGGGCGATGTCCGGCTGCGTTCTGCTCGATCTCAGGCTGGGCGACATGAACGGGCTGGAGGTGCTGGAGCAGATGACGCTTCGCGGCTCGCAGCTTCCGGTGATCGCGATGAGCGGCGAATGCGATCTTCCGACCGCGGTCCAGGCGTTGAAGCTCGGCGCCGCCGACTTTCTCGAGAAACCTTACGATCCCGCCGAGCTGGTGGTGACGATCGAGCGCGTCTGCGCGGTGGCGGACCAGCGCGACCAGCGGAACGCGGCCAGGGTCGCCGCCGCGGCGCAGCTGCGCGCCCTGTCCCAGCGCGAACGCCAGATCCTTCGCGGGCTGATCGCGGGCATGACCAACAAGGAGATCGCCCGGCGCCTCGACCTCAGCCCACGCACCGTCGAGATGCATCGCCGCAACCTGCTGAAGGATCTCGGCGTCCGCAGCACGTCGGCAGCGATCCGGCTGGCGATCGAGGCCGAGCTTACGCCGCTCGAGGCGGGCGAGGACGCCGATGCGCCCTCCGCCGCGGCGCTCGCCCCGCCCCCCGCGCTGACCGCGGCGAAGCGCGTGACGACCGCGCGCAAGGGCCCGCTCGAGGAGATATTGCCGCCGGCCCTCGACATCCTCGAGGCCACCACCGACGGCGCCATGCTGCTCGATCACGATTTCAACTTCACCTACGCCAACCGCACTGCGTTCGAGATCATCGGCGAGGATCGTGATCTCATCGGCCGCAATATCTGGGAGATGTTCCCAGGCGCCGCCCGGACGAGGGCCTATGACGAGTACAAGGCCGCGGCCGAGCAACGCAAATGCGCCCGCTTCACCTTCTACGAGCCGAATCTCGGCCAGTGGCTGGACGTCAGCGTTCGTCCGATCCCGAGCGGCCTCCTCCTGCTGTTCAGGGATCTCAGCCGGGAGCGCGCGGCGCTGGCCGAGCTCAGGCAGAGCGAGGAGCGGCTGCGGCTCGCGCTCGAAGCCTCCGGCGACGGCGCCTGGGACTGGAACATCGCCGGCGGGACGATGACGCTGTCGCCGCGCTTCCTGGCACGCCTCGGCTACGACCCGGACATGGTCTCGCTGCGGCTCGACGCGGTGCACAATCTCATCCATCCGGCGGACTGGCCGGAGATGAACCGCCAGCTGCGCGAGCATCTCGGTGGCGCGTCTGAAACCTATGCCTGCGAGTATCGCATCAGGCGGCACAGCGGCGACTGGGCCTGGGTGTTCGATCGCGGCCGGGTCGTCGCACACGATCCGCAGACCGGTACGCCCGTGCGCATGGTCGGCACCGTCTCGGAAACGAGCGCGCTCAAGGACATGCAGGCCGATGCGCGAGAGGCGCAGGAGCGCATCGCCCTCGCCCAGCAGGGCGCGGGCGCAGGCATCTGGGACCTCGATCTTGAGACGCGAGTGGTCAAGATGTGCGCGCGGAGTCGCGAGATGCACGGCCTTTCGAAGGACGGGCCCGATGCGATGCCGGAGTCGGCTTGGGAGGCGACGGTCCACCCCGACGACGTCGCGCGCGCCAAAGCTGCGCTGGGGCAGGCAATCGCGACCGGCGCGACCTATTCGTCCGACTATCGCGTGGTGACCCCAGATGGCGAATGTCGGCTGATCTGCTCCCTGGGACGGCCGCTCTGCGGCGCCGAGGGCGTCGCCACCCGGTTCGTCGGAATCGTCCTCGACGAAACCGACCGCCGGAAATCCTCGCGGGAGCTGGAGCAGGCGCAAGCGGAGCTGGCCAACGTCTGCCGGCTAACGGCGCTCGGCACGGTGGTGACCAGCCTTGCCCACGAGCTGAGGCAGCCACTGACCGCGATCAGGGGTTATGCGTCCGCACTGATCAGTGCCGGCGGGAGCAGAGCCGGTCGGGACCGGACCGTGGAAGCGCTGAACGGGATCGAGCAGAGCGCGGTGCTCGCCTCGGCAATACTCGCGAAGGCCGAGATGCCGAGCCGCTGGACCACCATCGAGGCCCAGAACGAAAGCCTGGCGGAGATCGCCCGGGCTGCAGCCGACATCGCCGACGGGACGGCTGACATTCAATTGGCCATCTCTCCAGAGGCGGACGAAGTCCGAGTGGACCGGGTTCACCTCCAGCAGGTGCTGATCAACCTGATCCGCAACGCCGTCGACGCAATGCGCGAGGGCGGCGGCAGCAGGGTCACGGTCTCCGCCGTCCCTGTCTCGGACGAGGAGGTGGAGGTCAGGGTCTCCGACGAAGGCCCCGGAATTCCCGAAGAGATTCGGCACAGGATCTTCTCCCCTTTCGTCACGACCAAGGCGTCGGGGACCGGCATCGGGCTTCCGATCTGCAGGACGATCATCGAGGCGCACGGCGGGCGCATCTGGCTTGCGAGCGGCCCCGACCGCGGGGCGGTGATAGCCTTCACGCTGCCGCGCGCCTGATCTTCGGTATTGTTACCGTAGCGGCCTTCAAGGCGTCCTGAGCCGCAAACAGTGCAGATCGGGGGCCTCGAGAGCGGCCCCGTCGGACAGGCAGGACCATCACAGCACCGGCGGGAGAGAGAATGATGCTATCCAGCGGTGGTGCCGTCCAGGGCACGCGACGGGGCGCGGACTGGGCCAACGCAGGTGGTCGCCTGGGACCGGCCGCCTCCAAAGCATTCCGGATCGCGCGTTGATGCCGCTGCCCAGGCATATGCCCAGCGGCGGTCGATGGATGCGATGGCCCTTGCCTGGCTGGCGGGCCAAGCTTGCTCGCGATGTGGCTCGCGCGGCGGGCGTCGATCGCCTGACCGGCCTGCTCGACCGGGACGGTCTGCTCGACCGGCTGGAGGCGCGGGACCCGCAGGCGGCATCCGTTTTGATGATCGTCAAGCTCGACATCCTCCGCTTCCACGATGTCAACAGCGGCTTCGGCTATGACGCAGGGGACGCACTGCTTCGCTCGGTCGCCGAGCGCCTGGCGTCGCTGCCGGCGGCGGCTGTGTCGCGCGTGGGCACCAACACCTTTGCCCTCGCCTTGGAACTCGAGGATCCCGGCCGCTCCGCAAGCATGATCGACGATGTGCTCCAGCTGCTGAAGCCGCGCTTCGTTCTCCCGGGGACGTCGGTGGCGGTTCAGTTCGCCGCCGGCTTTGCGCTTGGGACCTCCGGTACGAACCCCCTCCAGCTCGTTCGGCAGGCGGGTATGGCGCTACAGCGGGCCAAGGCGAAGCCTCCGCACCGTCCCGAGGCCTTCGCAGCCGCCGACGAGCGGGAGGCTCGCAACCGGATCCGGCTGGCGAGCGAGCTGCAGACGGCCGTGACGAACCAGGAGCTGCTCTTTCACTTTCAGCCGCAGTTCGAGCTCGGCTCGGGAAAGCTGGTCGGCGCGGAGGCTCTGCTTCGGTGGGACCACGGCGTGTTCGGGATGCAGCCCCCCAGCCGGTTCATCGGCGTAGCGGAAGAAACCGGTGCGATCCTGGAAATCGGCGCCTGGGGCTTGCGCACGCTCGCGGCGCATGCGGTACAGGTCAATCGGGATCGCGGCGCGCCGATCCGCTTCGCCTTCAACGTCTCCGTCATCGAGTTCACTCAGCGGGATATGGTCGCCCTGGTCCAACAGGTGCTCGACGAGACCGGCTGCCAAGCCGAGTGGCTGACCCTGGAGCTCACCGAGAATTTGATGGTCGGCGAGCCGGAGGATATTCGCCGCGCGCTCGACGAGCTGCGTCGCCTGGGCATCGGCATCTCCATCGACGATTTCGGCACGGGCTATTCCAACCTGAGATATCTCGAGAGCTTCCCACTCACAGAAATCAAGGTCGACCGGAGCTTCGTCCGCGACGTGGCGCACAGCGCAACCAAGCGCGTCATCGTGGAAAGCGTGATCAAGCTGGGCGCGGCGCTCGACATCCGGATCGTCGCGGAGGGCATCGAGACGGATTCAGAACGCGCGATCATGCAGGCCTTGGGCTGCTCGATCGGGCAAGGCTATCTTTTCGCTGCGCCCATGGAGGCCGGCAAATTGGACGACATGCTCGAGCAGGGGTTGGACGTCGGCCCGGGGTGGGATGCGCGGCCGTTCCTGACGATGCTCGATCGGGGGGGGAATGCACGACCGTTGCCGGCGCCTGGGCTGACGCCGTGGAATAGCCGCTCCTCGTGCTTCACGCGTAAGTGGCTCGGCCCAACGCTTTTGGTGGCGCTCACAAATCTCCCCCGGGCCAACGATGGTTCTTTGGGATTGCGAATGGCGGGCGCGCCACTAGTGGCAGAGGCCCAATTCAGCGATCGGTCGGGAAGTGAAGGTTCAAGCACAACCATCCGCCGCCTTGATGCGCGGTCGTCCCAGCCGCCGTCTCCAGGGCGAGCCGATCATCCCGGGCGACAAGTCCATCTCGCACCGCGCGCTGATTCTCGGCGCGATGGCGACCGGGAGGACGCGGATCGAGGGCCTCCTCGAGAGCGCGGATGTGCTTCGCACCCTCGCCGCCGTCCGCGCGCTTGGCGCATCCGTCCGCGACGTGGGCGGTGTCGTCGAGGTGGAAGGAGCCCCTTGGCGATCGCCGACTGGGGCCGTCGATTGCGGCAATGCTGGGACCTGCGTTCGTCTGCTCATGGGGGCGGCGGCGGGTTACCCGCTGACCGTCCGGTTCACCGGCGATGAATCGCTCAGCAGCCGGCCGATGGACCGGGTGACGGCGCCGCTGCGGCGCATGGGCGCCCGGATCGAAGGCGGCCCAACGCTCCCGGTGACGGTGAACGGGGGCGGGCTCCGCGGCATATGCTTCGTGAACGAAACGGCTTCGGCGCAGGTCAAGTCCGCCATTCTTCTTGCGGGACTGAACGCGGAGGGCGAGGTCGAGGTGATCGAGGGCAGACCTTCGCGAGACCACACCGAGCGCATGCTTCGCGCATTCGGCGCCGAGCTGGAGGTGCGGCCAGACCCCCAAGGTGTCAGCGTCCGGCTCGGCAGCGAGCGACGGTTGAAGGGGGCGCCGGTGGGTGTGCCGGCGGACCCGTCTTCTGCCGCGTTCCCGCTGGTGGCGGCGCTGGTCACGAGGGATTCCTCTCTGCAGCTTTCGAATGTGCTCGCAAATCCGCTGCGCTTCGGGCTGTTCGAGACTCTTCGGGAGATGGGGGCGGAACTCTCAGCCGAACCGCAGCAGAGCCCCGGCGGCGAGATGGTTGCAGAGCTTCGCGCGGCAAGCAGCGGGCTTCGGGGTGTCGAGGTCCCGCCCGAGCGAGCGCCCTCGATGATCGACGAATTCCCCATCCTCGCGGTCGCAGCTGCCTGCGCGGAAGGGGAGACGGTGATGCGCGGCCTCGCCGAGCTGCGGGTGAAGGAGAGCGATCGATTGGCGGCGATCGTCGCCGGGCTGCGCGCCTGCGGCGTTGAGGCCGATATCGACGGCGACACATTGATCGTGCAAGGCTGCGGCGGGCCTCCACCCGGCGGTGCCCAGGTAGAGACGCAGGGCGACCATCGGATTGCCATGTCGTTTTTGGTTCTGGGGCTTGCCGCGCAACGGCCGGTCGTGGTGGACCGCGCGGACATGATCGACACAAGCTTCCCCGGTTTCGCGGCGTTGATGCGCGGGCTCGGGGCGGAGATAGAGCCGGCATGAGCGTCAACAGTTTCGGCCGCCTGCTGCGGGTCACCACCTGGGGCGAAAGCCACGGACCCGCAATCGGCGCGGTCGTCGACGGCTGCCCGCCCGGGATCCAGCTCAGCGAGGCGCATATCCAGCCCTGGCTCGACCGGCGCCGCCCCGGAACGTCCCGCTACGCGACGCAGCGGCGCGAGCCCGACGCCGTGCGCATCCTTTCCGGGACGTTCGAGGGCCGGACGACCGGCACCCCCATCTCGCTCGTCATCGACAATGTGGACAGCCGATCGAAAGATTATGAGGAGATTGCGGGCGCCTATCGGCCGGGCCACGCAGACTATGTCTACGAGGCCAAGTACGGCCTGCGCGACTGGAGGGGCGGTGGGCGGTCCTCCGCGCGGGAGACCGCGATGCGGGTGGCGGCCGGCGCGATCGCCCGGCTGATCGTCCCCGAGCTGAGCATCAGGGCCTATCTGGTCGAGCTCGGCGGCGGTGCGATCGACAGGGATGCGTTCGACGCCGATCAGATCGACGCAAATCCCTTCTTCTCGCCCGATGCCGCCGCTGCCGCGCGCTGGGCGGAGCGGATCGATGCTGCGCGCAAGAGCGGGGATTCGCTCGGCGCCGTCGCCGAGTGCGTGGTGAGCGGCGTGCCGGCGGGCTGGGGTGCGCCGGTCTATGGCAAGCTCGATGCGGATCTCGCCGGCGCGATCATGTCGATCAACGCCGTCAAGGCCGTCGAGGTCGGAGACGGGTTCGCGGCTGCGCGCGCGACTGGACGCGAGAATGCGGACGAGATGAGGGCGGGCGACGGCGGTCGGCCGACCTTCCTCGCCAACCATGCCGGAGGCGTGCTCGGCGGGATCTCGACGGGGCAGGACCTCATCGTGCGCGCGGCATTCAAGCCGACCTCCTCGATCTCCTCGCCGCTCAGGACGGTCGACCGAACCGGTGCGGAGACGGAGATCCGGACGACCGGACGGCACGACCCGTGCGTGGCCATACGCGGCGTGCCGGTGGTGGAGGCAATGGTCGCGCTCACCCTCGCCGACCATAAGCTGCTGCACCGGGCCCAATGCCGATGAGCGAGCCAGAGCGCATCGAGGTTGCCCTCGGAAGCCGCTCCTATCCGGTGCTCATCGGCGCCGGCCTCCTCGACCAAGCGGGCGAGCGCCTTGCCGGCTTCGCGCGGGCCGGGCGGGTCGCGGTGGTCAGTGACGAGACGGTCTGGCAGGCTCAGGGACGCCGGCTGGAGGCCGGTCTCGGCTCTGCCGGGATCGAGGCCGAGCCGATCCTCGTGCCGCAGGGCGAGGGCGCGAAGAGTTGGGACGGCCTTTCCAGCCTGCTCGACCGGCTGTTGGAGATGGAGCTCGGGCGCGGCGACCATTTGCTGGCGTTCGGCGGCGGCGTGGTCGGCGACCTTGCGGGACTTGCCGCGGCGCTCCTGAAACGCGGTTGCGGCTTCGTGCAGGTGCCGACCACGCTGCTCGCGCAGGTGGACAGCTCGGTCGGCGGCAAGACCGGGATCAACACGCGGGCCGGCAAGAACCTGGTCGGAGCGTTCCACCAGCCGAGCCTGGTTTTGATCGACACCGATGTCCTCGACAGCCTGCCTGAGCGGCAGTTGAGGGCGGGCTATGCCGAGGTGGTGAAATACGGGCTGCTCGGCGATGCGCCATTCTTCGCCTGGTGCGAGGAACATGGGCGCGCGCTGCTGGCCGGAGACACGGACGCCCGACGCGATGCGATCGCCCGGAGCGTGGCCGCGAAGGCTCGGATCGTGGCGCAGGATGAGCGGGAGACCGGAGGAATTCGCGCACTGCTCAACCTCGGCCACACGTTCGGGCATGCGCTCGAGGCTGAGGCGGGCTTTTCGGACCGGCTGCTGCACGGTGAAGCCGTAGCGCTCGGCATGCTGCTCGCTTTCCGCTTCTCCGTCGAGCGACGCCTGTGCGCGCCCGACGACGCCGAACGCGTGGCGGCGCATCTCCGCTCAGTCGGGCTGCCGACGCGGTTCGATGCAGATCCGGCGGCGCTGGTCACGCACATGCGCCAGGACAAAAAGGCGACCGCCGGGCAAGTTGCGTTCATCCTCGTGCGGGGAATTGGCGACGCCTTCGTGAAGCCGAATGTGGACCTGGGGGACGTCGAGGCTTTCCTCGCACGGCAGCGGGGGAGGTGAGGGAAACGCCGCCCCGTCACCCAATCCGGATTGACCGGCACGCGCTGCGTGCATTAGACGCGCGGCGATGACCACCGTCCGCCTCGCCCCGACCTTTGCCGCCGCTTCCGCGTGGCGTTGGCGCTGGCTGCCCACCTGTGGCGTGCCCGCCTGGCGATGGCCGAGAAGCTGCTGAACCGCACTTCGCGCTGACGATCCCAGAAGGCCCGCCTCCCAGGCGGGCTTTTTTTTACCCCTCATCCTCTCCCGGAAAGTCCATCACAATGATCATCGTCCTGAAACCGACCGCTTCGTCCGAAGCCGCCCAAGAGCTCCTTGCCTCCATCGGGAGCAAGGGATTGAAACCCCTCCATCTCCCCGGTGCCGAGCGAGTCGTTCTCGGTGCGCTCGGGGATGAGCGCGTGCTCGCCGAACTTCGCCTCGAAAGCCACCCGATGGTGGAATCGGTGAAGCCGATCCTGGCGCCCTACAAACTGGTCGGGCGCGAGCTCCATCCCGCCGACAGCATTGTCCGGATCGGCGATCTCGAGATTGGCGGCGACAGCTTCGCGGTCATCGCCGGGCCTTGCTCGGTCGAAACGCCGGAGCAGACCCTCGCCAGCGCACGGGCCGCGAAGGCTGCCGGCGCCGGCGCGATCCGGGCGGGCGCGTTCAAGCCGCGAACCAGCCCCTACGATTTCAGCGGCCTCGGCCAGGAGGGGCTCCGGATCCTGCGATCCGTCGGGGATGAGCTCGGCCTACCGGTGGTCACGGAGGTGATGGACGCGGCCGACGTCGAGATGGTCGTGGAGGCGGCGGATGCGCTTCAGATCGGCGCACGCAACATGCAGAATTACACGCTGCTTCGGGCAGTTTCGCGCGTGCGAAAGCCGGTGCTCCTGAAGCGCGGCATGGCTGCGAAGATCGACGAATTGCTCCTCGCGGCCGAATATCTGCTCGCCGGAGGAAACGAGCAGGTCGTGCTCGTCGAGCGGGGCATCCGGACCTTCGAGACAGCAACCCGAAACACGCTCGATCTCAACGCCATTCCCTACATAAAGCAGCGCAGCCACCTCCCGGTGCTGGTCGATCCCTCGCATGGGACGGGGGTCCGCGATTTCGTGACGCCGATGGCGCTCGCGGCCGCGGCGTGCGGCGCCGACGGGATTCTGGTCGAGGTGCACGAGAATCCGCCCGCCGCGCTCTCCGACGGCGCCCAGTCGCTCTACCCGGAGCAGTTCGCCGACCTGATGGGCCGGCTGCGGCCGGTCGCCGACGCGGTCGGAAGGCCAGTCGGATGAAGCCGCTCCAGGCGCTGGTCCGGCCGTTGGCCAACGTGCCGGACCCGCTCGCGCTCTACATCCACCTGACGGACGGCCGGAGCGACACGATGTTCTTCGGCCGGCCGGACGCGCCGAGCTTGCTGCTCGTCCGGGCCGCTCTGCGCCTCGAATGCCGCGGCCAGGAGGTGCGGGCGACGGCGCTCGGGCAGGCGGGGGACGCTGCGCTGCGCGCGCTTTGCGCGGCGGCCGGGGAGCGGCTGGTGCGGAACGCGGCGGGCGAGGCGCTGTTCGCCTTCCCGAGGATCGAATCCCCCGACCCGGCCGAGCGGCTCGCCGCGCCGACCGCGTTCGACCTGGTCCGAATCCTGACGAGCGACGCATCCGGCGAAGCGGCGGACCGCTTCGCCCGCACCTGCCTCGGCGTTGTCGCCTTCGACCATGTCGACCTGCTGGAAGACCTGCCCGCCAACCAGGAGGATCCGCTAGGCTTTCCCGATTACCTGTTCTGGCTGGCCGAGGAACTGCTCGTGGTGGAGCCCGACGGATCGGCGCGGGCCATCCTGCTGAATTCCGAGGACGAGCGGGCGGCGCGCGAACGCCTCGAAGCGCTCGTCCGTCGCTGCGGGGAGGCGCCACCTCTGCCGGAGCCGCCGGCTCCGCGCGAGCCTGGGTTCGAGGCCGTCGACCTGGACGATGCCGCATTCGCCGAGGTCGTAGGCGCTGCAAAGGCTTCCATAGCGGCCGGCGACGTCTACCAGATCGTGCCGTCCCGCACCTTTCGGGCGCCCTGTCCCGACCCGCTGGCCGCCTTTGCGGCGCAGCGATGCGCGGACCCGAGCCCCTATTCCTTCCATGTCGCGGCCCCCGATCACCAGCTGTTCGGCTGCTCCCCGGAGGCGGCGGTGCGAGTCACGCAGTCCGTCGATGGCGGGCTCGATGTGGAGGTGAAGCCGATCGCCGGCACGCGGGGGCGCGGTGCCACGGCGGACGAGGACGATCGGCTCGAAGCGGAGCTCCGGCTCGATTCGAAGGAGATCGCCGAACATATGATGCTCGTCGACCTCGCGCGGAACGACGTCGCGCGGGTGAGCGCGCCCGGCACTCGGCGCGTCTCGGAGCTGCTCACCGTCGAGCGCTACGCGAAGGTGATGCACCTGGTCTCCTCGGTGACCGGCCGCCTCTCCCCATCCGCCGATTGCCTTCACGCCCTCCAGACCTGTCTCAATGTCGGCACGCTGTCCGGAGCGCCGAAGCTGCGCGCGACGCAGCTTCTGCGCAGCCTGGAGCGCGACCGGCGCGGGGCATATGGCGGCGCTGTCGGCTGGCTCAACGGCGCCGGGGAGATGGACACCGGAGTCGTCATCCGGTCCGCTGTGGTGAAAGACGGGACTGCCTATGTGCGGGCCGGCGCGGGCGTCGTCCACGATAGCGATCCCGCAGCCGAGGCGAAGGAGACGCGGCGCAAGGCCGCGGCCTTGCTCGGCGCCCTGGCGGGAGCCTCGGCCCAGTGACCCGGCCGATCCTCCTCGTCGACAATTTCGACTCCTTCACCTTCAATCTGGTGGACGCGCTGGAGCGGGCCGGAGCGGCCGTTCAGGTCGTCCGCAACACCGCGTCGGCCTCCGACGTGATCGCGCGGGCGGAGCTCCGGGGCGCGGCGATCCTGATCTCGCCCGGTCCCGGCGGACCGCGCGACGCGGGCTGCACGATGGAGGTGATCGCATCGGCCAAGGGCCGCATTCCTCTCATCGGCATATGCCTCGGTCACCAGGCGATCGTCGCCGAGGCCGGCGGGCGGGTCGAGCGCGCGCCCGCGCCGGTGCACGGCAAGGCTTGCCGGCTGGACCATCGCGGAGAGGGCGTTTTCGCCGGGCTGCCGAACCCGCTGGCGGTCGGGCGGTATCACAGCCTCGTCACATATGACGTGCCCGAGCGGCTCAGAGTCGATGCGACCAGCGAAGGGCTGGTCATGGCCGTGAGCGATCCCGCATCGCGCCAGATCGGCCTCCAGTTCCACCCCGAATCGATCCTGACGCCGCGCGGCGACCGGATCATCGCGAACCTTCTCGAATGGTGCTGACCCTCGAGCGCTCCGTGCTGCTCGTAGGTCTGCCGGGCGCTGGGAAGACGAAGGTCGGGCGCATGCTTGGCGCACGGATCGGCTGCGCTTTCGCGGATAGCGATGAGATGGTCGAGCGCGAGGCCGGTCGGCCGATCCCGGCCATCTTCGCGGAAGACGGCGAGGCGGCGTTTCGCGCCCTGGAACGGCGCCTGATCCTGTCACTGCTCGCCCAGGAGACGCGCGTGATCGCACTCGGCGGAGGCGGGTTCTCCGACCCCGCCGTGCGTGCGGCGGCGCGGGCGAATGCGACCGTCTTCTGGCTGGACGTGCCGGAGGACCTGCTCGCCGCGAGGATCGCCGCAAGCGGCGGACGGCCGCTCTTCGACGGACGCGATATTGCGGAGACCCTGAGCGAGCTTATCGCCCGGCGAGCGCCCGATTATGCCGAAGCGCACCACCGGATCGCCGCCGCCACCTCGAGCGAGATGGAGGCGCAAATCCTCAGGATTTTGCACCAGTGCACCGTGGCGATTGACCGGCCTCTTGGCCGATCGAGCGTGGCAGCCATCCCAACGACTGGCTCTTTAACGAAGAGTCGCTAGTGTGCCGGTCGCACGGGGCGCATCCACTATGAACCGGGTCGAGAGGCCTTTCGGACCACTTCCCCAGACAAACAAACGAATTGGTAAAGTCGCACTCTGTGGTTAGGCTGCTCATCCTCTAGGGGGTGATGTAGCGATGTCCGATGTCGAGCCTGGGGCTGTGAAAAGGCCGAGAAGGGCGCGCCGCCAAGAGCAAGTACAGCCGGACCAGGTCGACACGACCGACGCCATCGAGATCGCGATGAAGGCGGTTGCGGCCGGCGCCGTCCCGGGCAGCGCCGCGCAGGTCGTGCTCGAACGCCACGCGGATCTCATAGAGATCCAGTGCAGGCGCGAGCGCGAGGAATTGTCCAACGTGCGCGTCCAGTGGATCACCCGCTGGCTGATCCTCGTCGCCGTCGCAGCGCTCATCGTCACGACACTCGCCCTGATCTGGAACGCCTCCCGAAGCGAGAGCTTGGTGGTCGAGCCCTTCCGGGTACCGGCGGCCCTTTCCCAAGCCGGCCTCAGCGGCGAGGTGATGGCGACCCAGGTGATGGACCAGATCGCGCTGATGCAGTCGCGCACCCTCTCGACCCGGCCGGCGGACAGCTACAGCGTCGATTGGGGCGGGGACATCAACGTCTCGATTCCGAGCACCGGGGCGACGATCGGCGACCTGCGCCGGCTGCTGAGAAGCTGGTTCGGCAAGGAGACGCGGATCTCGGGCGAAGCCGTGCGCCTGGCGGACGGCTGGACGGTCAGCGCGCGAACCAGCGGCCAGAATGCGGTGAGCGCGACGGGCCCGGAGCTCGCCTCGCTGGTGGCGCAGGTTGCGGAAGGCGTGTTCCGGCAGACTCAGCCCTATCGCTATTCCGTCTATCTGGTCGGGGCGGGGCGCCGCGACGAGGCGATCGCCGTCGCCAGGGAGCTTGCGCTCAACGGGCCTGAGAAGGAGCGCCCCTGGGGACGAGTCGCCTATGCGAATGCCCTCGCCGGCCCTGAGATAGGCGAGAGCGAGCGATTGCCTGCGCTCCGCCAGGCAGCCGAGGCGCTTCCGGATTTCCCGATGCCGACGGGCAATTACGCAACGGCGCTCGTCACCCTCGGCCGGTGGGAGGAAGCGCTGCCCCATTATCGCAGGGTCGACTCGATGATCGGCGACGGCCGCGCGATCTCGGAGGAGTTCCGCGGCCAGTTTCTGATGAGCAGGGGCGCCGATGTCGCACGGCTGACCGGGGCCGAGATCGACGCGGCGCCCGCGCTCGAAGCGGCAAGCCGGGTCGGCCATTCCTCCTACGCCGCCGATTATCTCGGTCGGGCGGTGGTGTCGCGCTATCGCCTTCACGACGTCCAGGCCGGCGACGCCAATCTGGAACGATATTCGGAGTTGATCGGCTACAATCGCCGCACCGGGCAGGTGACGACGCTTGGCACCGACGATCTCAATGAAGCGGAGCGCTACCAGCTGCTCTTGCGGCTGGACGCGCAGTTCGCCCGAACCCTCGGAATCGGCGACAGGGAAGCGATGGCGCGCGACATAGCCGGACAGGTCCGCCTGGTGTCGGCCTTGCTTGGCGGGGTCAACGAGGGCACCAGGCGGGACTTCGCCCGGATTTTCTGGTCGGCCATGGCGCCGGAATTGGCGCGGGCCGGGCGGGCTGCGGAGGCCGAAGCCCTGCTCGCGCCCCTGGAGAGCGATTGCTATCCCTGCCTGGTCGCGCGGGGCGAGGTTGCTGCCGCCAGGGGCGACCGCGCGGCAGCCCTGCGCTGGTTCGGCGAGGCTGTGCGCCGCGGACCGTCTCTCCCCTTTGCGCACGAGGCGCTCGGACGGGCCCTAGCCGCTGCGGGCGATCCGACACGCGCTGCGGCGGCCTTCGCCGAAGCCAGCCGGATCCAGCCCAAATGGGCCGATCCGCTCAAGCAGCGCGCCGACCTGGTCGCTGCTCGCGGCGATCACGCCCAGGCGGCGCGGCTCTATGCCCAGGCGGCGCGCTACGCGCCGCGCTGGGGGGCCTTGCACGTCGCCTGGGGCCAAGCGCTGTGGCGGTCGGGGCGGCACGACGAGGCGCGGGCGAAGTTCGCCGAGGCCGGCACCATGGTGCTCGCCCGCGCCGACCGGGCGCTGCTGGAGCGAATCCGGGCGCATATCGCGCGCCGCGGCTGACGGCGGTCAGGCGTAAGGCGGCTTGTCGAGGCCTCTCGGGCTCGCGGTGAAGATCTCGCAGCCCTCTTCGGTGATCCCGATCGAATGCTCGAACTGCGCCGAGAGCGAGCGGTCGCGGGTGACCGCGGTCCAGCCGTCGTCGAGCACCTTGCACTCGGGGCGGCCGATATTGATCATCGGCTCGATCGTGAAGAACATGCCGGGCCGAAGCTCCGGGCCGGTGCCGGGGCGGCCGACATGGACGACCTCGGGCGCGTCGTGGAAGGTCCGGCCGAGCCCGTGGCCGCAGAAATCGCGGACGACCCCGTAGCGCTGCTTCTCCGCATGGCTCTGGATGGCATGGCCGATGTCGCCGAGCCGGTTGCCCGGCCGCGCCTGTTCGATCCCGAGCATCAGGCATTCGTAGGTGACGTCGACGAGCCGGCGCGCCTTCAGCGGCACGTCCCCGACGAGGTACATGCGGCTGGTGTCGCCGTGCCAGCCGTCCACGATCGGGGTCACGTCGATATTCACGATGTCGCCGTCCTTGAGGACCCGGTCGCCCGGGATTCCGTGGCAGACGACATGGTTGATCGAGGTGCAGCAGCTCTTGGTGTAGCCGCGATAGCCGAGAGTCGCCGGGACCGCGCCCCGCGCGCGCATCTCCGCATAGACGATGTCGTCGAGCGCCTGGGTGGTGACGCCCGGCACGACGTGCGGGACGAGCGCGTCGAGCACCTCGGCGGCGACCCGGCCGGCGCGGCGCATGCCTTCGAAGCCCTCGGGGCCGTGGAGCTTGATGCCGCCGGCGCGGCCGATGATCGCGCTGTCGCGCTCGATGGTCTCGAACATCATGCGAATATAGGGGCTTGCGCGGCGCTTGGCGAGGGCGGGGCAGTCAACTAAGGGAAGTCATGGCGAGCGAGCGGATCTGGACGGCGGCGTTGCTGATCATCGGCGACGAGATCCTCTCGGGCCGGATCCAGGACCGCAACGTCGCGCCGATCGCGCTCTGGCTCAACATCCAGGGCATCCGCCTCAGCGAAGTGCGGGTCGTGCCGGACGATCTCGAGCGGATCGGCGAGGCGGTGAACGCGCTCCGCTCCGCCAACGACTATCTGTTCACCACCGGCGGGATCGGCCCGACGCATGACGACATCACCGTCGACGCGATCGCCGCCGCCCTCAAGGTCGCGGTGGTCGTTCACCCGGCTGCGCGCGCCGGGCTCGAACGTTATTACGAGTCTCGCGGCGGCCTCACCGAGGCGCGGCTCCGGATGGCGCGGGTGCCGGACGGCGCCGAGCTGATCGACAATCCGGTCTCGGGCGCGCCGGGGATCCGGATCGGCAATATCTTCATCCTCGCCGGCGTGCCGCACATCGCCGCGGCGATGCTCGAAGCGCTGAACGGCAAGCTGGAGGGCGGCCGGCCGCTGCTCTCGCGGACCATCGGTTGCCGGGTGCCCGAGAGCGAGGTGGCGGACATGCTCGCCGAAACCGAGCGGCGCCATGCCGGCACCCAGATCGGCTCCTATCCCTTCTTCCGCGAAGGCAAGGTCGGCGCGAACTTCGTAGTCCGCGCGACCGACGAAGCGGTGCTCGCCGCCTGCGAAGCCGATCTCCTACGGAGCCTCGCCGAAGCGGGGCTCGATCCGGTCGCCGGCGGCATCTGAACGCGAAGAAGCCGGAGCGTCGCCGCCCCGGCTTCTCGCGTTACGATCAGTGGCGATCAGCGGGCGGGACGCTCGCCGCGCACCGCCTCGATCTCCTCGCGGCTGATCCGTCCGTCGCGGTTCGAATCGACCCGGTCGAAGCGCTGGAGCCGCGCTGCGGTCGCCTCGGCCAGCGAGATCCGGCCGTCGCCGTTCGAATCCAGCCGGGCGAAGGCCTCGCCGCCGAAGCCGCCGCCCATCCGGCCGCGGCGCTGTGCGAAGC
>JAEWCW010000102.1 GCA_023390415.1 Pseudomonadota bacterium | reverse complement strand
GAGAATCGGCAGCGGCGACGTTTCGGCGGTGATCAGCAGCGGGATCTCGGTGCAGACCAAAGCCACGCAGTCGCAGCCGCGCGCGGCGAGCTTCTCGATGATCACGACATAGGCCGTGCGCGATTCTTCGGTGAAGACGCCGAGGCAGAGCTCGTCGAAGATGATCCGGTGGATCGTCGCCCGATCGTCCGCATCCGGCACCTCCCAGCCGATCCCGCGCCGGCCGAGCGCGCCGGGATAGACCGGGCCGGTCATCGTCCATTGCGTGCCGAGGATTCCGACCCGCCGAAAGCCGCTGCGCGCTGCCTCCTCGGCGACGACCTCGCCGATATGGAGGCAGGGAAGGGCGAAGTCCCCGCCCGGCGCCTCGAGCGCGATATGGGCGGTATTGTCGGGCAGCACGAAGAAGTCGGCGCCGGCCGCGGCCAGCCGCTCGGCGTCGGCGGCGAACAAAGCGCGAAGCGCCGGCAGGTCGCCCGATCCCCAGGCGGGAAGCGCCTCAGCCATCGCGATCCCGGTCATCGTGATCTGCGGATGCCGGTGCTCGCCAAGCCGACGCACGCCTTCCATCCAGCACGTGCGGTAGCAGAGCGTCGCGCCTTCCGCGCTATGGGCGAGAATGCCGATATGCCGCATCGTGGATACCCTCCCTTGCCCCTTCTCTTAGCGCGCGGCTAAGTCCCCGCCTATGCGGCAGGCCTCAACCAGGATCGAGATCGCGACGCACGGGCCGGGGCTCGTGGAGTTCACCCCTGACATCGCGCAGTGGGTCGGAGGGCAGGGATTCGAGACAGGGCTCCTCACGCTCTTCTGCCGCCACACCTCCTGCTCCCTGATCATCCAGGAGAATGCGGCGCCGGCGGCGCGGCGGGACCTCGAGCGCTTCTTCGCCCAGATCGCGCCGGAGAGCGACGCCTACGAGCATGACGACGAAGGGCCCGACGACATGCCTGCCCACCTTCGCGCTGCGCTCACCCAGGTCCAGCTCTCGATCCCGCTTGTCGGCGGGCGGCTGGCGCTCGGCACCTGGCAGGGCGTCTACCTGTTCGAGCATCGCCGCGCCCCCCACCGGCGCGAAGTTGCGCTCCACCTGATCGGCGAATGAGCGGATGAGCCTCGAATCCGTCCGCGCGGACCTCGCGGTGCGCGCCCCCGATCTCCCGATCATCGAGGTCGAGCATTCGACCGCGACCGTTGCCGAGGCCGCGCAGGCGCTCGGCGTCGAGCCGGCGCGGATCGCCAAGACTTTGGCGGTGCGCGCGGGCGAGACTTTCCTCCTCGTCACGCGCGGGGATGCGCGGCTCGACAATCGCAAGACCAAGGACCGGTTTGGGGCCCGCCCGCGCATGCTCGGCGCCGAGGAGACTCTGGCGCTGACCGGCCACCCGGTGGGCGGAGTCTGCCCGTTCGGGCTGGCGACCGCGCTCCCGGTCTATCTCGACCTCTCGTTGAAGGACTTCGAGATCGTCTATCCGGCGGCCGGATCGCTCACCTCCTCCGTCGAGGTCTCGCCCGCGCGGCTCGCCGATCTGGTCTCGTCCGGATGGGTCGATCTCTGCACCGTCCCGGCCTGAACCGAAGCGCTTGCCTGCGCACGTACGCGCGATAAGGTTCCCCCTATCAACAGGGAGGAACCGAATATGATCAACATATTGCGCCTGGGCGGCGCCTTGGCCGTGCTCGCGACGTTGGGCGCCTGCAGTCCGCAAGTCTCGAGCCTCAGCTGCGACGACATGGCGGGCAAGGCTCGCGAGGGCACCGCCAATGATGCCGTCAAGATCACCGAAGTGCGCAACCTCACTGAGCAGTCGCGCACCGATACCGAGGCGCGCTGCCAGGGCGAGGCGGTGCTCAGCACCAATGACACTAGCCCTGTCTATTTGCGCGCCTACAAGGAAGAAAGCAGCGGCAACGTGATGGTCCAGTGGAGCGCCGAGCCGATCACGGAGAATGCGCCGACGCAATAACTTAGGTCGGGAAAGGGAGGGGCGGGTGCGAAAGGTCGCGCTCGCCCTTTTTGCTGTGCAGGTAAACACCCGATTTACATTGTAATAAGGTGTAAATTACAGTCGAGATTCTATTTGACTCTACTTGAAGTTCGCCGCACCTACTCGGCAATAAAGCAGAGGGGGTGCTTATGTTGACCATCTTGACTGCAGCGGCTCTTGCGTCCGGGGCGATGCCGGCCCGACAGGTCGGCGGCGTGATCAGCGAGAGCGATTATTCGGCTTCGGCGCGCGCGGCAGGTCGTGCAGGCACGGTCCTCGCCCGCTTCGTCATCGGCACGGAAGGCCAGGTGACGTCCTGCAACGTCATCTCGTCGAGCGGGGACGCATCGCTCGATTCGACCACCTGTTCCCTGATCCAGGAACGATTCCGTTTTCGCCCGGCCATCGACTCGGAGGGGAAGGCCCTCGAGGAAGAGCGTACGCAGCGCGTCGTGTGGCGATCGCCGCCGGCGCCGCCGCCGGCTGAGCCTGCCGCGGAGAAATGACGCTCAGACCGGGATGGCGGTCGTGTACTTCACCTGGCGGAGCGCGAAGTTCGAGGCGGCGTTCGCCACCGAGGGGTGGGCGAGGACTCCGCGCATGATGAAGCGGTCATAGTCGGCGACGTCGCGGACCGAGATCCTGAGCAGATAGTCCCACTCGCCGGACATGGCGTAGCATTCGACGATTTCCTCGCGGGACTGGATGAAGCTCTCGAATTCCGCGCGCGCTTCGACCGTCTGGCGCGCCATCCGGACCTGGCAGAGGACGTTGACCGGACGGCCGAGCTGCTCGGCGCTGGCAAGCCGCACCGAGGGGCCAAGCACGCCCGCTTTCTCGAGAGCACGCACCCGCCGCCAGACCGAGGCGGGGGAAGCGCCGACCCGCTCGGCGAGCGCGGCATGGCTCGTCCCGGCGTCGCGCTGGAGCTCGCGGACGATTCGGCGGTCGACCGCATCCAGCTGATAAGTTTCACTCATGAAATGCCTTCTAGGCGCAAGATCATTTCAAATCCAGCGCAAGATGCGGCGTATCTGATACGCGATCTCCACCCTGTTGCTCTATCCCGGCACCGGGGATAGGCCTCGCGCCGTCCCAACCACAGGAGGCGGAATGTCCGACACTTTCATCCTCGGCCAGGGCGGCCTCTTCGAGCGCCTTGCCGACCAGCCGTCGGATTCCCTGCTTCACCTGATTGCGCTGTGCGACGCCGATCCGCGGCCCGACAAGATCGACGTCGGAGTCGGCGTCTATCGCGATTCCGCGGGCGGCACGCCGATCCTGCGCTCGGTCAAGGCGGCCGAGAAGATCCTTTGGGAGACCCAGGAGACCAAGGCCTATCTCGGCTCGCGCGGCGACATCCGCTTCACTGAGCTCATTCGCCCGATCGTGTTCGGGGATCTCGCATCGGACGAGAAGATCGTCGGCGTTCAGACCCCGGGCGGCTGCGGCGCGCTTCGCCTGGGAGCCGACCTGATCGCGCTCGCCAACCCGAAGGCGCGGATCTTCGTCGGCCAGCCGACCTGGCCGAACCACGGCCCGCTGATCGAGACTTCGGGCCTCGAGCTGGTCCGGGTCCCCTATTACGATCGGGATTCCACTCGGATCCTGTTCGACGAGATGATGAGCGCGCTCGGCCAGGCAAAGGCCGGGGACCTCGTTCTCCTCCACGGCTGCTGCCACAATCCGACGGGCGCGGATCTGGACATCGACCAGTGGCGAGCGGTCGCCGAGCTGGTCTCGAGCCGCGGCCTCATCCCGTTCGTCGATCTCGCCTATCAGGGCCTCGGCGCCGGCCTTGAGGAGGATGCGGCGGGGACTCGCCTGATGGTGGCCGCGGCCGAAGAAGCCTTGGTCGCGCAAAGCTGCGACAAGAATTTCGGAATCTATCGCGAGCGCACCGGCAATCTCTTCGTCAAGTCGCGCAACCCCGGTACCGTGATGGGCAATCTCGTCCAGCTCGCCCGGACGATGTGGTCGATGCCGCCCGATCACGGCGCCGCAGTTGCGCGGATCGTGCTCGACGATCCCGCGCTTCGCGCCGACTGGATGACTGAAGTGGGGGAGATGGGCGCCCGCATCCGCGCGCTCCGCGCCCGGCTCGCGGCCTTCGATCCGCGGCTCGCTTTCATCGGCGGCCAGAAGGGCATGTTCTCGATGCTCCCACTCTCGGAGAAAGCGGTGCTCGAGCTTCGCGAGGAGCGGGGAATCTACATGGCGAATAGCGGCCGCATCAACGTCGTCGGTCTGTCGGACGACAATGTCGATCACTTCGCCGCCGCGGTGGTGGAGAAGCTCGATGGCTGAGGTCGCGGCCGAGACCCGCGCTGACGAGGCCGCCGCCGCCTTCGACTGGCGCCGGATCGCCTATCTCGTCCAGGTCAGCCGCGCGATGGACAAGCTCGAGGAAGAGCGGCTCGTTCCCGAGAAGAAGGTGCTCTACCAGTTCAGCGCGCGCGGCCACGACATGGCGCAGGTCATGCTCGGTACCCGGCTCACGAGCCCGAAGGACGCGGCCTGCGGTTATTATCGCTCGCGGCCGCTGCTGCTCGCGCTCGGAGTCGAGATCGAGGAGGCGCTCGCCTCCGGAATGGGGCGCGAGGGCGGCTATTCGGACGGCCGCGACATCGGCGTCGTGTTCAATTATCCCAATCCGGGCGGCGTTCCGGCGCTGCCGATGTGCGGCGGGGTCGGGGCGCAGTACACGCCGACCGCCGGCTGGGCGCAGGCGATCGAATATTATCGCTCGGTGATGGGCGATACGGCGTGGGACAAGGCGATTGCGGTCGTGCTGGGCGGCGATGCGTCCTGCGCGACCGGCGGCTTCTGGTCGGCGCTGACCATCGCCACCACCCAGAAATTGCCGATGCTCTTCTACGTCGAGGACAATCAGTTCGGAATCTCGGTCCCCTCGACCTACCAGACCCCGGGCGGCGACATCGCGGCCAACCTTGCCAGCTTCGAGGGGATCGAGATCTTCTCCGGCGACGGCACCGATCCCGCCGAGGCGGCGCGGCTGATCGCGGCCGCGACCGATCATGTCCGCGCCCGCAAGGGCCCCGCGCTTCTGCGCCTCACCGTGCCGCGTCTGCAGGGCCACAGCTTCCAGGACACCCAGACCTACAAGTCCGAGGCCCTGGTCCGCGACGAATGGGCGCGCGACCCGTTGCCGAAGCTCAAAGCGTTCCTGGTGCCCGGCCGAATGAGCGCGGCGGAGTGGGACCGGATCGAGGCCGAGGCCACCGAGGCCGTCGAGCAGGCCCGGGCCGCCGCCGAGGCGCGCGGGATTTCGCAGCCGGAGCAGGTGCTCGATCACGTCTTCTACGACGGAGTCATCCAGCAGCGCGGCGGCCAGTGGACCCGCGGCTATCGCGCTCCGGCAAGCCACGACGAGCCGAAGCCCGAGGGCCAGCGGATCAACATGGTGACGGCCATCCGCCGCACCCTCGACCGCGAGCTCGAGATCAACAAGCGGGTGGTCGTCTTCGGCGAGGATGTCGGCCCGAAGGGCGGGGTCCATGCGGTCACCCTCGGCCTCCAGGAGAAATATGGGATCGAGCGGGTGTTCGACACGTCGCTCAACGAGGAGGGGATCATCGGCCGCGCGGTCGGCATGGCGCTGGCCGGGCTGATGCCGGTGCCCGAGATCCAGTTCCGCAAATATGCCGAGCCCGCGACCGAGCAGATCAACGATTGCGGGA
>JAEWCW010000056.1 GCA_023390415.1 Pseudomonadota bacterium | reverse complement strand
TCTTCGCCCCGTCCGGCACCGATCTCGAATATGTCGGCCTTGCAGCGGTCGAAGGGCGCGCCGCCAACGGCACCCACAATATCCTGCTCGGCGCCGACGAGGTCGGAAGCGGGTGCATCCACTCGGCCTATGGCCGCTATTTCGCCGAATCCACCGCGCTCGGGATCGCCACCACGGCCGGCGATCCGGTGCCCGGCTTCGGCGACACGAAGGTCGAGATGATCGACATCCCCGTCCGCGACGATCGCGGCCGCCCGCGCCCCTCCGCGGAGATCACGGCGCGGATGGACGAGGCGATCGCCGGCGCCGCTCGGGACCAGCGCCACGTCCTCGTCCATGTCGTCCACGGCTCGAAGACCGGCCTCATCCTGCCCCACCTGGAGGACATCGACGCGCTCGCCACCCGCCATGGCGATTCCGTCACGTTCCTCGTGGATGCCTGCCAGGCGCGCATCACCTCCGCCGCCATCGCCGACTATCTGGACCGCAATGCGATCGTCTTCGTCACCGGCTCCAAGTTCATGGGCGGCCCGCCGTTCAGCGGTTTCGCGCTCGTGCCAGCCGCGCTCGCCGAGCGCGCGCCCGCGCTCCCCGCAGGCCTCGCCACCATCTTCCGCCGCGGCGAATGGCCGCAAAGCTGGCCCGGCGCCGAGATCCTGCCCGAAGGCGCCAATCCCGGCCTTCTGCTCCGCCTCGAAGCGGCGATCTTCGAGCTCGAGCGTTTCCAGGAGCTCAGCCTGGAAGCGGTCACGCGCGTGATCCTCAGCTTCCACGCCGCAGTCCGGTCCGAGATCATCGAGATGACCGAAGCGCGCCGCGTCGCCCCCTATCCACCCGGCGAGCGCGAGGAGGCCGACACCCACCCGATCGAGATGCGCACCCTCTCCACCCTCGATCTCTCGCGCATGGGCGGCGGCCGGGCGACCTTCGACGACTCGACCCGCTGGCACAAGGCGCTGCTGGAGCACGGCGTCCGCCTGGGCCAGCCGGTCAAGGCCGTCCGGCTCGACGACGGCAGCTGGGGCGCGACCCTTCGCATCGGCCTGTCGATGCCGCAGGTGAGCGCGCGCGCCGGCTTGGAGGACGAGGCGCTCGACCGCGCCTTCTGCGAGGACATGGAACGCGTCCGAATCGCACTTGAGGCGGTGTCGCGGGGCTGATCGTCCAGAGCCGTCATGCCAGCGAAGGCTGGCATCTCAGGACAAGAAGTCTCGGGCGCCTGTGGAGCGCTAATCCCCACTCGCGCCCTTCACCCCACGAGATCCCAGCCTTCGCTGGGATGACGGTCCCGGTCGAAGCCGACACTCCAGAACCCGTCATGCCAGCGAAGGCTGGCATCTCAGGACGAGAAGTCTCGGGCGCAGGTGGAGCGCTCCATAAACGCCCCCGCTCTTCACCCCCCGAGATCCCAGCCTGCGCTGGGATGACGATCTCGGTCGAGCTCCCGTCCGTCCGCCCCTCACGCCGCCTGCGGGCGGAACTTCCGCCTGCTCGGCACGCACCGAAACCGCCCCTTCACCCGCTCGTTGAAATAGCGCCCCGCCGAGTCCGCCGCCTTCAGCCCTTCGTAAATGTCCGCCGGCACCTCATGATAAACATAGCTGTCCCCGCCCCGGAACCGCACCTCCAGGGTCCGCGCCTCATCGTCGAAGCAGATCCGCTCGATCATCGCCGAATTGAGCCGTGCGGCGCGCATGAGCCGCCGACGAAGCGCGGAATCCCGCGTTCCGGCGCCTGCGCCGAGGCGAATCGATTCCCGGCTGGAACGAGTCTATGCTGGCGGCATGAGCAGGGACCCGCGCATCGACGCCTATATCGAGCGCCAGGCCGACTTCGCGAAGCCGATCCTGGAGCGCATCCGCGCCGCCGTCCACGCCGCCTGTCCGGAGGCGGAGGAGACCGTGAAATGGTCGATGCCCCATTTCATGTACAAGGGGCAGATGATGGCTGGCATGGCCGCCTTCAAAGCCCATGCCACCTTCGGCTTCTGGCGCGGCAAGGACGTGGTCGGCGAAACCGGCGCGGAGCGTGACGCGATGGGTCAGTTCGGCCGGCTCGAGTCGGTGGACGACCTTCCGCCGTCGGACGTGCTCGAGGGCCTGATCCGCAAGGCCGCAGCGCTCAACGACGCCGGCCGCAAGACGCGCGAAAAGAAGCCGCTCAAGCCCGAGGCCGAGACCCCGCCGGACCTCGTCGAAGCGCTCGCGGGAAACGCCGCCGCGCAGGCGACCTTCGATTCCTTCCCGCCCAGCGCCCGCCGCGACTATGTCGAGTGGGTGACGGAGGCCAAGCGCGCGGAAACCCGCGCCAGGCGCGTCGCCCAATCGGTGGAATGGCTGGCGGAAGGCAAGCGCCGCCATTGGAAATACGAGGTCTGCTGACCCTGCGCGGAGGCCTATTCCTCGGCCCGCCGAACCTCGATGACCAGAACCTCCTCGATCCGTCCGCCGGCTTCGAGCTCGACGACCTCGCCGGGCTCGGCGCCGTCCAGCGCGCGGGCGAGCGGCGCGGTCCAGGCGATGCGGCCGGTCGCCGGGTCCGCCTCGTCCTCGCCGACGATCGTCACCTTGCTCATCAGCACGCCCCGCCGGATCGTGGCGGTGGTCCCGATCCCGATGCTTGCCGGCCGCTCCTCGGGAACCACGATCTGCGCGGTCGCGCGGCGCAGCTGCCAGTAGCGCAGGTCGCGGCGCAGCGCCGCCTCGTCGGCGCCCGGCATCCGAAGCGCGGCCTCCAGCGCGCCCACCCGCGATTCGATCAGGCGCATGCCGCGCGGCGTCACCAAATTGGGGGCGCTGCTGACCGGGCGCTCGGCAAGCGGCGGCTCCGGCGCGTCGTCTATCTCCTTGACGAATGCACGACTCACTTCTCTCTCCTTGCAAGGATCAACGCCCAACCCTGCGAGAAGATGCGCCGCGAATGACAAGCCATTGAGAAATATAGTTCTTCTTGTCGCCCTTGCGGCTTCCGCCTGCGACTCGCGCCAGTCTCCCGCGAACACCGCGGAGCAGACGCCGCCCACCCGGCCGGCGCGCGTGCCGACGGCGGCCGAGCTCGCCGACGCCGAGGCCGCGGCCGCAACCCTGCGCCTCTATTACGAACGGATCGGCCGGCGCGATTATGCCGGGGCGCTTGCGCTCCGCGAGCAGCGCGGCCTCACCGCCCAGCGCCTCGCGGAGAGCTTCGCCGGCTATGCCGACTATCGCGCGACCGTGCACGTCCCGACCATCCCGATCGAATCGGACGGCTTCGTCTGGCTGGAGATTCCGGTCCAGCTTTACGGCCGCACGGGGGACGGGCGGCCGTTCGGAAGCGTCGGCCAGGTGACGATGCGCCGGCCGGTCGGCGGCAGGGACTGGCGGCTTGCGCCCTGAAAGTGCAGAAACATCAGGGTATGAAACCGGCGACGGCCCCGTCCGTTGGCCGGGAGACGGAGAGACAGATGATCAGGACGCTCGCATCCGCCGCACTCGCGCTCACCCTTCTCGCCGGCTGCGGCGGCGACGCCGCGCCCGGCAATGAGCGCGCCGCCGCAGCAGCAGCCAACGACCAGGCGGCCGGCGGCAACGAGTCCGGCGACGTCCGGATCCGCAATCGCCACCAGGAGGAGTTGCTGGCGCTTCCGGACAATCTCCGCCGCGTCGGCCTGGTCCGCGCGATCCGCCAGACCGGCAACAGCTGTCCGCTCCGGGTCGAGCCCAATCCGGTCCACCAGGGCGAATATGAAGGCATGGCGCTGTGGACGGCGCGCTGCGACAACAACAAGCAATATGCGATCTTCATCGCCCCCAATGGCGACGTCCAGGTCCGCGACTGCGAAGACATGGCCGAGCTCGGCCTCCCCGCCTGCCACGCCCTTCCCCCCGCAGCCCCCACCCAGCCCCGCCGTGCCCGCACCGCGGGCGAACTCAAGACGGATTGATGCTCGCACTCCTTGCTGCGGCACTGACGCCTCCGCTCGCCGATGCGGTGTGGCAGGCATTGCGGGATCGAATTGAAAGCGCTCCGCCCCAGATTGCCGCGTTCATCGAACGCCGAGCGGGCTGCAACCACTTCCTGGGAGAAGAGCCTTACGACCGCGCGCGGCGCGCGGAGATCGAGGCCGCGCTTAAAGAGCTGAGCTGTGACCGGATTGATGAGGACGAGCGCTCGTTGCGGGCCGCTCACAGCGGACGGCCCGCTATTCTCGAGCTGCTGACGGACACCGCCGACATCACCGGATGGTGAGCCGGGTTTGCAAGCATCGGCGTCGCTTGCGCTCTCGTAATTAGGCTCGCCCTCCCTGGAAGTGGGGGAGAGCGCTTCCCTACTACGCCGCTAGTCGCACTCGCGGGTCTCGCGATATTCGCCGGTGGCGCTCATCGTGCGGACTGTCGTGCAATTGCCGTCGCGGACTTCCTCGCGCCACGAGCCATCGGCGGCGGTCACGCGGTTGGCGCGCGGCACGCGGCGGCCGTTGCGGATCTCGTAGGACCAGCTCGACGGCGTCTTGGCCTGTGGCTCGGCCTTCTGCGCGGCCGCGGCGGGGCCGAGCAAGGCGAACGCGATGGCGGCCACCGCGACGGCGGTGCCGGCAGCGATCGTCAGGTGCATTCTCTTCACGGCGGACTCCTCACGCATCGGGGACGCTCTAGCGGCTCAGTGATGAACGGGGAATGAGTAGGATTCGATCCCGATTCGATGCGTTGCGCGCCCCCTGTGGCGGAAAGGCGCGCAGCGCCAGAGTCTTGGCTCAGGCAGCGCTCGTCCCGCCCCCTCGGAGCCTCGTTTCGTCGCGCCCGAAATGCGACGAAATTCGGTTGGCTGCGCATTTACGGTCTTGGCGGCGGGGCCGCTTTGAGCCACTATCGATTGTGGCGGCACCAAGGGGGGTACGCTAGTGGTTGTAGACTCTCGCTGCAGGCCCCATATCGCCTGGGAGTGGGAGAGGCGCGTCCTGTGGATATCGGGGACAAGGCCGAATTAACCCGACGGACCCCTTTCAAAGCGCCTAAGGTGGGCTATGAACCCGCTGGAACGAATTGAGAACAAGGGGTATAGGGTGATGGATTTGTCGGGCAGCAGCGAAGTGACCAGTGCCGACGTCGCCACGGCCGAAGCGCCGCGCAAGGAGCGCAAGGAGAAGGCGCCGACCTCGAAGCATGATTCGAAGTCGGTGAAGCCGATCCTCTATCCGGTCGAGGTCGATCGCAGCCGCGATTCGCTGCTCACCGATTTCGGCAAGGACACGCTCCAGGACCGCTACCTGCTCCCCGGCGAGAGCTTCCAGGACCTGTTCGTCCGGGTCTCCTCGGCCTATGCCGACGACGCCGGCCACGCCCAGCGCCTCTACGATTACATGTCGCGCCTGTGGTTCATGCCCGCCACGCCCGTCCTCTCCAACGGCGGCACCGGCCGGGGCCTGCCCATCTCCTGCTACCTCAATTCGGTCGACGACAGCCTCGAGGGCATCGTCGGGACCTGGAACGAGAATGTCTGGCTGGCCGCGCGCGGCGGCGGCATCGGCACCTATTGGGGCAATGTCCGCGGAATCGGCGAGGCGGTCGGCCTCAACGGCAAGACCAGCGGAATCATCCCGTTCGTCCGTGTGATGGATTCGCTCACCCTAGCGATCAGCCAGGGCTCGCTCCGCCGCGGCTCCGCCGCCTGCTATCTCGACATCTCGCACCCCGAGATCGAGGAGTTCCTCGAGATCCGCAAACCGTCGGGCGACTTCAACCGCAAGGCGCTCAACCTCCACCACGGCGTGCTGATCACCGACGACTTCATGGAAGCCGTCCGCGACGGCGCCGAATGGACCCTGCGCAGCCCCAAGGACGGCTCCGAGCGCTCGACCGTCGACGCCCGCGCCCTCTTCCAGAAGCTGGTCGAGACGCGTTTGGCTACGGGTGAACCGTACATCATCTTCATCGACAAGGTGAACTCGACCATGCCGCGCCACCAGCGCGAGCTTGGCCTCAAGGTCTCGACGTCGAACCTCTGCTCGGAGATCACGCTCCCGACCGGCCGCGACCATCTCGGCAACGACCGCACCGCGGTCTGCTGCCTCTCGTCGCTGAACCTCGAGACCTGGGACGAGTGGAACGGCGACAAGATGTTCATCGAGGACGTCATGCGCTTCCTCGACAACGTGCTCAGCGACTATATCGAGCGCGCGCCGG
>JAEWCW010000037.1 GCA_023390415.1 Pseudomonadota bacterium | reverse complement strand
CTTCTTGTTGAGGACGTAGACCGCGGCCTCGCGGCCGGCCCGGAGGATGACGATCGAGCCGCGGCCGCGGCCGGCCTCTTCCTCGATCATTCGGAGGGCGGAGAGGCCCGAGGATGCGGCGGTGCGCATCAGGCCGGTGCCTTCGCAATGCGGGCAGGGCTTGGTCGAGGCTTCGAGGACGCCGGTGCGAAGGCGCTGGCGGCTCATCTCCATCAGGCCGAAGGACGAGATGCGGCCGACCTGGATTCGGGCGCGATCGTTCTTCAGCGCCTCCTTCATCGCCTTCTCGACCTTCCGGATATGGCCGTTCGATTCCATGTCGATGAAGTCGATGACGACGAGGCCGGCCATGTCGCGCAGGCGAAGCTGGCGGGCGATCTCGGCGGCGGCCTCCAGGTTGGTCGCGTAGGCGGTCTGTTCGATATTATGCTCGCGGGTGGAGCGGCCGGAGTTGATGTCGATCGAGACCAAAGCCTCGGTCGGGTTGATCACCAGATAGCCGCCGGACTTCAGCTGCACGACCGGCTGGTACATGCCCGCAAGCTGGTCCTCGACTCCGAAGCGCTGGAACAGCGGCACCGTGTCCGCATAGGCCTTCACCCGACGGACGTGGCTGGGCATCAGCAATTTCATGAAGGCGCGGGCGGCCTTGTAGCCCTCCTCGCCCTCGACCAGCACCTCCTCGATCTCGCGATGGTAGATGTCGCGGATGGCGCGCTTCACGAGGTTCGAATCCTCGTGGATCAGGGCCGGAGCGGAGCTGCCCAAGGTCTTCTCGCGGATCTCGTCCCAGAGCCGGGCGAGATAATCGAAATCGCGCTTGATCTCGGTCTTGGTGCGCGAGAGGCCGGCGGTGCGGACGATGCAGCCCATGCTCGGCGGCAGGCTGAGATCCGCCATGATCTGCTTCAGGCGCTTGCGATCCGCGCCGTTCGAGATCTTGCGGGAGATACCACCGCCGTGGCTGGTGTTCGGCATCAGCACGCAATAGCGGCCGGCGAGGCTGAGATAGGTGGTGAGGGCAGCGCCCTTGTTGCCGCGCTCTTCCTTAACGACCTGGACGAGCAGCACCTGGCGGCGCCGGATAACGTCCTGGATCTTGTAGCGGCGGCGCAGATTCTGGCGCTTGCGGCGGAGCTCGTCGGCCGCATTCTCCTCGGGGGCGCTGGCGGCCTCGGGCCGGGCGGCGGGCTCGCCTTCCTCGGATTCCTCGTCGGCGGCAGGCTCGATCTCCTCGAATTCGCCCTCGATCGTCTCGCCGTCTTCCTCGGCTTCGAGGCGAGCTTCCTCGGCGGCGCGAAGGCGCGCCTCCTCCTCGGCATGCTCCGCTTCCTCGCGCAGCAAGGCCTCGCGGTCCTCGCGCGGGATCTGGTAGTAATCGGGGTGGATTTCCGAGAAGGCGAGGAAGCCGTGGCGGTTGCCGCCATAATCGACGAACGCCGCCTGAAGCGACGGTTCGACGCGGGTCACCTTGGCGAGATAGATATTTCCCTTGAGCTGCCTGTGCTCGGCGGATTCGAAATCAAATTCTTCGATTCTGTTGCCCTTGACCACGGCCACACGGGTCTCTTCCCGGTGGCGCGCGTCGATCAGCATGCGCATTGTCATCAATCTTACTCCACACGCGCAGCGCGGCCGGCGGGCCTGAGCCTTCGGCATGGCGCGCGCGCTCGTATAGGAACACCGCCGCGGCGTTCATTGCCCGCGCGGCATAGGTCCTGGTTGCAAAGAAAAAGGGCGCTTCTGCTGCGAGCGGCAGGCCGGTTCCGAAGACCGACCGCGACACCCCCGCACGCACGCCGCTTCCGCTCGGGAAGCGTCGGTGATGGGGGGAGAAATGCCTCATGCAGCGTCAACCTGTCTTGCCGGCATAGGACCGGCTTACTCCTCGAGCCGCTCGGGTCTGGCAGGCAGATCCGGGATTTGGCCCGATAATGCGGTGCTAGCACCCCGTGGGACTGCCAGCAACCAAAAGTCATTTTCACTGGACCCGAGAGTGGGAAGCAAGCCACAAAAAGACAATGACCTACGTCCTCGCATTGCTTGCGAGCCTCATCGCTTATGCCGGTCTCGACGGCGCGCGCGCCGCGGATCCGGATGCGCCGTCGGCAAGCGCCGTCACTATTCCGATCGCGGCGGCAAGAAGCGCTGGCGCAGGCGATCTGCCGCAGGTCACGGCGGCGCGCGGCGACGATCCGCCGCTCGTCGTGATCGATGCGGGCCATGGCGGGCGCGACCCCGGCGCCGCGTCGCCCTTCGGCGGGCGGCTCGAAAAGAATGTCACGCTTGCCCTGGCACGGCGGATCCGGGACGAGCTCGCCCGTTCGGGGCGGGTCAGGGTCGCGCTCACCCGGGAGGACGATCGCTACCTCTTCCTCAACGATCGTTACGAGATCGCACGGCGGCTCAATGCGGACCTGTTCATCTCGATCCACGCCGACGCGGCGCCGCTCAACGACGGCGCCCGCGGCGCGACCATCTACACCTTGTCCGAGGTCGCGTCCGACCGGCACGCCGCCGAGCTCGCCCGGCGCGAGAACCAGGCCGACCTGATCGGCGGCGCCCGAATGAGCCGTAACCCGGACGTCAATGCGATCCTGATCGACCTCGCCCAGCGGGAGAGCATGGACGTTTCGGCGGACTTCGCCCGAATTCTCTATCGCGAGGCGGCGCCGGTCTTCCCATTCCGGCCGGAATGGCATCGCTTCGCCTCGCTGATCGTGCTCAAGGCGCCCGACATTCCCTCGATCCTGTTCGAATCCGGCTACCTGACCAACGAGACGGACACCGACTACATCCACTCGCCCGAAGGGCAGGCGCAGATCGCCGACGGCATGCGGCGGGCGATCGAGGCGCATTTCGCCCGGCTGTCGATCAACCGGCGCGGCTGAGCGAATTTCATCTAGGGTTCATCGCCTTGAGGGGATAGGATCGCGCCATGGCTGAAGCGACCCGTACCCGTCCACGGCCCGGAGCCTTCCTGGCCCGGTTGCTGATGCTCATCACATTGAGCTTCGCCTTCGTCGCCCAGCCTGCGGCGGCGCAATCGATCCTTCGCGACGCCGAGACGGAGGCGCTCCTCAACGACATCTCGCGGCCGATCATCGAGGCTGCAGGCCTTCGCCCGGCCGACGTACAGATCGTCCTCATCCACGACGATTCGATCAATGCTTTCGTCGCCGGCGGGCAGATCGTCTACATCCATTCGGGCCTGATCACCCGGGCCGACAATGCCAACGAGGTCCAGGGCGTGATCGCCCACGAGCTCGGCCATATCACCGGCGGACACATCATCCGCATGGGGGAGGGCATTCGCGAGGCGACCGGGATCACCCTGCTTTCGCTGCTGCTCGGTGCCGCGGCGATCGCCGCGGGCGGCGGCGAGGCCGGTGCTGCGATCATGTCGATGGGCCAGCGCGCCGCGATCGGCCGCTTCCTCGCCTTCAGCCGAACCCAGGAAAGCTCGGCCGACGCGGCAGGTGCCTCGTTCCTGCACCGGGCAGGGATCAGCGGCCGCGGATCGCTGGCCTTCTTCGAACGGCTCCAGAACCAGGAATTCCGCCTGAACATCCCGCAGGAGGACAGCTACACGCGGACCCACCCGCTCAACCGCGAGCGCCTTGCGGTACTGGAGAATGTCTACCAGACCGATGCCGCCTGGAACGCGCAGACAGAGCCGGCCCTGGAGGAGCGATTCCAGCGGGTTCGCGCGAAGCTGATCGGCTTCGTGGACGATCCGCGGCGAACCCTGCAGCGCTACCCGGAGAGCGACACGTCGATGCCGGCGCGGTACGCCCGGGCCTATGCCTGGCACCGCAACGCGCATCCGGACCGGGCGATCGCCGAGGCCGACGCGCTGCTGACGGCGCGGCCCAACGATCCCTATTTCCTGGAGCTGAGAGGCCAGATCCTCCTTGAGACCGGGCGTCCGCGCGAAGCGCTGGAATCGCTGCGCGGCGCGGTCGCGGGCGCGCCCAACCAGCCGCTGATCGCGGCCCTGCTCGGCCACGCCCTCATTTCCACCGAGGACCCGGCCAATTTCGACGAGGCCAAGCGCGTGCTGCGCGCTGCGATCGGGCGCGACAACACCAATCCCTTCGCCTGGTACCAGCTCGGCATCGTCTACGACCGCGAGGGCGATTCCGCGCGGGCGGCCCTTGCGACGGCCGAACGCTACAATCTGATCGGCCAGCCTCGGCTTGCCCTGGCGAATGCCGAGCAGGCGATGCTGGGCATCCCGGCCCACTCGCCGGACTGGATCAGGGCGCAGGACATCGCGATGGTCTCGCGCGCCGCGGTCGAGCGCGCGCGCCGCAACCGCTGACGGGAGGGGGGAGACAGACCCCCGCACCGCCGGTAGGAACGCGGACCTATGACGACACAAGACAGCAAGAAGCGCGACTGGCTGCGCAGCCTGACGGCCGTTCTCCTCGGCATTCTGATCGGCGCGGTCGCGACCGCCGCTTTCTCGGGCTATTTCGTGCGCCGCTACCTGCTCCAGAATCCGGAGGTGGTCGGCGAAGCGATCCAGGAGCTCGAGGCGCGACAGACGGCGTCGATCATCGCGCCGCACCGGCAGGCGCTCGAGACCCCCTATCACGGCTCCTGGGCGGGTGCAGCGCGGCCGGAGGTCGTCCTCGTCGAGCTGTTCGACTATGCCTGCGGCTTCTGCCGGGCGAGCAACCCGCATGTCGACCGGCTGATCCGCGAGGATCCTGGCTTGCGCGTCGTCTATCGCGAATTCCCGGTGCTCGGCCCGAACAGCGAGCAGGCGGCGATCGCCAGCATGGCGGCGGCGCGCGCTGGCAAGTTCAAGCAGTTCCACGACGCCCTGTTCGCGGCCGGCCCGCCGACGGCGCAGACGATCGCGGCAGCGAGCCAGTCCACCGGCATTGGCGAGGCCGAGCTCACCGAGGAGGCGACCCGCGAGGTGCGCCAGAACATGTCGATGGCGCGCGCGCTCGGCGCGCAGGGGACGCCGACCTTCATCGTCGGCGACCGGATCCTCCACGGCGCGGTCGGCTACGAGGCGCTTCGCGACGCCATCGCAGAGGCGCGGGAGCGGCGTAGCTAGTCGTCGAGCTTCCTGCGGCGGGCCTCCTCGGCCGCGAACTCGTCGCTGAACGATGCCGCCATGATTCCCGTCGGGATGGCAATCAGGACGATTCCGCCAATCGAGATCAAAGCTGCGACGAGCTTGCCGATCGGGCTCATGGGGACGACGTCGCCATAGCCGACCGTGGTCATCGTCACCGCCGTCCACCACAAGGAGCGCGGGATCGAGCCGAACTTATCCGGCTGGGCGTCGCCCTCGATCAGGTAGATGAGGGTGGCGCCGATGACGAGGAAGAACAGGAACATCATCAGCGACACGGCGAGGTGGTTGAGCCGCGAGCGGACGGCCCGATCCATGATCGCGAAGGCCTTGGAGAAACGGCCGAGCTTGGCGACCCGGAGCATCCGCATCACCCGAAGCAGGCGCAGAAGCATCGCGTTGGCGCCGAGGAACGGGAGCACCGAGCCGAGGATGGCGAGCACGTCGATCACCGCCGAGGGCGTGCGCATCCAGCGCAGCCGGCTCATCCCGCATTCCGGCGCGGTCCAGACGCGCAGGGCATATTCGACCGAGAAGAGCAGGACGAAGCCGATCTCGGCCGCGTTGAACCATGGCTCGTAGGAGGCGAGCAGGACCGGCTCGGTCTCGGCGATGGCGAGCGCCGTTGCGACGAGGATCGCGGCGATCAGGAAGCGGGCGACCGGTGTGAGACGGCCCTCCGGGGCGATCTGGAGGTGGACCCGCCGCCGAAGGCTGGGTTCCGCGATTCCCGTCCTCGTCGCTGCACCCATCCGCCGTCCCCCCAATGCACAGGGAGCCTAGACCAGAGCGGCGGCGGGCGCCTAGACCAATGTGATCGCTGCGAATCCGACAGCGAGCAGGCCAAGGAAGACCCAGCCGACGAGGTTCAGCCTTTCTTCGATTACGCGCTGGATCGGCGCACCATAACGCTTGATCAGGAACGCGATCAGGAAGAAGCGGGCGCCTCGCGTGATCGCCGCCATCAGGATGAAGAGCGGAAGGCTGAAGGCGGCAAGGCCGCTGGCGATGGTCACGAGCTTGAACGGAATCGGCGTCAGGCCCTTCACGAGGATGACCCAGGCGCCATATTCGCCATACCAGTCGCGATACTCGGCAGCGGCATCGTGCATGCCGTAGAGGTTGATCAGCCAGAGGCCGACGCTGTCGAACAGGAAATAGCCGATCGCATAGCCGAAGATGCCGCCGGCGACGGAGGCGAGCGTGCAGACGGTGGCGATCAGATAGGCCTGGTGTCGCCGCGCCAGGATCATCGGCACCAGCATCACGTCGGGCGGGATCGGGAAGAAGCTCGATTCAGCAAAGGATACAGCCGCCATGCCGGGTATGGCATGGCGATGGCGGGCCACCCGCAACGTCCAATTGTACAAACCGCGAAACATCGTGCCCCCCGCAAGAAGCGGCGACGGATAGCGACATGTTCGGGGGCGGACCAGTCCAATGGAGGGATGCTCGTGGGGGCCGGTCCTTGCCGAGCGGGCGCTGCTTGTGTAACTTCCAGAGCAAGTCAACGGGCGGTCTTTTGCCGTTCGGAACGAGAACAGAAAGTCGGACATGGCGCAGAATGCCGCCACGGCCCAGCCGACGCCGGAGCAGAATCCGGGCCCCGCTGCGATCGGGGCGGGTGTCGACAACGCGCTGGCCAACGGGTTTTCCAAGCCCCGCTTCGACCCGCTGAGCGGGCTCGCCCTACCGCGCCGCGGCGTACGCCACACTTATGGTGCGCTGGACCTTGGAACCAACAATTGCCGCCTGCTGATCGCCCGGCCGGCAGAAACCGGATTCGTGGTGATCGACGCCTTCTCGCGCGTCGTGCGGCTCGGCGAAGGGCTCGCGACGAGCGGCAAGATCAGCGAGACCGCGATCGACCGCGCAATCGGCGCGCTCGCCGTGTGCGCGGAGAAACTGTGCCGGCGACGGGTGACCCTCGCGCGATCGGTGGCGACCGAGGCCTGCCGGCGCGCCGTCAACGGCCGTCATTTCGTCGAACGGGTGCGGCGCGAAACCGGCATCGTGCTCGAGATCATCTCCCCCGAGGAGGAGGCGCGGCTCGCCATGCTCGGCTGCCACCGGCTGCTCGAGCCGGGGGAGGGGCCGGCTTTGATCTTCGACATCGGCGGCGGATCGACCGAGCTGGTGCTGATCGACACGGACGGCGATGCGCCGCGGATCAAATGCTGGTGGTCGGCGCCCTGGGGGGTCGTATCGCTGACCGAAAGCGAGAGCCGCGACCTCGCTTGCCCCGACGAGCGGCTCGCCGCTTACGGACGGATGAAGGAACGCGTCCGCCACGCCTTCCGCCGCTTTTCCGAACTTCTGCCCAAGAACCGGCACGACATCAGATTGATGGGAACGAGCGGAACCGTGACGACGCTCGCGAGCGTTCACCTGGCGCTGCCGAGCTACGATCGCAAGCAGGTCGACGGGCTGATGATGCCCTCGGAGGCGATGCGGCGCGTGAGCTCGATGCTCTCCGGAATGAGCCACGCCGAGCGGGCCCAGCTTCCCTGCATCGGGCCGGAGCGCGCCGATCTCGTGGTGGCAGGCTGCGCGATCCTCGAGGCGATCATGGACATGTGGCCGGCGACAACGCTGGGAGTCGCCGATCGCGGCATCCGCGAGGGCATCCTCCGCTCGCTGATGGCGCGCGACGGCTACCAGATCTAGGCGAGAGCGAATGACGAGCAGCAGCGGCCCGAAGCAGAGGGTCAAGACCGCGCGCGGGCGCAAGATCGGGTCCACCCGCTGGCTCGAGCGCCAGCTCAACGACCCCTATGTGAAGCGCGCCAAGGCGGAGGGGTATCGCTCACGCGCGGCTTACAAGCTGATCGAGCTCGACGAACGGTTCGGCCTGCTCAAGGGCGTGGCTCGTGTGGTGGACCTCGGGGTCGCTCCGGGCGGATGGACTCAGGTGGTTCGGTTGAAGGCGCCCAAGGCGCACGTCGTCGGGATCGACCTGCTGCCAGCCGACCCGATCGAGGGCGCCATCCTACTCGAAATGGACTTCATGGACGACGCGGCGCCTGAGCGGCTGCGCGAGGCGCTCGGCGGCGAGGCTGACCTCGTCCTTTCGGACATGGCTGCCAATACGGTCGGGCACCCGCAGACTGACCATCTGAGGACGATGGGCCTGGTCGAAGCCGGCCTGGAATTCGCGGTCGAGGTGCTCCGTCCCGGCGGCGCGTTTGTCGCAAAGGTATTGGCGGGCGGCGCCGACAACAATCTTGTCGCTGAGCTCAAGCGCCGCTTCTCCACCGTGAAACACGCCAAGCCGCCGGCTAGCCGGAAGGGATCCTCCGAATGGTATGTCATTGCTCAGGGCTTCAAAGGATGATAACCAAATCGGTACAAACCGCTTGACATCGTCACGCTGATATGGCACAAGATAGACAGGCTGCCGAATTGTAGCTGAGTCGCCCCTGCCCGGGCAGGAGCTCTTCCACATTGGAGACCGGGATGAAGCTGTGGTTCGGCCGGAAGGCCGCGCGGACTTCCGCGCGGCCTTTTCTGTTTCGTGCCTGGGGCGCGGCGCCGAGCGTCGGCGATTGGCCGCGTTCCTACGAAGCGCAGGTGCGGGACGGCTACCTCGGCAACCCGATCGCGCAGCGGGCCGTGCGGCTGGTGGCCGAGTGCGTCGCCTGGGCGCCGATCTACGAGAACGGATCCTTGGCCGGTGCGGAACGCGCCTCGGCCCTCGTCTCGCCGAGCCTGCTCGAGACCGTCGCGTCTCACCTCCTTCTGCACGGCAATGCCTATTTGCGGATTATCTGCGATACGGCCGGTGCGCCGGCCGAATTGTTCGCGATGCGCCCGGAGCGGGTGAAGGTGGAGGCCGATGCCGGGGGCTGGCCCGCCGCATATCTCTATCGCGCGGGCGAAGTCAGGAACCGGTTTCCGGCGCGAGACGGGCTGGGGCGCCCCTCGCTGGTGCACCTGAGGGCGGTGCATCCGCTCGACGATCATTACGGGCATGGGTGCCTCGGTGCCGCCGCCGGTGCGATCGCTGTCCACAACGCAGCGGCGAAATGGAACAAGGCGCTGCTCGACAACGCCGCGCGCCCTTCGGGCGCATTGGTCTTCGACGCGGGCGAGGACGGGCGGGCGCTATCGGCCGAACAGTTCGGTCGGCTGCGCGACGAGATCGAGGCGCATTTCGCCGGAAGCGGGAATGCGGGACGGCCGCTACTGCTCGAAGGCGGGCTGAAGTGGCAGGCGATGAGCCTGACGCCCACCGACATGGACTTTGCCGGCCTCAGGGCCGGGGCTGCGCGGGAGATCGCGCTCGCCTTCGGCGTCCCGCCGATGCTGCTCGGCCTGCCGGGCGACTCCACCTACGCCAATTATCGCGAGGCGAACCGCGCGCTGTGGCGGCTGACGGTGCTGCCGCTCGCCGGAAAGATCCTGGACGGGATCGGCGCGGCGCTCGGTGCGTGGTGGCCCGGCACAAAGATCGAGGTCGACGTCGACCAGGTGACCGCGCTCAGCGAGGACCGGGAGCGCCTGTGGGCGCAGATCACCGCAGCCGATTTCCTGACCCGCGACGAGAAGCGGGAAATGCTGGGCTTTCAGCGTGGAAGCGGGTCGCACACCGAAGTCGAGTAGTTCCACTCGCCGCCGCCGTCCGAGCAGCGATCGATCCGCCACTCGCGCCAGAGGTAATAGCCCCCGAGCGCGAACATGATGGCAAGGACGATGAGCATGACGATCCGGGTCATGACGGAATAGTAACGGAGAAGGCGCCGATGACCAACGAGAATGCGCCGATGATGGCGCGGCTGATGGCGCAGGCGGAAGGGCAGGGCGCGGACCTCGTCACGCTGCGCGCCCTGATCGAGGAAGCGAGCGAGGTCGGCGCGCAACGGGCTCTCTCCGCCCTGGGTCTCGACGACCCGAGCGCGCGACGCGACATGGACGAGCTTCGCCAGCTGCTGCAGGCGTGGCGCGACGCAAAAAAGACCGCCTGGCAAGCGGCGGTGAACTGGGCGATCCGGATCCTGCTCGCCGGCCTGGTGGCCGCAATGGCCATGAAGCTGGGGCTGCTGGAGCTGCTGCGGTGAGGTTCGCCGGCTATGCCGCGATCTTCGACCGTCCGGACCGTGGCGGCGACGTCGTCCGGGCCGGGGCGTTCACCCGCGCCGCCCGGCGCGGTCCGAAGGCCCTTCCGTTGCTCTGGCAGCACGAGCCCGGGCGCCCCGTAGGGACCATCGAATATCTGAAGGAAGACAAGAGGGGGCTGCGCGTGATCGGCCGCCTTTCCGACAGCGCGGCAGGTCGCGAGGCCGCGGCGCTTCTCGGCGAAGGTGCGGTCAGCGGGCTGAGCTTCGGTTACCGCGTCCGGCAGGCGAGAGGCGAGCTGCCGCGCGAACTGATCGACCTCGACCTCGTCGAGGTCAGCCTCGTCACCCTGCCGATGCAGCCCAAGGCGCGGGTGCACGCGCTCAGCCGCTAGCCGGCAATCAAACGACCGAGATTGGCACGCACAGGGTTCAGCCCGTGCGCGCTTCGTCACGCATTCAATCGAGGAGAGACGGACATGTTCGAAGTGAAGGCGGATCCCCTGGAGGCGTCGTTCGAGGCGCTCGAGCGGGAAGACGAGGAGCTTGCACAGCTCAAGACCGAAATGGCGCAGCTGAAGGCCCGGGTCGATGCGCAGACCGTGGCCGCGGCGCGCCCGGCGCTCAGCGACGCGAAGGCCGAGCGGCGCGGCGAGGCGGCATCCGCCTTCGTCGACAAATATCTCCGCAAGGGCCTCGAGGCCGGAGTGGAGCTCAAGGCCGTCGCCGGCGCGACCGAGAGCGCGGGCGGCTATGCGGTTCCCGAGGAGATCGACGCCGAGATCGACAGGGTCCTGACCGCGATCTCGCCGATCCGTGCGATCGCGAACGTCGTGAAGGTCGGCTCTTCGGGCTACCGGAAGCTGGTGACCAAGGGCGGAACGTCCTCGGGATGGGTCGCCGAGACGGATCCTCGCGACGAGACCGGGACGCCGAGCTTCTTCGAGATCGCGCCGCCGTTCGGCGAGCTCTTCGCCAATCCGGCAGCGAGCCAACTGATGCTCGACGACGCGGCCTTCGACGTCGAAGCCTGGCTCGCAGCCGAGATCGCGACCGAGTTCGCGCGCGCCGAAGGCCAGGCTTTCGTCAATGGAAGTGGGGTCAACCGGCCCAAGGGCTTCCTCCAGGCGGCGACGAGCGCCCTCGGCGACGGGACGCGCCCGTTCGGGACGCTGCAATTCGTCGCCACGGGCGTGGCCGGCGGCTTCCCTGCGTCCAACCCGCAGGACAAGCTGATCGACCTGGTCCAGGCGCTTCGCCCGCCTTACCGTCAGGGCGCCGTGTTCGTCATGAACTCGGCCACGGCCACCCGAATCCGCAAGTTCAAGACGGCGGACGGCGCCTTCCTCTGGACCCCGAGCCTCGCCGTCGGGCAGCCGGATACATTGCTCGGATATCCGGTGGTCGAGGCCGAGGACATGCCGGATGTCGCGGCGGACAGCCTCTCGATCGCGTTCGGCAACTTCAAGGCCGGCTATCTGATCGCGGAGCGAACCGAGACTCAGATCTTGCGCGATCCGTTCACCAACAAGCCCTTCGTCCATTTCTACGCGACCAAGCGCGTCGGCGGGCAGGTCTCCAATTCAGAGGCGATCAAGCTGCTCAAGTTCGCCGCCTGAGCCGTTCGGGCCTTTCGCTTGCCTGCAGCGGAAGGCTCGCGCCGCGCCGGCTCTCCCCTTGCCGGCGCGGCAACCCTCCCTTGCGCGCTGCGCGAGCCCTCCAAGCTGAGGTGAGCCATGTCCTTCCATTTGAAGGATCCGGGATCTCGGATCGATTATGAGCTGGACTGGACCGGCATCGCACGCGTCGGGCAGACGATCGCGGAGAGCAGCTGGACCGCAGAGCCGGCGGAGCCCGGCGGCCTCGCGATCGAAAGCGACAGCTTCGAGGCGTTGACCGGCAAGGTGCGGATCTCCGGCGGCGTGGCCGGCCACGTCTACACGCTCACCAATCACGTGACCTTCTCCGATGCGGCGATCGACCAGCGCTCGGTGACGGTTCGGGTGGAGGAACGGTGATGGCGGCGGTGCATCCGGCTCCCGCCACCGTCCCCCTCGCGGCGCTCAAGACGCATCTGCGCGTCATCGGCAGTGATGAGGACGCGCTGCTTGCCGCCGCGCTGCGCACCGCCACCGACCTGTGCGAGGCGTTTACCCGGCTGGCCCTGATCGAGCGCGATGTCATCGAGACCGTGCCGGCTCAGCCGTGCTGGGCGCGGCTCGCCCAGGCGCCGGTCCGCGCGATCACAGGCCTCGCGGCGCTCGCGCCTTCGGGCGAGGCGACCCCGCTCGCAACCGGCGATTTTGGCATCGACATCGACGCGGCCGGTGACGGCTGGGTCCGGGTGTTGCGCAGCGCCACCGGGCGGGTCGAGGTCGCCTATCGCGCGGGGCAGGCCGCGGACTGGAACGGCATTCCCGAGCCGCTTCGCCAAGGGATCATTCGGATGGCCAGCCATATCTACACGCACCGCGACGGCGAGGTGGGCGGTGGCCCGCCGGCCGCGGTCACGGCCTTGTGGCTGCCCTACCGCCGGTTGAGGCTGCGCTGATGTTCGCTGCGCTCGATGAGGCTGTGCGCCGCCGAGCCGAACTGCTGGCCGAACGTCGGCGCGACCGCATTTCGGAGGCATTGCGCGCCGCGCTCCCGCGGGACGTTGCCATCGAGCGAACGGCAGAGGGAGTCCAGCTCTCTGCGCGCGGCCTGGGGCGCCGGCTGGCGTTGGAATCCGGGCTGCGCGCTGCGACAGGGAGGCGGCAATGATCGGTGCCGGAGAGACCCTGCAGGCGTCCGCCGTCTCCGCGCTGGCGGCCTTGGACGGCATCGGACGGGTCTATGATGCGCCGCCGCTGCAGGCGGCGATCCCGCACGCCCTGGTCACGATCGACGGAGAGAGCGACTGGAGCCACAAGAGCGGGGAGGGCCGCGAAGTCCGTCTTGCAGCGACCATCCGGGACAAAGGCGAGCGCCCGGTGCGATTGCGCCGCCTCGCCGCCGAGGCTGAAGCCGTGCTGTCTGCCATTCCCGCTGCGGCGGCGCCCTGGCACCTGGTCTCGATGCGCCTGCTTCGAACCCGGCTCGTGGCCGTTCCCCACGCGGGCTGGGCGGCGGTCATCGAATTTCGCGGCCGGATGCTCCGCGAAGATTGAGGCGACCTTTATTGCGGGTCGGTCGCGCCGTGGAAGATGCCCTTATAGTTCTCGCGGAGATCCTCGACCTCTAGGCGGGCGTCCCGCTCGGCAGCCGTGCGATTGTCGCCGGCGCGGACGGCGGCAGCAATATAGGCGGTGCGGTAGGCGGTCTCCTGCTCGCTGCAGGCCGTCGTGATCGCCGTGTCGAACGCCTCACCTGAGACACGCTCTTCGACTTTCGCGTCCACGAATGACCTCAAGCAGGTCGAGAAGCGCTGCCGTTCGGCGCTCGCCATGATCTGGGTCGAGAGCAGCAGCGAGACGATCAGAGACGTTGGAAACATGTTCAATTCCAATCCCCTAGCTTGGAACACCGGGAGATTAGACCCATGGCCGCAGAGAAGGGAAGCGCCTTTTTGCTCAAGGTGGGAAATGGCGCAAATCCGCCAGTTTACGCGACCGTCGCAGGCATGCGCACGACCCAGATGTCGGTGAACGGGGAGGCGGTGAACGTCACCTCGAAAGACTCGGGGGGCTGGCGCGAGCTTCTGTCCGGCGCCGGCGTGCGATCTGTGTCGGTGGGCGCAAGCGGAATCTTCACCGGATCCGCGGCCGAGTCGCGGCTGAAGGCCAACGCGCTCGCGGGGTTGCTCGACGATTATGAGCTCAGCTTCGAAAGCGGAGAGCGGATGCGCGGCCGCTTCCTGGTGACCCGGCTCGATTATGCCGGCGACTATAATGGCGAGCGCAACTACGCCCTGAGCCTGGAAAGCTCGGGCGAGGTCGAGCCGCTGTGAATCCGGCGCGGGGCGAAGCGGCGATCGAGGTCGGCGGCGCCCGGCTGACGTTGCGACCGACGTTCGAAGCGCTGGTGGCGGCCGAGGAGGAACTTGGTTCGCTGTTCGAACTGGTCGAGCGCGCGGCAGGCGGCGGACTGAAGATCGGCGAGATGGCGACCTTGTTCTGGCACTGCCTCGCCGATTGCCCGGCAGCGCTGACGCGAGGGCAGGTCGGGGAAGGGATTGCCGAAAGGGGCTTGGCGAATGCGACTCCCGTGCGAAGGAGTCCTAGCGATCTGCCTCGTCACCGGGGAGACGCGACGGCCGCCGTCGCCGGTCCACCTTCGCGCAATCAGGCAGGCGAACGGCGACATCGCCATCGCCTGGGTCCGACGGAGCCGGGCGGGTTGGGCCTGGACGAGCGGCGCCGACACGCCGCTCGGCGAAGAGCATGAGCGCTATCTGGTGAGGCTTGCGTCGGGCGGAGCATCGCGGCTGGCGGAGACCGAGGTCGCGGCCTTCACCTATCCCGCTGCGGACCAGGCCGCGGACGACATGGCTCTCCCGATCACGATCGAGGTCGTTCAGCTCGGCAGCAATGCAGCCTCGCGTCCGGCGCGGATCGACTTCAACGGGCCCTGAAGGAGCCGACTATGAGCGACGTGACCCCGCGCTTTCACATGCCTTACATCCTTCCCGGACAAGCGCAGAAGGAGCAGTTCCACAACGAGGCACTGCTGATCGCCGACGGGCTGCTCCACGCCGCGGTCGAGGACGGTCCACTCGCATCTCCGCCCGCGACCCCGCTCCCGGGGGAATGCTGGCTAGTGGGCACCGCCGCGACCGGGGACTGGAGCGGCAGGACCGACAGCCTCGCCATCTGGACCGAAAGCGGCTGGCGGTTTGCCGCGCCCACGGCCGGCATGGCCGTGTGGAACGTCGCCGCCGGCTATCATCTGCGCTGGTCCGGCTCCGCCTGGATCGCGGGGGACGTGACTGGCGCGAAACTTTCCATCGCCGGCCTGCAGGTCGTCGGTCCGCGCCAGCCGGAGGTGCCAAGTCCTTCAGGTGGAACGACAATTGACGACGAGGCTCGGGTCGCGATCGAGCAAATCATTGTGACTTTAAGGTCACACGGGCTGACTGAATGAGTTGCACGCTGCTGCGGTGCAACCAGAAGGGCACGGGCACGTTGTGCGGACGTCTGGAAATCCGCAGCTCGTCTTCACCATGACCTGCGGCTTTTCAGCAACATTTGTGGGGATAAGCGTGCTTGCGCGGAAACTCCGCTTACCGTAATGAGTTTAGGTCGATCCCTCCAGGGACGAAGAAGAAAGGGGAAGATTTATGCGGAAGCTCGCCATTGTTGTGGCGCTGTCATCCACCGTGCTCGCGACTCCGGCACTTGCGCGCGATGGCGCTTGGTACGTGGGCGGCGATTTCGGCGCGATGATCGTCGAGGACGTCTCGTTTGACGTCGGCGCCGCCGAGGACGCCATCATCGTCGATCATGAATATGGTTACGACGGCGCCGGTTTCGTTGGCTACGATCTTGGTGCGTTCCGGCTTGAGGCGGAAGTCGCCTACAAGCGCGCTCGCATCGATGAGCTCGAGACCAGCATTGCGCTGCCCGGTGCTCGCTCGCCGGGATCCACGATTCCGCAGTCCTTCTTCAATGCCGGCGGCGGCAACACCACCGCTCTGAGCTTCATGGTCAACGGCCTGCTCGATTTCGGCGATGATGATGGCATCAGCGGCTTCCTGGGCGGCGGCGTCGGTATGGCGCGCGTCAACTTCAACAACCAGCGCCAGTTCGCCAACCAGGGCGCGTTCATCGACGACTCCGACACGCGCTTCGCGTGGCAGCTGCTCGCCGGTGTCCGCCAGGCGATTTCGGACAATATCGACGTCACCGTCCGCTATCGCTTCTTCAACGTCTCGGGCCTCGAGACGGTCGGGTTCAACGGCCAGGACTTCAACACCCGCCTTCGGACTCACAGCCTCCTCGGCGGCCTGACGTTCAACTTCGGCGGCGCCGAGCCGGTGTACCAGACCTGCTGGGACGGCTCGCGCGTTCTCATCACCGAGTCCTGCCCGCCGACCCCGCCGCCGCCGCCGACCGTTTGCCCGGACGGCACGACGGTTCCGGCCGGTGCGACCTGCCCGACCCCGCCGCCTCCGGCGACGCGGACCTGCCCGGATGGCACCACCATCCCGGCGGCTCAGCAGTGCGCGATCGGTCCGTTCATCGTCTTCTTCGATTGGGACAAGGACGAGATCACCCCGGCCGCTGCCGCGATCCTCGACAATGCTGCCGAGCAGTATCGTCAGACCGGCAACGCCCAGGTCGTCCTCGCCGGTCACGCCGACCGTTCGGGTTCCGACCAGTACAACGTCGGCCTGTCGCAGCGTCGTGCCGACAACGTCCGCCGCTACCTGGCGGGCCGCGGCATCCCCGATGGCGTGATGCGGACCGAAGCGTTCGGCGAGAGCCGTCCGGCGGTCGACACGGCCGACGGCGTCCGCGAGCCGCAGAACCGGCGCGTGGAGATCACCTTCGGCCCCGGCTCCGGCTGGTAAGAAGGCAGGGTCGCTTCGGCGATCCCTGGAGAATATCGGGAGCCGGCCTTCGGGCCGGCTCCTTTTTTTGTGCCTCCCGCAGATGCCGTCGCCACGCTATGGCGCCCCCTAATCCCAAGAGCCCACGGAGCAACAATGCGTATCGCGATCATCGGCACCGGCTATGTCGGATTGGTTTCGGGAGCCTGTCTCGCTGATTTCGGCCATGAGGTTGCTTGCGTCGACAAGGACGGGAGCAAGATCGCCGCCCTGGAGAAAGGGCTGATGCCGATTTTCGAACCTGGGCTCGACGACCTGGTGCGTCGGAATGTTGCGGACGGCCGGTTAAGCTTCGGGACGGACATCGCTGCGGCCGTCGATGGTGCCGAGGCGATCTTCATCGCGGTCGGCACGCCCTCGCGCCGCGGCGACGGCCATGCCGATCTCAGCTACGTGTTCGCCGCCGCAGAGGAGATTGCAGCAGCGCTGACCGGCCCCGCCGTGGTCATCACGAAATCGACCGTTCCGGTGGGCACCGGCGACGAGGTGGAGCGGATCATCCGCGAGGCTCGTCCGGACGCGGAAGTCTGGGTCGTCTCGAACCCTGAATTCTTGCGCGAAGGCGCCGCGATCGAGGATTTCAAGCGTCCTGACCGGATCGTCGTCGGCGCCGAGGACGAGCGCGCCGCCGAGGTCATGCGCGAGGTCTACCGCCCGCTCTACCTCAACAAGGCGCCGCTCCTGATCACCGGCCGGCGCACCGCGGAGGTCACCAAATATGCGGCCAACGCCTTCCTCGCGACCAAGATCACCTTCATCAACGAGATTGCCGACCTCTGCGAGGCGGTCGGCGCAGACGTCCAGGATGTCGCGCGCGGGATCGGGCTCGACAAGAGGATCGGATCCAAGTTCCTTCATGCCGGCCCGGGTTACGGCGGATCATGCTTTCCCAAGGACACGCTGGCGCTGCTCAAGACGGCAGAGGATTACGAAGCGCCGCTGCGCATCGTCGAGGCCGTTGTCCAGGTCAACGACAGCCGCAAGCGCGCGATGGGCCGCAAGGTCATCCGAGCGCTCGGCGAGGAGCCGCGCGGCAAGCGGGTCGCGCTTCTGGGCCTCACCTTCAAGCCCAATACGGACGACATGCGCGATGCTCCGTCGATCGCCATCGTCCAGGCCCTCGAGGATGTCGGCGTCGCCGTCCGGGCCTACGATCCCGAAGGTATCGAGCAGGCGCGTCCGTTGATGCCCAACGTCGAATTCTGCCGCAGCCCATATCAGGCGGCCGAAGGGTGCGACGCCGTGGTTCTGGTGACCGAATGGGATGTGCTGCGGGCGCTGGACCTGAAGCGGCTCGCCGCGGCGATGGGCGGGCGTGTCCTCGTCGATCTCCGCAACGTCTACCCGCCGGAGGAGGTGGCCAATGCCGGCCTGGACGGGCATGGCGTCGGCCGCGGCCGGCGAGCCGACGGCGACGGCAACCGTAACGCGCCCGGTTCGTTTGCCGCCTGAGTGTTCAGGAGGAAGGGATGAAAGACGCATTGAGGATCGCAGCGCTGACGGCGACGGCCTTGACCATAGCCGGCTGTGCTGCGCGCCAGCCCGAGCCGAGCCCGACGCCGCCGCCGCAGATGGCGACCGCCCAGGCCGATATCCGGGACAGTTCCGGCCGCACCCTTGCCCGCGCTTCGGCCACCGAGGTCGGCGACGCGGTCCGGGTCCGCGTCGATGCGGCTGGGCTTCCCGCCGGAGTCTATGGCGCGCACATCCACGCCATCGGCAATTGCGCGCCGCCGACCTTCGACAGCGCCGGACCGCACTGGAACCCGACGCACCGCCAGCATGGCCGCGACAACCCGCAGGGGCGCCACCTCGGCGATCTGCCCAATCTGCTGGTCGGCACCAACGGGCAGGGCAGCTTCGAGTTTACGATCGCCGGCGCCTCCCTTCACGGTGGCCCCAACGCGATCCTCGACAGCGACGGTGCCGCTGTCGTCGTTCATGCCCGCGCCGACGACAATCGCACCGATCCGAGCGGCAATAGCGGCACCCGGATCGGCTGCGGAACGCTCGGCTAGATCGGCTCCCCCGCCGCACGCGCGCGCTCGATCTTTGTCTCTTCGAGCCGCGCGAGGTGGCGGGCCCCGATCCATAGCCCGAAGATGGTCAGCGGCGGCATCAGGTACAGCGCTGCGATGCCATATTGCAGGCTGCCGGTGAGCACCGACATTTTCCCCGCATAATAAGGCCCGAGCGCGAGGCCGATCATCGTCGTCCCGAGGATGTAGGTCGCGCCGGCGGTCGCGCGCATTCGCGGAAGGACGAGGTCCTGCAAGGTGGCGACGGCGGCGCCGACCCAGGCCGAGGCGATCAGGTGGGCGATCGGATTCACCCAGTAGAAAGCGGCGAGGCTGTCGGTGGTGAGGAGGAACGCCATGATCGGCATCGGCAGCACGGCGGAGAGCATGTTGACGAACAGCCGGCCGCGCGGATCGCGCTGACGCCAGATGTCCGAGATGTAGCCGCCAAGGATCACGCCCGCTGCCGCGGAAAAGGCCGCGCTCCAGCCAAGGATCAGTCCCACTTCCTCCTTTGCGGTCAGCCCATCGAGATAGACGGCCGGATTGGAGCCGCCGCCATAGAAGCGGGCCTCGACGAACGGAGTCATCCAGAAGGTTGAAGCATAAGCGACGAAGGAGATGCTGCCGAACGCGATGGCGAGCAGGACGACGATCGGCGAGCCGAAGATCAGCCTGTAGGTCGGCAGATCACGATGCTTGAGCGACTGCACCCAGGAGAAGATCGCATAGACGCCGATGCCGTAGGCAAGCCACTGCGGCCAGTCGCCGGTGAGGCGGTACATGCCGAAACCCGCGCCGGCCACGACGGCCAGGATGATGAGATTGGGCACGAGCGCGCCGGGAATCCGCGCGACGTTGAAGAGGGTGAGCGGCGGCAGGATCGCGACCAGCTCGCGGCCGAAATCCCGCCACGCATTGGGCCGCACCACCGGCTGCGGCATGCCGTCCGAGGCGCCGCGCAGCGGCGCGCGCAGGCTCAGCACCCACAAGGCAAGTGCAAGGCCCGGGAGGCCGACGGCGAGGAAGGCCGCCTGCCAGCCGGCGAGGCCGAGCGGCGCGGTGGCCGCGTCCGGATAGGCGGCGTTCCAACGGCTGACGACGAGGCCGCCGATCGGAAGGCTCAATGCGCCGCCGATATAGAGGCCGCTCGAGTAGATGGACAAAGCGGTCGCCCGGCGTTCCTTGGGGAAGCTGTCCGAGATCATCGAATAAGCCGCCGGCGATGCGCTCGCCTCGCCGATGCCGACGCCGATCCGCGCCGCCGCAAGCATCCCGAAGCTGTTGGCGAAGCCGGAGAGCGCGGTCATCGACGACCACAGAGCCAGCCCCATCGCCATCAGCCGCCCGCGATACCAGCTGTCCGCAAGCCGCCCGAGTGGGATGCCGAACAGGGCGTAGAAGACCGCGAAGGCGGTGCCGTACAGGAAGCCGATCTGGGCGTCCGAAACCTTGAGGTCGGCCTTGATGTCGGTGACCAGGATCGAGAGGATCTGCCGATCGATGAAGTTGACCACATAGACCAGCACGAGCACGAACAGGGCGTACCACGCATAGGCGCCGATCCGCGGCCGGGCTGGCCTAGCGCTGATGTCCTCGATCTCCGCCACCACGCACGCGCCTCCCCATTTGTGATTTTGCTCTGCTCTGGCTAGCAGAGCACGGGGCATTGGCAACAAGACGGTGCGACATGACGCTTCGGGTGCTGTTCGTCTGCCTAGGCAATATCTGCCGATCGCCGCTGGCGGAGGGGGCCTTTCGCCGCGAGGCCGAGCGACGCGGCATCGACGCTGAGGCGGACAGCGCCGGAACCGGCGAATGGCATATCGGCGCGCCGCCCGATACCAGGGCGATCGCGGTTGCGGCAAAGAACGGGGTCGACATTTCCGGCCTGCGCGCGCGCCAGGTCAGGACGGACGACTTCCACAGCTTCGACCATATCCTTGCCCTGGACCGCGCCAATTTCGACCATCTGAGGCGGATGAAGCCGCCGAGCGCGCGCGCCGAATTGTCGCTGCTCCTCGACCATGTCGAGGGGCGGGAAGGGCAGGCGGTCGCCGATCCTTATTATGGCGATGCGGCGCATTTCGACGCAGCCTGGTCGGACGTCGCGGAGGCTGCTGCGGCCTTGGCCCGGCGGATCGCGCCGCCCGCGTGAGCGCCTTCGCCGAGCGTGTCGCCCAGCTGACCGGCGTTCCTGCCGGGCAGCTGGAGCGGCTCGCCGGGGGAGATCTTTCGGAAGTCCTGCTCGTCCGCCGGCCCGAGGGGCGCTGCACCGTGGCGAAGGGCGGCGCAGCGACCGGCACGGAGGCGGCGATGCTTCGCGCCCTTGCCGCCGCCGGCGCGCCCGTGCCGACGGTCGAGGGGGAGCACGAGCATGTCCTCTTGCTCGAGCATGTGCCGAACGACGGGGTGTTCAGCCCGGACGCCTGGGCGGACATCGGCGCAGCGCTGCGCCGCCTCCACGACCGCACCGGCCGTGCTTACGGCTGGCCGGCCGATTACCGGCTGGCGACGGTCGCGCTCGACAACCGCCAGACCCACGACTGGCCGGGCTTCTGGGCGTTGCAGAGGCTCGTCCCCACCGCCCAGATCCTCGACCGCCCATTGCGCGAACGCGTCGAAGCGCTGGCCCGGCGCCTCCCGGACCTCCTTCCGGCAGCACCACCGCCGTCCTTCCTCCACGGCGATCTCTGGACGGGCAACATCCTCGTCTCGGGCGGTCGCCTCGCCGCCTTGATCGATCCGGCCTGCTACGGCGGCCATAGCGAGGTCGACCTCGCCATGCTGACCCTCTTCGACGTGCCGCCAGAGGAATTCTGGGCGGCCTATGGTGCGCTCGAACCCGGCTGGGAGGAGCGGCGCCCGCTCTACCAGCTCTTCCCCGCACTCGTGCACCTGCGCCTTTTCGGGCCGCGCTATGCGGGGCTCGTCGAGCGGCTGCTCGGACAAATTAGCGCTTGACCTAAATAACCTTGTTCGTTATTTAGCTAATTAACGAACAAGGAACGATCCATGCGCCTTCTGTCCACCCTTCTCGCAGCGACGCTGCTGACCGCAGCAAGCCCCGCTCCCGCGCAACAGAGCGTCGACATCGAAGCGCCTGGGCCGCACGGTGCGCTTGCCGGGACCCTGCTGACCGCAGAGGGCGCCGGAGCGCCGATCATCCTGATCATCCCGGGCTCGGGCCCGACCGATCGAGACGGCAACAGCCCGCTCGGAGTCGCCGCTGGACCCTATCGGTTGCTCGCCGAAGGCCTGGCGCAGCGGGGCGTGACGACGATCCGGATCGACAAGCGCGGAATGTTCGGGAGCCGAGGCGCAGCGCTGGATCCGAATGCCGTCACGGTGGGAGATTATGTCGAGGACATCCGCAGCTGGATCCTGTCGGCCCGGCAACGGACCGGCGCCTCCTGCATCTGGCTGCTCGGTCACAGCGAGGGCGCGCTAATCGCGCTCGCGGCCGGGCAGGAACGGGCCGGCATTTGTGGGCTGGTGCTGGTTTCCGGCGCCGGACGCCCGCTGGGCGAGGTAATTCGTGGGCAGCTGCGGGCGAACCCGGCGAATGCGCCGTTGCTCGACCAGGCGATGGGCGCCATCGACCGTCTTGAGGCCGGAAACCGGGTGGACGCGGCGGCGCTGCATCCGGCGCTCGGCCCCTTGTTCGGACCGCAGGTGCAGGGCTTCTTGATCAGCCTGTTCGCCCAGGATCCCGCCGCGCTTGTCGCCGGCGTGAGACAGCCTGTGCTGATCGTGCAGGGGGAGCGCGACATCCAGGTCCCGGTCGACGACGCCCGGCGCCTTGCCGCGGCGAATCCTCGCGCGAGGCTGGTGCTCGTCCCGAATGCGAACCATGTGCTGAAGAGCGTGACGACCGACGATCGCGCCGCAAACCTCGCTACCTATGGCGATCCGGCCCTTCCGCTTGCACCCGGCATCGTCGACGCAATCGCCGAATTCGTCGCCGAGGGCCCCCAACGCCGATGAACACCGTCTTCGAAGCCCTCGCCCATCCCACCCGCCGTGCCATCCTCGAGATGCTGAAGGGCGGCAGCATGAGTGCGGGCGAGCTCGCCGACGCCTTCGACGTCTCGAAGCCGACCATGTCCGGCCATTTCGCCAAACTGAAGGAAGCGGGGCTGATCCAGGCCGATCAGAAGGGGACGACGATCCTCTACAGCATCAACCTTTCGGTGCTGGAGGAGGTGCTGCTGGGCTTCATGACCCGGCTCGGCCCCGCCGAAGACAAAAAGGGAGAAAGCGCATGACCCGCAACCGGCTCGCCGTCGCCTCGATCATCCTCGTCCTGGCGATGCTCGGCCTGTCCGTGTGGATCGGGCGCGGGCTTCCTGAGGATATCCAGCTTCCGGTCCATTGGAACCTCGCCGGCGAGGCGGACGGCTTCGCGTCGAAATGGCCTGCCCTGTTGATGCCCACGGCGGTCACCGCGCCGGTCGCCTTGCTCTTCTACTTCCTCCCCGCGCTCGAGCCGCGGCGCGAGGGCCTGGAGCGCAGCAGCGGCCTGTATCTCTGGGGCTGGGCCTCCCTCTTGTTCATGGGCGCAGCGCTCCAGTTCGTCACTGCGGCCGTCGCCTTGGGCTGGCCGGTGCGGGTCAACCAAGTCATCGTCGGCGCGGTCGGCGTGATGATCCTCGTCATCGGCAACCAGCTCGGCAAGTCGCGCAGCATGTATCTGGTCGGCATCCGGACGCCGTGGACGCTGGCCAGCGAGGAGGTTTGGGTCCGCACCCACCGGCTCGGCGGCAAGCTGATGGTCCTTGCCGGTCTGGCGATGATTGGCGCCGCCCTTCTTCCGCTGCCTTCGGGGCTCCTCTGGACGGTGCTGATCGCCGCCGTCATCCTCGCTGCCGTCGTCCCGATCGTCTATTCCTACCTGCTCTGGCGGCGCGAGCAGGCCGGGCGTCAGCCGAGCCCGTAGCGCTCGAGGACGGAATAGACGGCGCCGTCGGGCGTAAGCCGGCTTTCGTAAAGCGCGAAGCCGCTTATCGCGAACGGATCCGTCGCAAAGCCGCTCATCCGCGCGAGCAGATCCTGGACCGGCCCCGCCGAGCGGTTGAGGCGGGCGAGGGTGATATGCGGGTGGAAGGCGCGGCGATCGGGCGCCACGCCGACCCGGGCGAGCGCCTGGTCGATCTTGTTGTGAAGCGCCTTGAGCGGCTCCATCGGCGCAACGCCCGCCCAGATCACCTTCGCCTGGCCCTGCCGATCGAAGGTGCCGATGCCCTTCACCGAGGCCTCGAACGGCGGGTGGTGGATCCCGCCGAGCGCTGCGTGGATGTCCTCGGCCTGGTGCCGGTCAACCTCGCCGATGAAGCGCAGGGTGAGATGGAGCTGGTCGTCCTCCTGCCAGCGCGCGCCGCTTACCCCGCCCATGATCCCCCCCAGACGATGGCGGATTTCGGCCGGCGGACGGATGGCGACGAACAGGCGCATCATGGCCTTCCCATAGCTCGCAGCGTTCCGCCCGCGAACCGGTTTTCCTTGAATGTAACCGCCGATCCCACGATATTGGGGTCCAACGACGCCTAAATGCGTCGTCAGAGGAGAGAGTGAAAAATGGCTAATGGATTTGACCCGCGCGGCAGCGCAGCGCCGTTCACGGCCACGACCGCCGAGCGCGAAGGCGTCGCCTTCGACGCGGGCCTGCGGTCCTACATGCTGTCGGTTTACAACTACATGACCTCGGGCGTGCTCCTGACCGGCATCGTCGCGATGCTGTTCGCGCCTTATGCCCGCGATGTCCTGATCAACACGGCCGGCGACGGCATGAGCCTGATGGGCTGGATCATCATGTTGGCGCCGCTGGCCTTCGTGATGGTGCTGAATTTCGGTATCAACCGGCTGTCTACCGGCACGGCGCAGCTGCTGTTCTGGGCGTTCGCGGTGGTGATGGGCCTGTCGATGTCCACCATCTTCCTGACCTTCACCAACACGTCGATCGCGACCACCTTCTTCGCAACGGCGGCGGCCTTCGCCAGCCTCAGCCTCTACGGCTATACGACGAAGCGGGATCTCAGCGGTCTTGGCACCTTCCTGATCATGGGCGTGGTCGGCCTGCTCGTGGCGATGCTTCTGAACCTGTTCATCCAGTCGTCCGCGCTTCAGCTGGCGATCTCCGCGATCGGCGTGCTGATCTTCGCAGGTCTCACCGCCTACGACACGCAGCGGATCAAGAGCCTCTATGCCTATGTCGCGGGCACGGACATGATGGGCAAGGTCGTGATCCTGGGCGCGCTGTCGCTCTACCTCGACTTCGTCAACATGTTCACGTTCCTGCTCCAGTTCCTGGGCAACCGCGAATAAGCTGAGCGCGCACGCGACACGGAGAGGCCCGGCGGAAACGCCGGGCCTTTTTCGTTAGCGCAGATGCTCGCCGAAGAAAGCGAGTGTGGCAGCCCAGGCTTGGCGGGCGGCGGCCTCGTTGTAGCGCGCGGCCGACGTGTCGTTGTGGAAGGCGTGGTCGACGTTGGGATAGATGATCGATTCCACCTCTTTCCCCGCCGTTTGGAGCGCAGCTACCCACGGCAGGGCAGTTGCATTGACCCGCTCGTCGAGCCCGGCGACGATGACCAGCAGCGGCGCGCGCACCTGCCGCGCCAGGGCCGGGTCCGGCGCCGGGCCGTAGAAGGGGACGCCGGCGTCGAGCGCGTCGCCAGCGGCGACCGCGAGCCGGTTCACCATCCCTCCGCCCCAGCAGAAGCCGACCGCGCCGACCTTGCGGTGCCCGCCGCCGGCGGGGCTCTTCAGCCAGCGCGCGGTCGCCACCGCGTCGGCGACGCTGGCGCTGAGGTCGAGCGCGCCAATCATCGTCCGCGCCTGGTCTTCGTCCGCAGGCGTGCCGCCGACCGGCGACAGGAAGTCCGGCGCGAGGGCGCGATAGCCGGCCTGGGCAGCGCGGCGCGCGACGTCGCGGATGTGGTCGTTGAGGCCGCGATTCTCGTGGATGACGATCACCGCAGGTCCGCCGCGACGCCAGCGCGCGGGCGCCGCGGAATAGCCGCGCATGGTCCGGCCGGGCGCGGTCTCCCAGCTCAGCTCTGCGGTCTGCAGCCCGCCCTCGTCGGTCTGGGGCGGCACCGAGCTGCAGGCGGAGACGCTGATCAGCAGCGCATTGGCTGCCGCAGCGCTTCCCGCCAGCCTGGTCAGCTCCGCCATGAAGGCGCGCCGGTCGAGCGTGTCGTGCGTGAAGCGGTCGTAGAGCGCGATCGCGGCGCGGGTGAGATCGTCCTTCACTGCCCGGCCGCCTGCTTGGCCTCGGCGATCAGCGCATCGTCGATTTCGCGGGCGCGGATCGCGGCCGGCCGCGCCTGGAGGCGGCCGACATAGTCCTGGAACGCCGGGCGCGGCTCGATCGTCCCGAACATCATCCCCCAGCCGATCTGCGATCCGACATAGACGTCGGCCGCCGTGAACTGGTCGCCGCACAGATAGGTGCAGTCCTTCACCGCCGCTTCGAGCGTCCCGATGACGTCGTCGAAGCGGCCGTAGCCGGCCATCGGCGCCTTCTCCTCGGGCGCGAGCAGGCCGAGCGCCTTGCCGGTCACCGCCGCCTCGACCGGCCCGGCCGCGAAGAACAGCCAGCGATAATAAGGCCCGCGCCTGGTGTTGCCGGAGGGCGGGGCGAGGCCCTTGTCGGGGAACATGTCGGCCAGATAGGCGCAGATCGCCGCAGCCTCGGTCACCACCGTCTCGCCATGCCTGATCGCCGGCACCTTCCCCATCGGGTTGATCGCCAGATAGTCGGCCGACTTCATCGTGTCGGCATAGCCGAGGATGACCGTCTCATAGGGCTCGCCCACCTCCTCGAGCATCCAGCGGACGATCCGGCCGCGCGACATCGGGTTGGTGTAGAAGGTCAGGGTCTCGCTCATCATGCCCTCCTGGAGTCCGTTGCCGAACGCATGACTCCTGCGCGGGCAAAAAGAAAGGGCCGCCGAAGCGGCCCCTTCAGGGTTGGATTGAGGCTGGTTCAGGCCTGGGCCTCGGGCTCGCCCTTCTCGCCCTGCGGCTCGGCCTTCTTGCCCTTCTTCTTGGACGCCTTGGGCGGCGCGGCGATGATCTCGAAGGTCGGCGCATCGTCCTTGATCCGGACCTTCACCTCGCCGCCGTGGAGGAGCTTGCCGAACAGCAATTCCTCGGCGAGCGGCTGCTTGATCTTCTCCTGGACGAGCCGGCCCATCGGCCGGGCGCCGTAGAGTCGGTCATAACCCTTGGCGGTCAGCCACTGCCGCGCCTCGTCGTCCAACTCGATATGGACGTTGCGGTCGGCAAGCTGCAGCTCGAGCTGCAGGATGAACTTGTCGACAACGCGGGCGACGACTTCCGGCGGCAGGTAGCCGAACGGAACGATCGCATCCAACCTGTTGCGGAATTCCGGCGTGAACATCCGCTTGATCGCTTCCTCGTCCTCGCCCTCGCGGGTCATGGCGCCGAAGCCGACCGCCTCGCGCGCCATGTCGCTGGCGCCCGCATTGGTGGTCATGATCAGGATGACGTTCCGGAAATCGACCGTCTTGCCGTGATGGTCGGTGAGCCGGCCATTGTCCATGATCTGGAGCAGGATGTTGAAGAGGTCCGGATGGGCCTTCTCGATCTCGTCCAGCAGCAGAACGCTGTGCGGATTCTGGTCGACCGCGTCGGTCAGCAATCCGCCCTGGTCGAAACCCACATAGCCCGGAGGCGCGCCGATCAGCCGGCTGACCGAGTGGCGCTCCATATATTCGGACATGTCGAAGCGCTGCAGCGGGACCCCGAGGATCGAGGCGAGCTGGCGCGCGACCTCGGTCTTGCCGACGCCGGTCGGGCCCGAAAACAGATAGTTGCCGATCGGCTTGTCCGGATCGCGAAGGCCGGCGCGCGACAGCTTGATCGCGGACGCCAGCACCTCGATCGCCTTGTCCTGGCCGAACACCACCCGCTTGAGGTCGCGCTCGAGCTGCTCCAGCGTCTTCTTGTCGTCCGCGGAGACGCTCTTCGGCGGGATCCGCGCGATCGTCGCGATGACCGCCTCGATCTCCTTGGTGGTGATCGTCTTCTTCCGCTTCGACGGCGGCACCAGCATCTGCATTGCGCCGACCTCGTCGATCACGTCGATCGCCTTGTCCGG
>JAEWCW010000216.1 GCA_023390415.1 Pseudomonadota bacterium | reverse complement strand
GGGTTGCGGTCCACCGCCGCCGGGGCAGGGCCTCTCCCGCGCCGGGACCGGGGCGGCCTGCGAGGTGGCGCGATCGCACCCTCTGCCGCCGCACCCGCCAGCTGCTCCGGCTCAGGCCCCTTCGGCTCCGGGATGGCGAGCGATCATTGGAAAGGCCAATGGTTACAAAAGTCTGGCCGGCACATTCACACATGATCAACCCTGATATGAGATGCTCCACATTCCCCAGGTTCGCCGGTCGACCCCACTCGACCGGCGAATTTCTTTTGGTTCGCCACCTTGCCAGGCCGCTCGTTCCGGCGGGCTTCGTCCTTGCCGCAGCCTGGGTCAAACGCGGCTTCAGTGAGCTTCGCGGGACGACCCTGCCGGGGCGAGTGCGGGGAGGTCGCCGCGTCCGAGCCGCAGAAGCAACGACGACGCCTCCTCGGCCTTGGCCGCGACCGTGAGGATCGCCCGGCTGTCCGCCTTCAGAACCTTGAGCCAGGCCGCGAGGTAGCTTGCGTGATGGTCAAGATGGTCCACCGGCAGGCCAAGCTCCGCGCCGAGGATCGCCGAGGACAGCTCGGCCACCAGCTCCTCCATTGCGTAGGCCTCGCTTCCGAACCGACCCTCCATCTGCCGCGCCAGCCTGCTCTCGTGACCGGTCCAGTGCGACAGCTCGTGCGCGAGCGTGGCGCGGTAGTGGTCGAGGTCCCGGAACAGGCCAGGCTCAGGCATCGTCACAAGGTCGACCACGGGCGAGTAGAAGGCCTCCGCTCCCCAGTGGCGGATCCGTGCGGGCACCGCCGCAAAGAAGCCGTCCAGGGCGCTGTCGCGCTCCGTCCGAGGCGGCAGCGGCCGGTGCTCGGGGAAGAATTGGCCCGGCAGACCGTCGATCTGGCAGGCGTTGAACACGGTGAAGGTCTTCAGCACGCGGCGGGGCGGCTCCCCGTCTTCATGGTCGGCGTGCGGCTCCACAGCCTGATAGGTTCGGTAGAAGATGGCGACGGTGCCGCGCTCGCCTTTCCGCACCTGGCCGCCGAGCACCTTCGCCTGGCGATAGGTCATCCAGAAGGGCGACGAGTGGCCGGCGGCTTCCGCTGCCATCCAGAGCCAGAGGACGTTGATGCCCTGATAGGGTGTGCCGCAGGCGCGCAGAGGCCGCGAAACCAACGCGCCGGTCCACGGCTGGATCCACGGCCGAGTCCCCGCCTCGAGCCGTTCAACGATCGCCGCCGTGATCATCTCGGCCGGTGACGACCGGCTCACGGAATGGTTCATCGGGAGTCTCCGAAATCTGACCGGCTCCTGCCGAGCCCGGTTTCCGGGAGCTCCCTCTCCTCTCCGTTCCCGACGCAGGCGCAATGACGGCCGAAGCGGACGGTTGCGCGCCGCGAGTGGAGCGAAGTTGCCACAGCTATTGAAGATTCCGCCCGGGGCGGCACAGGATCGCTTTATCGGACGGCGCGCGGGCGATACGGTCGCTCAATGGCTTGGGCATGCATCTTCGGCTCGCATCGACCGTCGACCGTATCGGTCGCGCGCACGGCGTCCGGCCTCCGCGCCCTTTGCAACGGCTGCGGGCTGCCCCTGGAGCGCAGCAACGAGGGGCGCTGGACCCCGGCCTTGCCGCTTGCGGCGAAAATCCCCAACAGGCGCCAGTTCTGATCTCAGCGCCGATCGAGGCGGTGCCTGCGATGCGCAGGGCACGGCCGGCCGGGACGCATGCCTACGCGATGACGTCTTGATGCCCCTGCGGCCCGCGCGTACTGGGAGAGGGCCAACCTGAACCGTCCGGCGACCCTATGAAGACGAGATTACAGGCGCTGCGTGCCTCGGTATCGCTATAGGACGGCGCTAATCGTCGGCGCCTGGCGTCCGACGCTGGCCGAGGCAGTCGAGGATGCGCTGCGAAACCGGCTTGCAGAGAGAGATCCTGCAGAGCCGAATGGCCTGCGTTGGCGGCTCGAGGGCGAGATCGAGCGCGCTCGCTGACAGACGGCTCGCCCGGGCGTAGGACAAGCGGCCTGGTGTCTCATCTGCGGAAGGTCTGGTTCGCTCGCTGTCAGCGACGCCAGGGCTTGCCCCGGGTTCCGAGCTGGGTGTTCCTTGGATGAGACATCGGGCAGGCGCAGAAAATTGCATTCGCGCCGCCTCCACTTTCCGCCATCGCGCCTTGGGCAACGAGCGACGGCAGGGTCCCTCAAGGCAGCGTCTCAGTTGGAAAAAGCGGCGCGTCCGGGAGGACGCGCCGCAGAACGCGCGGAAGCTGGTCGCGCAAGGAGAGTGTACGCTTCGGGAGGGCTGACGTCTCCGGTGAATCCGACGTCCGTCGAAGCGTCTCGATATGAGACTGCGGCGCTGGATCCTGTCCTTTTCAATCCATCCGACGGTCCAGGTTGAGGTGGCTGTTCTGCTGCCGCTTGCAAGGCCGACGCTCCTTCGGAGGTAGCGCGTCCGCATCGATGCCAGCGGTCACGTCGTCCAGTGGCGACAAGACGATCCGCCACGCCAGCAGCCATGGCCCAGTCCGGCCGGCGCAATGAGGGAATCGGCAAATTCGAGGTCGGATCGAGAAGGTAGTACTGGCCGATCATGACCGCGCGATGATCGAGGGGACGCGCCCTACCTAGATCCTGCAGGCCGTCATCGCATTCCGATCGCGTTGGTGCTACCACTCCGGCGGGGCGGAACCATGACCCGACTGCTGATTGTCGAGGACCATCCGATCATCGTCTCCGGCGTGGAGCTGTTGCTCCAAGGGACCGGCTACGAGCTCGTGGGTCATGTGAGCCGCGGCGGTGAAGCGCCGGCCGCCATCGAGGCAGTGAACCCCGATCTGGTCATCCTGGACGATCGACTTCCTGATAAGGCAGGGCTCGACATCTTCCTCGACCTTCGCGCGAAAGGCGATTTGCGCCCGGTCATACTGTTCACGAGCGGGATTCATCCCAAGCGCGCGATCCAAGCCGTGAACGCCGGGATCAATGGGCTCTTGTTCAAGCATTCGGGGCCTGATCACCTGCTGACCTGTCTCGACATGGTGCGTGGCGGCGGACGATGGATTGAAGAAAGCGTTCTCCGACTGACTGCGCCGCAGGATTCCGGTTCGGACATGGCCGAAGCGTCGCTCCCGAGCTTCACTGCTCCCGAACAGGCCATCATCGGCCTCGTTCGTGAGGATCTGAGCAATGCCGAGATCGCCGCGCGGCTGATGATCTCGGAAGCGGCCTTGAGGGCCCAGCTGCATGATATCTACGAGCGACTGGGCGTCCTCAGCCGGGTCGATCTCGTCAGGATGCTGAACGAAGGGCGCATGGCCCACGGACACGGCCTGGAAGCGCCGGACGAATGAGGTCCGTCTCGGGTTGACCAAGACGCACGGGCCCGAGCCCAGCTTGAAACCCGCCGATCGGACGCGGCAACGCGGGAGACTGCTGCGCCCGCTGCCAAGCTCGTCCTTGCGCAAAATCCGAACGGTCGTCGCCGGCGCAGGCAAACGATTTGCCGCGGCGAATGCAACGGCGCGCACTCCCGTCGATCGTGATCGGTCGAACTTTCAACAATCGGTCCGGAATGGATCTTTCTTCGCGTTGCCGCTCCCTATCCTTACGGTGGGGCGACCATTTCGGAGGCGCTGATGAGCGACCAAGCCCGGGCCACCCATTGCGAGGTTTGCGGACATCAGTCGGCCGCCGTTCAAGCCCCGGCCTCCGACCAACGCGGCCTCGTCACTGCAAAACTGGTACGGTCGATTCTTCGGGCACGACGACTGCGCGACGAAGCTCTCGGACGCGGTCTTTTCCCAGATCCCGCCTGGGACATGTTGCTTGATCTCCTGGCGACGCGGCTGGAAGGCAAGCTGGTGTCGGTCAGCGGCCTTCGCCTCGCGACACCCGCACCGGCGTCGACGGCCCATCGATGGATCAACGTCCTCCAGACCCGGAATTTGGTGGAGCGGCGGAAGGACGCGAGCGACCGGCGCCGTGTCTACATCGCCCTGACCGAGGACGCGGCTGCCCGGATGATCGCGGTGCTCGAAGCAGGATTGCGGGAGCTCAGCGCGGCTAGCGAAGGACCGGGCGGCCTTGCCGTGATGGATTGAATCGCCGCACCGACAGGGGGCGCCCGCCCCGCGCGGGAAGAGGGGAGCAAGCTCGGCGCCCAGCCCCAGCCCGCGCCGGCCCTTCAGATGCGGAGATCAGGGGTATTCTCCTTAGGATAGGCGGGAGACATCGCACCCCTTTGGCCACGATGGGCGGGGGGCGGAGCACCAGCTAATCCTTGGTGCTATGCCTGGTGCACAGCCGCAGATCAGGCGCCTGACGCACGAGCTTCCGTGGCGACAGCATGAGCCTGATGCGCAGGTCGCGCCTCGCTACGGGTCGGGGACGGCAGGGACACCGGGCGGCGATCCGTTTGGACCGGGCGCCGTCCTCGCCAATCTCCTGTGAGCGATCCGCCGCCCGTCCGGACGGGCTGATGGCGGCCGGCTCAGTGAGGCACCTCGGCTGGGCGCATTGGTCGCAGCGTATCGCGGCGGAAAGTAGGGCGGGCCTGCATATCCCTCTTGGACACGCCCTCTGGCCAGTTTTCACAAGGTCCGGTGGCCGTCCCCGGCCGGTGCCGAGGGTGAAGGGGCGACGTCATGGCGTCGCCCCTCGCGACAGACTGGGGAGACGCGACTAGGCCGCTTCATCCAGCATCATGGACGGCTCGCCGCCATCCGACGCCGTATCGCAGGCTCCGCTTTCGCCGTCCGGCGCGGCGCCGGGAGCCTCTCCGGCCGGGTCGTCGTCCCAGGGCGGTGGGTCCGCGGCGGCGACGGCGGCAACATCCACGGGGGAAGCTGCGAACCGCATGGCCTCCGGGACCCACGCAAGCGCCCGCGCCTTGAGGTCGTCCGGGAGGGCGCCCTCGCCCGCGAAGATTCGCTCGGCCGCCGTGCTGAGCTCCGCTTTCTTCGCCTTCGAATAGCCGCTCGCGAAGGCAGCGCCGCCGACCTCTTCGAGCGCGGCCAGCGTGACGGCCTTCGCGACTCGGTCGAAGTAGCTGGCGCCCGTCGGCCGCCACCATTGGGCGACGTCGATCCCGAGGAGCTGTCCGAGATGATCGTGGAACGGGCACCTCCGGCCGCCGCCGAGGTTGAGGCTCGCCTCGAGCGTCCGCGCCACTGCATGACCGAGCCACGCCGCCCGCACCGCTCGGGGAAGCGCCCGGAAGGCGTCGAACCGGTCCGCGCGCGTGGGGGCGGCCGTCCAGCTGCGGTCGAGAGCCTCCTCGGCCTCGGCCCGGGCGCGGGTGGCCGCAGCATCCGGCGTCCTGAAGCCGAATAGCGGATCGGCCGGGGGGAGCGCCGCCAGCGACGACCCGCTCTTCTCGAACGAACAGCCCGCCTCGCGATCGACCATCAGGAAGGTCGCGAGGTCCAGCGCAAGTCCCGGCTCGGCCGCGACATGGACGGCAAGGATGTCGCGCCGCTGCATCGCGAGCTCGTCCACGAGCGCCTGGGACAAGGCAGGCGCCCTGGCCGTCTTGTCGGCCGCGACGCGAGCCTGCCCCGAGGCAGCTTTGTCCGGGGCATCGGATTGGGCCGTCGCAGGTTCGTCCAAAGGCTCGACATAATAGCTGGTGTCGAGCCGCGGCCGGCCGGACTCGTCGAGCAGCAGGAAGGTGCCGATGCGCGGCCTCAGGTCGTCCGGAATCACCGGCGGCCGGTGCGTCAGCGCCTCGATCCGGGCTTCGATCGACCGGATTCGCAGTTCGGCAGCGGCGCGCTCGTCCTCGCCGAGGTCCGGGTCCTCCAGCTGGTCGATGAGCGCGTCCGTCTCGGTTTCCAGTTCGGCAAGCTCGCCGCGCTCCGGCTCGCCGAGCGGCGGTGTCTCGAGGTCCACGCGCTCCAGGTCGCGCGTGAGCTCGTAGCCGACCCACGCGTCCAGGGTCGGCCGCACGAAAGCGATGCCGTGCGCCGCTTCCGCCTCGGCGGCCAGCGATGCCATCTTCTCGGTGGCGAGGCGTTCGAGGAGGGCGATGTCGAGCCAGCGGCTGTCGCCATCGTCGGAGAAGAGGTCGCGCTCGACCCGGCCGCCGGCCGCGACATAGGCGTCCTCGCCGACCAATCGGGCGCGGCGGTCCGATGCCGGGACGGTCGCCTGGGACATCATCCGCCGGATGCTGTCCGGATGGCTGGCCATGTAGCTGCGCGAGACCTGTTCGAACACGAAGGCCTGACGCTCCCGGTCGGCGGTGGCCGCATAGGCCTTGGCGACGTCGAGCGTGATCTCGCCTGCGCCGAGTGCCTCGAACACGATCGGTGCGAGGCTGGCGAGCCGAAGCCGTCCCTCGACAAAGCGCACGGTGACGCCGAAGCGCCGCGCAATTTCGGTGACGTCGGCGCCCTGCTCGATCAGCTGCTGGAAGGCCAGGCACTCGTCGGCCGGGTTGAGGGCGAGGCGCTGGAAATTCTCGGCCAGGCTGGCCTCGCGGGCCGCTTCCGGCCCGTCCTCGATGACCAGGCAGGATACCTCATGGCCGCGGGGCAGCTTGCCCTCGTCGACGAGGCTGGCGAGGGCGCGCAACCGGCGCGCGCCGGCTTCGACCGTGAACCGCCCCTTGGGTCTCCTTGCCGGGGCGACGACGAGGTTCTGAAGTAGGCCGCGCGCCTCGATGTCTGTCTTCAGCTGCAGGTCAGCCTCGGCGTCCGATGCACGGCGCACGTTGCGCGGGCTGGGCACGAGCTTGGCGAGGGGGATTGTCCTGATCATGGCTGTTCTCCGGATGAGAGCCGGTGCGGCCTTTCCGCACCTGTCGCTCATCCGCGACCGCCCTCTCTCCTCCAGCGCGGCGATCAGCCGCGCCGATCGGCGGTGGCGCGAATGCAACTTCCCCGATCGGCATCACTCTGCTGCGCCAATCTGATGGCCTGGTGAATGATCCGCACTGGAGTGCCAGCGACGGTCGGACTCGCGCACGCCGTGCGATCAGAACGCGTCGCGGTAGCCAGAGAGGGGGAGGGAGGGCCGCGCTTGAGCCCCGCCCGTCGAGTAAGCATG
>JAEWCW010000103.1 GCA_023390415.1 Pseudomonadota bacterium | reverse complement strand
CGGACATGTCGCTTGGCCAGGAACTCGCGCCGCACCTTCCCTTCCTTCGCCGCTATGCGCGCGCCCTGACCGGCAGCCAGGGCCATGGCGACGCCTTCGTCCGCGCGACGCTGGAGGCGATCGTCGCTTCGCCGGAGGAGTTTCCGCGCGACGTCGATCCGCGCCTCGGCCTGTACCGCACCTTCCACGCCATCTGGTCCAGCGCGAATATCGAGGACGAGCCGCGTCCGGCCGAGAGCGACGACCCGGAATCGATCGCCAAGGCCCGGCTTGCGCGGATCACGCCGCTGTCGCGCCAGGCGCTGCTCCTGACCGCGATGGAGGGCTTCACCTCCGAGGATGCCGGCTATCTGATCGGCGCCTCGGCCGAGGACGTCGACAGCCTCGTCTCCGAGGCGCTGGCCGAGATCGAGCGCCAGACGCGCGCCGAGGTCCTGATCATCGAGGACGAGCCGATCATCGCGATGGACATCGAGACGATCGTCCGCGACCTCGGCCACACCGTCACCGGAGTCGCGGTCACCCGCGACGAGGCGGTCCAGCAGGCTTTGGCGCGCCGTCCGGGCCTGGTCCTTGCGGACATCCAGCTCGCCGACGACAGCTCGGGAATCGACGCGGTGAAGGACATTCTCGGCGAGTTCCAGGTGCCGGTGATCTTCATCACCGCCTTCCCGGAGCGGCTGCTGACCGGCGAGCGGCCGGAGCCGACCTTCCTGATCACCAAGCCGTTCCAGCGCTCGACCGTGAAGGCGGCGATCGCCCAGGCTTTGTTCTTCGACGCCGCGACAATTCCCGCCTGATCCCGGGGAACCCGGGCGTCGGGCGGGCGTTGCCCGGCTGTAACGAATGGAACCGAGGCACACCGAGAAGATGGACGACGAGACTCAGCATATTTCGACGACGAAGGCACGGGCCGGCGCCACGCCGCGCATGACCCGCTACATTCTCGGCTGGGGCTTGTTCCTCGTCATCCTCGCCTTCATCCTGATCTATCTTCTCGGCAACTGACCATTTCGACGGAACCAAGGAGCAGGGCGCCGCTTGCGCGCCGCGTGGTGCATGACCATCTTCACGATGCAGGAAATGGGGGCTTGATGACGGGCAATCGAACGGCAGATGCCGACGAGGCGGGGGCGGCTCCGGCCGCCGAACCCGTCCCGCTGCCCGACAACGAGTTCAAGGACCAGCTCGCGCAGGTGATCCCGCACCTGCGCGCCTTCGGCCGCTCGCTCTCGGGCAGCCGCGACCTCGCCGACGACCTCGTCCAGGAGACGTTGCTGAAGGCCTGGGCGGCGCGGAAGCGCTTCCAAGCGGGCACGAACATGCGCGCCTGGACCTTCATCATCCTCAGGAACCTGTTCCTCAGCCAGATGCGCCGCGCGCGCTTCAAGGGCGAATGGGACGAGTTGACGGCATCGAAGCTCCTCGCCGCCCCGGCGAGCCAGGACCGTCATGTCGAGCTTTCCGACCTTCAGCGGGCGCTCCTCCATCTCCCGCAGCCGCAGCGCGAGGCGCTGATCCTCGTCGGCGCCGGCGGCTTCGCCTACGAGGAAGCCGCCGAGATCTGCGGCTGCGCCGTCGGCACGATCAAGAGCCGCGTCGCCCGCGGCCGGGTCGCGCTCGAGAATCTCCTCGCCGAAGGAAAGCTGCCCTCGCGCCGCGAGCATGAGACCGACCCGAACCGCAGCGCGCTCCAGTCGATCATGGCGGAGGTGGACGATCTCTCGAAGGATCGGGATCCGGGCAACGAGTGAGGCCCGGGAGCCGCTCAGCCCAACCGGGCGAGCAGCTCCTCGAACGGCTTCAGCGAGCGCGCTTCGCCGTCCATCTGGAAGGCCTGGCGCAAGGCGTTGCCCACGCCGGCGTGAACGGTCGGCGGGGCGACCTTCACGAAGCGCCTTGACGGGGCATTGCTCATCGCATCTCGTTTCGGGTTCAAAGTATCCACGCAGCGTTTAACGTATGTTCCCGGGCCGGGTTGCAAACGTTGCGCAGCGCGAACGGAACGGACGCCCGGCTGTTGTATGGATGAGACACAGTCCAAACAGGAAGTTAGCGCGGTGATTGCGGCAGCCCTTCGCCGCGCGCGCGACCATTCGCCGTTCCTGAGGCAGCAGCTCGAGACCCGGCCGGAGGTGGCGGCGGCACTGGAAGGGGGATCGGTCGAGCGGGCCATCGCCGCCGCCTATGCGGAGCGGGTGGCAGACCCCGCAGTGGGCCTGAGGCGGGTGCGGAGCGGGCTCGCGCTCGCACTCGGCGTCGGCGATCTCGCCGGCCTGCTGAGCCTGGAACATGTCGTCCACGCGTTGTCGGATCTCGCCGACGACAGCCTCGAGACGGCGGTTCGGACGGCGCTTACGGAGCGCACCCCCGACGATCCGCCGCGGGGCTTTGCAGTCATCGCCCTCGGCAAGCTCGGCAGCCGTGAGCTCAATTATTCCTCCGACGTCGATCTGCTCTTCCTGTTCGATCCCAAGACGCTGCCGCGACGCCCGCGCGAGGAGGCCGGCGAGGCCGCGGTTAGGGTCGGGCGCCGGGTCACCGAGCTGCTGCAGAAGCGGACGGAGGACGGCTACGTCTTCAGGGTCGACCTGCGGCTGCGTCCGTCGCCGGAGGTGACGCCGATCGCTTTGCCCGTCGAGGCGGCGATCGGCTATTACGAATCCAGCGCCTTGCCCTGGGAGCGGGCCGCCTTCATCCGCGCCCGCTTCGTCGCGGGGGACGTGGAGATCGGCTCCTACTTCCTCGACTCCATCCATCCCTTCGTCTGGCGGCGGAGCCTCGATTTCGGCGCTATCGGCGAGATCCAGGCGATCACTCGCCGGATCCGCGACCATTATGCGCAGGGCCAGGCGTTCGGGCCCGGCTACGACCTCAAGCGCGGGCGCGGCGGGATTCGCGAGATCGAGTTCTTCGCCCAGATCCACCAGCTCGTCCATGGCGGGCGCGATCCCGGGCTGCGCGCGCCGGCGACGCTGGACGCGCTCGCGGTGCTCGCCGAGGCCGGGCGGATGCCGGCCGACATGGCGGCTCGGCTGGCCGATCATTATCGGCTGCTCCGGACGATCGAGCATCGCCTCCAGATGGTGGAGGACAAGCAGACCCACGAGCTTCCGAAGAGTACCGAAGAGCTCGACAACGTCGCCCGGCTCCATGGTCTCGCTGATGGCGCGGCCCTGCTGGACCTGATCGCTCCCTCCGTCACCGAGGTCGGCAGCGTCTATGATTCCCTCGCTGCCGAGGAAGGCGATCTGCTGCCCGAAGGCGAGGGCCTCGACGAACGGCTCGCTGCGGCAGGGTTCGCCGATCCAGGCGCCGCGCGGCTGCGGATCGAGGGCTGGCGATCCGGCAAGGTGAAGGCGCTGCGCTCGCCGGCGGCACGGCAGGCCTTCGAGGCTCTGCTCCCGATGCTGGTCGGGGCGTTCGGCCGCGCGCCAGATCCGATGCGCGCGATGAACCGCTTCGACCAGCTGATCGAGCGCCTGCCGACCGGGGTCAACCTCTTCCGTCTGCTCGAGGCCCAGCCCGAACTCACGCGGATCCTCGCCGACGTGGTGAGCCACGCGCCGGCGCTTGCCGATCAGCTGGGCCGCCGGCCCGAACTGCTCGATACGCTGATCGACGCCAGCGCCTTCGGGCGGGTGCCGGATGTCGAGACGCTTGCCGCCGAATTCCGCCGCGCCGAGCGGGCCGGCGAGGATTATCAGCTGGTGCTCGACCGCGTTCGGCGCCGGGTCAACGAGCGCCGCTTCGCGCTCGGCGTCCAGCTCATCGTCGGGCATGACGATCCGATCTCGGTCACCGAAGGCTATTCCCGCGTGGCGGAAGCCGCGATCGAGGTGCTCGCCGCAGCCGCGGTCGCCGAGTTCGAGGAGCGTCACGGCCGCGTTCCGGGCTCCGAACTGCTCATCCTCGGGCTCGGCCGGCTCGGCGGCGAGGCGCTGACCCACGCCTCTGACCTCGATCTCGTCTATCTCTTCACCGGCACCCACGAGGCGGAATCGGACGGCGCCCGCCCGTTGCGCGCCACCGACTATTTCAACCGGCTGGCGCCGCGGGTCACCGCGGCGCTCAGCGTCCCGACCGCTGCGGGTCCGCTCTACGACGTCGACACGCGCCTGCGCCCGTCGGGCGCGGACGGGATGCTGGCCATCTCGGTCGATAGCTTCGCCGACTATCAGGAGAAGCAGGCCTGGACCTGGGAGCATATGGCGCTGCTGCGCGCACGGCCCCTGTTCGGCTCGGCAGAGGCGCGGGCGACGCTGCGCGACGTCATCGAGGAGGCGCTGCGCCGGCCGCGCGATCCGGCCGAGCTCACCGCCGACGCCGCCCGGATGCGGGCGGAGATCGAGCGCCACAAGCCGCCACTCGGCCCCCTCGACGTCAAGCTAGGCCGGGGCGGTCTCGTCGACCTCGAATTCGCGGTCCATGTCCTTCAGCTGCGCCACTCCATCGGCCTCGATCCTCACCTCGAGGTGGCGCTCGGGGCGCTTCGCGAAGCTGGCATGGTCTCGGCGGAGATCGATCCGGCGCTTCGGCTGCTCACCCGCATGCTGGTCATGTTCCGGCGGGTCGCGCCCGGGCGCGAGCCGCTCGCCGAGGCGAGCCGCCCGGTCTTCGCCCGCGCCTGCGGCCATCCCGACTGGGAGAGCCTGCTTGCAGCTTATGACGAGGCGCGGCAGAGGGTCCTGGGGCTGTGGCGCGACGTGTTTGGAGAGGAGCGAGAATGATGGTGGAAGAGGGCGATCGGGTCCCCGACGTGAAGCTCGTGGCGACGGACGGCCGCGAGATCAGCCCCCTCGACTTCAAGGGCCAGAAGCTCGTCCTCTATTTCTACCCGAAGGACGACACGTCCGGCTGCACCCGCGAGGCGCAGGATTTCTCGGCCCTGGCCGAGGAGTTCGAGAAATCGGGCACCTGGGTCCTCGGTGTCTCGAAGGACGATTCGAAGAGCCACGAGAAGTTCACCAGCAAGTATGACCTCAAGGTCCCGCTCGCGACCGATCCGGACGGCTCGGTCTGCGAGGCGTTCGGCGTCTGGACCGAGAAGAGCATGTACGGCCGCAAATATATGGGGATCGAGCGCGCCACCTTTCTGATCGACCGCGACAGCATCGTGAAGCGGGTGTGGCGCAAGGTGAAGGTGCCCGGCCACGCCGAGCAGGTGCTCGAGGCGGCGCGCGAGCTGCCCTGAGGCGCGCTACCGGAATCTGATATCGACGGCCGGTTCCAGTCGCTTCCTTGTTCGATAGTAGGCGTGGCGTTCGGTAGCTGTCCGAAAGGGCAGGAACGCGATCCTCGGCGCATCGTTTGATCGGGCGGGATCGACGTCGGAGCCGAAAGATGGACCTCAAGCTGAAAGCGCCGCTGCTCGGGGCCGTGCTGATCGGCGCCGCCGGCATCGGCGCGCATATGGGCGAGACGGCGATCGCCAATATCAACCCGCTCTACTTCCAGGGTCCGGCGGTCCACCCGCGCGATCGCGGCGCTGCTGTCGATCCGTCGCTGCTGCCCGCTTCCGGCCCCCGTTTCGCGGACCATTATGGCTGGGCCCAGGGCACGGAGGCCCGGCTAGCCGATTGCGGCGACTGTGCCGCGCTCGCGGCCCGAGACCAATATGCGTTGCTTCCGGCCCATCACCTCGCGACCGCTTATTCCGAGCCATTGGCACAACGGATGGAGCCTCAGGCCGAGTCCGAGCCCCAGGACGACTTCATCGTCGAGGTCGCGCCCGAGATCGAGCGCTACGCTTATTACCCGATCGAGGAAAAGCCCGAGGGCAAGGCGGACGCCTACGCGTCGGTCGAAGAATAGGCGATCCTGACCCTCGCCGCCGCCTCGCAGGCGCGACGCCGGGCTTCGTCCACCGACTGCGCGCGCGCGAGCGCGACCCCCATGCGACGGCCCGGTCTGGTCGTCGGCTTGCCGAACAGGCGCACGTCTTCGGCCGCCGACAAGGCTTCGGAGAGGCCTTCGAACCGGAAGTTCTCCGACGTCCGATCGGCCAGGATCACCGCCGAAGCCGAGGGTCCCCGAAAGCCGACGCCTGGGATCGGCAGACCCATGATCGCGCGGGCGTGGAGATCGAATTCGCTGAGCTCCTGCGACACCAGGGTGACCATGCCGGTATCGTGCGGCCTGGGGCTCAGCTCGGAGAAGATCGCCTCGTCGCCCTTCACGAAGAACTCGACGCCGTAGACGCCGCGCCCGCCAAGCTCGTCGACCACCTTCGCCGCCATCGCCTGCGCCTCGGCGAGCGCGGCTTCGGACATCGCCATCGGCTGCCAGCTCTCCCTGTAATCGCCTTTTTCCTGGCGATGGCCGATCGGCGGGCAGAAGAGGATGCCGTCCTGCGTGCGGACGGTGAGCAAAGTGATCTCATAGTCGAAATTGACGAATTGCTCGACGATCACACGCGGCCGGTCGCCCCGCATATTCTCGACCGCATAGGCCCAAGCCGCTTCCAATTCGGCTTCGCTGCGGACGGTCGACTGGCCCTTGCCCGAGGAGGACATGACCGGCTTCACCACCGCCGGAAGGCCGGTATGCGCGGCCGCCTCGATCACCTCGTCGAGGCTTTCGGCGAAGCGATAGAGCGACGTCCTGAGTCCGAGCGTTTCGGCCGCGAGGGCGCGGATCGCGTCGCGGTTCATCGTCAGCGCGGTCGCGCGTGCGGTGGGGACGACGTTCCAGCCCTCCGCCTCGAGCGCGACCAGCTCCTCGGTGCGGATCGCCTCGATCTCGGGAACGATATAATCGGGCCGGTGGCGCTCGACGACGCGGCGGAGCATCTCGTGATCCAGCATCGGGAAGATCTCGAAGGCGTCGGCGACCTGCATGGCCGGCGCGCCCGCATAGGAATCGCAGGCGACGACATGAGCGCCGAGGCGCTTGGCCGAAATGGTGAATTCCTTGCCGAGCTCGCCCGAGCCGAGCAGCAGGATCCGTGCGGTGAACATCGGTGCTTGTCCCTCTCGCTGCCGCCGGTACAGCGCGCTGCGTGACGAATAAAGCCACCATCGCAGGCGCCTGCCGCTCGGTCCTTCTCGCGGCGACTCCGGCCGACAAAGTGAAGCAGGCGCGCGCAGTCGCCCGCGCCTGGCGCCGGGGCGAGATCGCGCACGAGTTCGACCTGGGGATGCCCGACCGGCCGGCCCGCCCCGACCGGCCGGAGCTGCTGCCAGCCAACCGGATGCCGAAGCGCGGCAAGGGCGGCTCGGAGCGCGGCCGGATCGCGATGCTCCACGCGCTCGCCCATATCGAATATGGCGCGATCGACCTCGCCTTCGACATGGCCGGCCGGTTCGGCGCGCAATTCCCGCCCGCGTTCGTCGACGATTGGCTAGGGGTTGGCGCGGACGAGGCGATCCACTTCGCATTGCTCGACCGGCGATTGAAGGCGTTGGGGTCCGCCTACGGCACGCTTCCCGCCCATGACGGTCTGTGGGAGGCGGCGGAGACCACGGCGCACGACGTGCTCGCGCGGCTGGCCGTCGTTCCGATGGCCTTGGAGGCGCGCGGGCTCGACGTCACGCCGGCCACCGTCGAGCGGTTCGAGGCTGCCGGCGACGGTCGCTCGGCGGCAATCCTTCAGCGGATCTATCGCGACGAAATCCGCCATGTCTCGGTCGGGACGCGCTGGTTTCGGGAAGCGTGCGAATCGCGGAATCTGGCCGTCGTTTCGCACTGGCAACATCTCATCGCCACTTACTTCCGCGGTGCGCTGAAGCCTCCGTTCAACGACTCGGCGCGGGGTCAAGCCGGTCTGTCCCGCGAATTCTACGCAGGGGTTGCCCCCGGAAGGTTTGCTTAACAGTCTCCGGCCACACGTCGCGGGTGGGCACCTTTCGACGCACAGAAACCGGGCTTCAGGCCCTGATTGTAGATCGCCCAGTAGGCCGAACGGCCGCGCGGCGATCGGGGACGATGATGACGAATCGGGTTCAGACTGCCAACGCCGGACTCGCGGGCAAGTTCCGCAACATGTTCAAGCCGCGCGATATTTTCTTCCACGATGGCAAGAGCTTGAGGCGTTTCAGCGTCGGTTCGCGCGTGCAGATTGCCGCGGTCGCTTTCGCCTTCGTCCTGCTCGCCTGGTCCGCTTTCGCGACCCTCCGCATCGCTTCGGCCGAGGGGCTGATCGAGGGCGAGGTTGCGCAGATGGAGCGCCAGGTCGAGGAGATGCAGCAGAATCTCGCTGCGATGCGCGCCCAGTCGCAGCAGCACGCCCAGGTGCTCGAGCAGCGCCAGGCCTTCCTCGCCGCCGTCCTTGCCGGCGAAGAGGATGCGGAACGCCTCGCCGCAATGCTTCCGTCCGCTGCCCCTGCCGGCGTCGGCGGCCCCTACGCCCAGGTCGAGGGCATGCAGCAGAACCTGCTCGAGCAGGCCCATGACGCGACCCGCGATCGCCTCGTCGCGACCGCCCAGGAGATCCGCCGTCTCGGGATCAATCCGGCCCGCTTCCTCGGCCGCGGCGGCCCGCTCGAGAGCGCCGATTCCACCCAGGGCGCCGATCCCCAGTTCCGCCAGCTCTTCGTCGCCTGGCGCCAGCTCGACCAGCTCGAGACCGGCATCATCGCCATTCCGTCGGGTCGTCCGGTCGAGAATGCCAACTTCACCAGCGGCTACGGCACCCGCGCCGATCCGTTCCGCGGCAGCCGCGCAATGCACGGCGGGATCGACCTCGCCGGCCCGATCGGCACCCCGATCTACGCCACTGCCGACGGCATCGTCGGCCGCTCCGAGTGGAACAATGGCGGCTACGGCAACCTCGTCGAGATCGATCACGGCCGCGGCATCCAGACCCGCTACGGCCACCTTTCCCAGCGCATCGCCCAGCCGGGCCAGCGCGTCCGCCGCGGCGACCTGATCGGCCTGATGGGCTCGACGGGGCGCTCCACCGGCAGCCACCTCCACTACGAGGTCCGGATCGACGGCCGCGCGGTCAATCCGATCCCCTTCATCCAGGGCAACGAGACGCTGGCCTCGCTCCAGCGCCGTGCCCTCGCCCCGGTCGCCATCGGCGGCCCGCAGGGCGGTCCTCAGGCCTCGAGCCGCTAAGGGTTCAGAGATAAGAGATGAGAGGTCCCGCCGGAAACGGCGGGGCCTTTTTCATAGGTCCAAACCCCGCCGCCCCGGCGAAGTCTGGGACCTCAGCGGGGGTGGGCGGGGCGGCGATGGAGCGCTCCCTTTTGACCTGCGACTTCTCGTCCTGAGATCCCGGCCTTCGCCGGGATGACGGTCAGGGCCTAATGGCCGTGTTCCAGCCGGCAATCGTCCTCGCCGACCTCGATCTGCACCGTGCAGTGGGTAATCCCGAAGCGGTGCGCGACGCCGTGGGCGCAATCGTGGAGGAAGCGGTCGCCGGGATGGCCGGCGGGGACGACGAGATGGGCGGTCAGCGCGAGCTCGGTCGTGCTCATCGACCATACGTGGAGGTCGTGGACCCGGCTCACGCCCGGGAGCGCGGCGAGATGCGCCTCGACCTCGTCCGGATCGATATGCGCGGGCACGCCCTGAAGCGCCATCGTCACCGATTCGCGCAGCATGCCGTAGCTGCCGATGAAGATGATCCCGGCAACGATCAGGCTCGCCGTCGGATCGAGCCACAGCCAGCCGGTGAGCGCGATCCCGATTCCGGCGACGACGACTCCGGCCGACACCAAAGCGTCGGCGACCATGTGGAGATAGGCGCCGCGGATGTTGAGGTCGTCGCGGCGTCCGCGCGCAAACAGCCAGGCGGTGGCGCCGTTGATCAGGATTCCGATCGCGGCGACGATCGTCACCGCCTCGGCGTCGACCAGATCCGGGATGATCAGCCGGACGACCGCGTGATAGACGATGAAGCCGACGGCGCCGAGCAGGATCAAGGCGTTGGCGAGCGCGGCGAGGATCGAGGCGCCGCGCAGGCCGTAGCTGAAGCGCCGGCTCGGCGGCCTCTTGGCGAGGATCGCCGCGACCCAGGCGATGGCGAGGCCGAGTACGTCCGAGAGATTGTGGCCGGCGTCGGCGAGCAGGGCCATGGAATTGGCCCAGAAGCCGTAGGCCGCCTCGACGACGACGAAGCCGAGGTTGAGCGTGATCCCCACCGCGAAAGCCATGCCGAAGTCGGCCGGGCCGTGATCGTGATGATGGTGGCCGTGATGATGGCCGTGGGAATGCGAATGCGCCACGCCCCGAGCTAAGCGGAGAAGCCGCGCCGGGGCAAGCTGTGCGATATCCCCGTCACATTTGAAGTCGGTGGGGCTTATTCCAACGACGACGACAGGTGTTCCCGGCCGAGTGGCACCGGTTCCGCGATAAGGTCGATGTAAACAATTAGACTGCAAAACGGACGCGAAAGGTGATTCACAGGCGCACTGAAAAGCGCAACAACTGGGTAAATGCAGGGGTGCGTGTGTGAGTGACGGTGATGCATTTGTGCAGGAGAGGGGCTGGTCGCCCACGCGGCGCAACTTCGTGATAGGCGCCGTATTTCTGCTGGCCGTATGCGACTATGGTTCTGAGACCAAATTGCGGCATCGCCTCGTGGTGGATGTCGGCACACCGGCGGGCGTGGTGTCGGGCGCCGCTGTCAGGGAAACCCTCGTCCAAAGAGCTCCCCGGTGGGCGCCGGGCTTGCAGGTAACTTTCGAGGGCCGAGGCGAGGCAGTTGCCATCGATCTTCCCAACGGACAAACCTTGTTTGCACTTCTGGGCACAACGTATTTCCCGGACGCCTTCATTCGTCTTCCGATCGAGCTATTCGTACAGCAGGCCGAATACGAGCGGACGGGCGAGTCCGACACTTCTCAACGCGTCAAGCAGTTGATGCGCGACCAACCCTCGGCACCGGTCACCGGCGACAACCGGCCGCGCCTCGTCCGATTCCGCGATATCAGCGATCCGAGCACGATGGAGGAGGTCGATCCAGATCAACTCTCCGATGCTTTTGGTTCCGGTTATTATCTGCAAGGGATGACGATCTCGATCACGACAGATCGAGTTACGACGGGGATAGGAGACCGACTGCCCTGGCTCAGGGATTTGCCGCCGGGGCGAGTAGGCCAGCCAGCCGATTCCTTCACTGGCTCATTGGCCCCCAGCGATTTGGCGGTAGGGACTTGACCGCCGGCCACCGGGCCACGCGCGGAGCTAAGCGGAGAAGCGAGGCGGGAGGCAGGTCGCCCGAGGCCGGCGTAGGCTGGTCCGCGACCGTCATCCCGGCCCTTCGACGCCGCCTGCGGCGGCGCTCAGGATAAACGTCAGCCTACGGCTGACGGCCGGGATCTCGGCGGGATTATTCGCGGCATGGTGGCAGCGCTGCGCGGGCGTCGGAGACTTCTCGTCCTGAGATCCCAGCCTTCGCTGGGATGACGGACTTGCACAGACCTTATTTGCCGCGCTTCTGCCTGTGGCTTTCGAGGTCGAGCACCGCGCTCGCCTCGCCCTCCGGGAGCAGCCCGAGCCTGCGGGCGACCTCCTGATACGCTTCGGCCTCCCCGCCGAGATCGCGGCGGAAGCGGTCCTTGTCGAGCTTCTCGTTGGTCGCGATGTCCCACAGGCGGCAGCCGTCCGGGCTGATCTCGTCGGCGAGGATCACGCGGCTGTAATCATTCTCCCAGAGCCGGCCGAACTCGAGCTTGAAATCGACCAGCCGGATCCCGATTCCGGCGAACAGGCCGCAGAGGAAGTCGTTCACGCGCACCGCCATGTCGGCGATGTCGTCCATCTCCTCGCGGCTCGCCCAGCCGAAGCAGGCGATATGCTCGTCGGCGATCATCGGATCGCCGAGCGCATCGTCCTTGTAATAATATTCGAGGATGGTGCGCGGCAGCTGGGTGCCTTCCTCGATGCCGAGGCGCTGCGAGAGCGTGCCGGCGGCGACGTTGCGGACGACCACCTCGATCGGGATGATCTCGACCTGGCGGACGAGCTGCTCGCGCATGTTGAGGCGGCGGATGAAATGGGTCGGCACGCCGATCCCGCCGAGGAGCGTGAAGATATGCTCGGAGATCCGGTTGTTGAGCACCCCCTTGCCGGCGATGGTGCCGCGCTTCTGCGCGTTGAAGGCGGTCGCGTCGTCCTTGAAATACTGGATCAGCGTGCCGGGCTCGGGACCCTCGTAGAGAATCTTGGCCTTGCCTTCATAGATCTGGCGGCGGCGGGACATGGGCTTTGGGCCTCCGGAAAAACAGCTTCGCCCCGGGCACGCGTGCGAGATGACGCGGCGGCCCGGGGCAGTCGCCCGGGCCTATACGTGAGCGGCCGAGGAAGGGCAAATACGGCCGCTACGTGACCTTGCCGCGCACGGCGTAGCGGGGCTCGCGCCAGCGCTCGGAAGCCATGATCTCGGCGCAGATGTCGACCGCCCGCCAGACCTCCTCGAAGCCGAGATAGAGGGGGGTGAGGCCGAAGCGCGCGACGTCGGGTGCGCGGAAATCGCCGATCACCTCCGCCTCGATCAGGGCCTGGACGATCTCGAAGGCATTGGGGTGGCGGAAGCTGATATGGCTTCCGCGCGCCGCCGGATCGCGCGGTGAGATGCAGACCAATTCGGGACAGCGCTCGGCCATCAGTCTCTCGAACAGATCGAACAGGCGGATCGACTTCGCCCAGAGCGCGTCCATCCCGACGCCGTCGAACGCGTCGATGCCGCTTTCGAGCGCGGCCATGCTCAGCATCGGCGGAGTCCCGGCGAGGAAGCGGGCGATGCCCGGCGCCGGCCGGTAATCGTCGGTGAAGGCGAAGGGCGCGGCATGGCCCAGCCAGCCGCGCAACGGGCTCACCAGTCGCTCCTGGAGATGCTCGGCGACATAGAGGAAGGCCGGCGCTCCGGGGCCTCCGTTCAGATATTTGTAGCCGCAGCCGATTGCGAGCTCGGCGCCGCTGCCATTGAGGTCGAGCGGAACCGCGCCGACGCTGTGGCTGAGGTCCCAGATGGCCAGCGCGCCGGCCTCCCGCGCGCGGGCGGTGATCGCTGCCATGTCGAAGCGGTCGGCGCTCTTGTAATGGACGTGGGTGAGGAGGAGCAGGTTGGTGTCGGCGCCGATCCGCGCCTCGATCTCGGTGCGGGGGGCGATATCGAGCCGGAGGCCGGTGAGCTCCGCCGCGCCGCTGGCGATGTGGAGGTCGGTGTGGAAGTTGCCGGCCTCGGTGAGCAGCACCGGCCGGTCCGAGAGCGCGGCCGCGGCGATCAGCAATTTGTAGAGATTGACCGAGGTCGAATCGGCGACGATCACCTCGTTCGGCTTCGCCCCGATCAGCCGCGCGATCTTGGCGCCGATCCGGTGGGGCGCCTCGATCCAGCCGGCCTCGTTCCAGCTCCTGATCAGTCGCTCGCCCCATTGATGAGCGACGATTTCGCGCTGCGCCTCGACGGTCGCCTTCGGGAGGACACCGAGCGAGTTGCCGTCGAGGTAGATGAGGCCGTCGGGAATGACGAAGCGGTCGCGAAGGCCGCGCAGCGGATCGGCGGCGTCGAGCGCGCGCGCTTCATCCAGGGTCATCGATGAAACGCCTGTTCGATCTCCTCGACCGCAGCCTCCCAGGCTGCGGTCTCCGGTGCGATCAGCTCGACATGGCCCGTGCGCTCGATCATCCGCACCCTGACATGATCGCCAAGCGCGGCCATTTTGCGGCGATAATCCTCGGCGTAGAAAGCAGGGATGATCCGGTCCTGAGCGCCGTTGATCAGCACCTGGGGAATGCCGAGCGGCCCCATGCGCGGCACCGACGTGTCCGCATAGACGTCGGGGCGCGCCGAGAGCCCCATGCCGACCAGCCGCCCGACCACCTCGGTGCCGCAGCCGCTGCCGGGGGGAGTCGCCGCGAGCTCGAGGTCCTGGAGGCCGCCGAGGCTGATCGCCGCAGCGATGGGCAGAGGATTGCGGTTGAAGATGGTGCCGGGGGTGAGGTTCTTGCGCGCTGCAAGCCACAGAGCGAGGTGGCCGCCGGCGCTATGGCCGATGGCGACAACGCGGCGGAGGTCGAGCCGATATTGCGCAGCATGGTCGCGGAGCGCGTCAGCGGCCTCGGCGGCGTCGAGCAACGTACTTGGGTAGGGCCCGCGGTCGACTCCGCGATAGTCGATGTTCCAGACCGCCATTCCGCGCCGGCGAAGGTCGTCGGCGATCCAGTTCATGATCCTTCGGTCGGCGATCTCGGTCTGCCAGCAGCCGCCATGGACCATCAAGACGGTCGGGTGCGGCCCGGCGCCGGCGGGAAGCCAGACATCGACCTTCTGCATCGCGTCGTCGCCATAGGAGATGGTCGCGCTCGGCTCGGGGCGCTGGCGTTCGAGCAGGTCCAGCCAGACCATCAGGCCGTCCGCTCCCGTCGCCGCCGGAGGGGTCTCAGTGGACATCGCGCACCCGGCTAGCGCGGCGGCGAGCAGGGCGGCAAGGAATTTGGTCTTGGGCATGCGGGGGGAATAGACCGGCGCCGCGCGGGGGGCAAAGGGGCGGCGCCGGTCTAGAGCGGAAGGTCCGGGGGCGTCAGACCGTTCCGCCGAAGGTGAGCAGGGTCATCGACAGGGCCGTGAAGACGGCGAACACCTGCGCCAGGCCGCCGAGGCGGGGCAGCCGGAAGTTGGTGGCGTCGAGAAACTCGCCTGCCCATTTGGAAAACTGATCGTGGTGGTCGTTCCACATGCGAGCATCCATTTCGTCGCGCATCGTCCTTCTCCCTCGAACTTGCTTGAGAGCCGGACCTCCCGGCTGCCCGCTCCAGATGCGCGTTTTGCGGTTCTTCCGCCAACGAAACGCTCGACAGTCGATATAAGCTGGGCTTATCAAGTGAGGCGATGAGACGGCTTCCGCCACTGACCGCAACCCGGGTGTTCGAGGCCGCCGCGCGGCACGAGAATTTCACCCGCGCCGCCGCCGAGCTCGGGATGACCCAGGCGGCGGTCAGCTACCAGATCCGATTGCTCGAGGAGCGGCTGGGAGTCCCGCTGTTCATGCGCTCGCGCCAGCGCGTCGTGCTGAGCGAGGCCGGGCGGCGCGCGGCGCCGATGCTCACCCGCGCCTTCGATCTGATCGACGACGCCTTCGGGACATTGGTCGCCGAGGACGAGGCCGTGCTCGCCATCTCGACCACCCAGACGCTCGCGTCGAACTGGATCGCGCCCCGGCTCGGCCGTTTCCAGGTCGCCCATCCCGAGCTCGCGGTCAGGCTCCACACCGACAATCGGCTGATCGATTTCGCGCGCGACGAGATGGACGTCGCGATCCGGAGCACGCTCGGCGCGCCCGCTTGGCCGGGCCTCAAAGCGCATTTCCTGTTCCGCCTTCATTCGACCCCACTCTGCAGCCCGGACCTGCTGGAGCAGGTGAGGGTGGAGGCGCCGGCGGACCTGCTGCGCGCGCCGCGGCTGAACCCGCATGACGAATGGTGGAGCCACTGGTTCGCGGCAGCAGGCGTGCCCGCTGCCGGGGCCGAGCGCGCGCCCGGGATCCGCTTCGACACGCAGGCGATGGAGGGCCAGGCGGCGCTCGCGGGAGCCGGCTTCGGGATGCTGACCCCGCTCTTCTGGCGCGCCGAGCTGGCGAGCGGCCGGCTGGTCCAGCCCTTCGACCTGATCGGCTTCGAGGGGCCCGGTTACTGGCTGGTCTATCCCGAGCATCGCCGAAACCAGGCCAAGGTTCGCGCCGTCCGCGACTGGCTGCTCGCCGAGGTCGAGGCGATGAAGGCGACCGAGCCCCCCGAAATCTTCGCGGAGGCCCGGTAGAGCACGCTTTCTCTGAGCGCCTGGCCTCCTACGCCCCAGCCTCGGCTGCAGGCGTCGCTTCGGGCGCTGCCGCCGGCCGTCCGAACCTGCGCCGGAGCCGGCGCACGAGCAGCCAGACGAGCAATGCGAGCAGCGCCCACGGCGCCAGCGTCAACAGGACGATCAGCAGGACCGTCGCGCCGGCGAGGAAATTCTCGCCGGAGTCGCGCAGCACGGTGGCGAGCGGTCGCCGGCCGTCCGAGCCGGGGACGAGGTCGCCCGATCCGTAGTGGAAGACCATGGGTGTCGTCGCGAGACTTTCCTGCGCTTCCTGGCGATTCGCCTGGGCGGCGCGCATCGCGGTGCGCAGCCGCTCGGCCTCGGATTCGAGGCCGCTGCGCTCGTCGGCGCCGAGGCCGCGGCCGGCGAGCCGCGTCTCGATCCGCCGCAGCTCCTCCGCCATCTGCTCGATATTCTGAGCGGCGCGGCGGATGCCGGTTGCGACGTCGGTCCCGCTGATTTCGCTTTCGACCAGCGAGCCTTCGGCGCGAAGCACGGCAGCGACGCCCTCGCGGCCGACGCGTCTGGCGATGGCGGGATCGAGCGCGAGGTTGAGCCGGCCCCGGATATCGCGCTCGTTGAGCACTTCATAATGCATGCCGGTGATCCGGCAGCGATCGACGCCGAGCGCCTCGCACGCCGCCGCATGCTGCTCCTGGACTTCGGCGACACGCTGGGCCGGGAGGCGGAAGGCGTAGCGATAGTTGAACGCCACTCCGGGCGCCGCGGTCGGTGAGACGTTCGGGCCGGCCGCGGCGCGCTGCTGCTCGGCAGTGGAGCCGCTGGCGTCGTAGCTCACGAGGGGCCCCGGGCGCTCCTCCGCATCCGACCTGGGCTGGTTGCTCTGGGGGCTGCCGCATGAGGCGGTGGCGGCGAGCAGGGTGGCGAGGGCAAGCGAACGACGCATTGGACATCCTCCCTTTATTTTCGACCGGGAGAGTAGACAAATCG
>JAEWCW010000082.1 GCA_023390415.1 Pseudomonadota bacterium | reverse complement strand
AGGCAAAGCAGCTCGAATTCGCCTCGCGGGCGCTGACCGCGATCGAGGTCAACGCGACCTTCTACCGGCTGCAGAGCCCGGATTCATTCGCGCGGTGGGCGGCGACCGTTCCGGACGGCTTCAAGTTCGCCATCAAGGGCTCTCGCTTCTGCACCAACCGGAAGATTCTCGGCGAGGCGGGCGAGGCGATCGGGCGCTTCTGCGGCCAAGGGCTGGACGCGCTCGGCGACAGGCTCGGGCCAATCCTGTGGCAGCTTGCGGGGACCAAGAAGTTCGATCCGGACGAGATCGCCGCCTTCCTTGACCTGCTCCCACGCGAGGTGGGCGGCAGACAACTCCGCCATGCGATCGAGGCGGAACATGAAAGCTTCCGTGACCCCAGTTTCGCGGCGCTCGCCGAAGAAGCCGGCGTGGCGATCGCCTATCCGGAGCCCGTCCCCGGCGCAGGCTTCGTCTACGCCCGGCTCAAGAACGCCCGCGAGGACGAGCCGCTCGGCTACGCCTCCGAGGAGCTCGACACCCTGGCCGCAAGGGCGCGGGCCTGGGCCGACCAGGACCTAGACGTCTTCCTCTTCTTCATCGGCGCCGCAAAGGTCCGCAACCCTGCCGCGGCCCAGGCCCTGATCGCACGGCTCTGAGGCGGCTTAGCGGCGCGTGAAGAGGGCTTCGCCGGTGGCGTTGCCTTCCGAGCCGACCGTTCCGCGCATGGTCGACGGGTCGATCATCTCGACGTCGAAATTGTCCGCGGCATAGGGGCCGGCGCCGGACAGCACCTGCGGATTGGAGCAGCGGATCGCGACCCGGGTCTCGCCGGAAATCGTGCACTGCTCGCGGACCCGGCCGTTCCCCTCCGGCGTCCGATAATCCACGGTGAGCGTGCCGTTGCCGCCGCGCGCGTCGAGATCGCCCTGGTAGATTCCGCCCTCGGTGCTGAAGACGACGCGCCAGCTGCCGTCGGTCGGGCGCGCTTGCGCCTCGACGCGCGCAGCCTCGTTGCGGGCACGGGCGCGGATCTCGCCGACCACAACGGCTCCCGCGGCGAGGGCAAGCACCGGCAAGGCGAAGGCGAGGGCGCCCGCCATCGACGTCCCCCCGCTGGCCCCGGAGCGCACGGCTCGCTCGGCATGGGCGCGGTAGAACCGGTCGCCGGAACGGCCGAGCCAGAGGGCGACACCGACGAAGGCGGCGATCAGCACAAGCAGGATCCAGCTTCGGAACAGCGCCGCTACGCCGATCCCCAGGAGGAGCGCGGCGACCGCCGCCGCCGGGCGCCACATCTTGCGATAGCCGAGCCAGCCCAGGCCGAAAAGCAGGGCCGCCTTGTTCCACGGCCGCGGCGCCTGCCAGGCCTGCAGATACTCGTCCGCATTGGGGCCCACGAAGTTCCGCAGCTCGGCCTCGCTCACCGGCGGAGGCGGTGGTGGGGGTGGAGGTGGCGGAGGTGGCGGTGGAGGGGGCGGCGCCACAGGAGGAGGCGGCGGCGGCGGTGGCGGCGGGGGCGGGGGAGGTGGAGGTGGAGGTGGAGGTGGGGGCGGCGGAGCCGGTTCCTCCACGGCCGGAGATCCGAGGACCACGCCGAGCTCCTCGGCGAGGCGCGACAGGCCGAAGTCGCGCTGCTCGCCGAACGCATCGGTCCAATGCTTGATCTTGAGGAACAGGGCGAGCCCGGCCGCGGGCGCGATGTCGCTGGTCCGGACCGGGAAGAGCGGCTTGTTCTCGCTGAAGGCGAGCTCGGTCTCGACACGCACATAAGGCGACTTGTTGGAGGCCGGGGTGACCAGGACGAGGAAGGCGCCGCAGGACAGAATCGCCTCGTGCAATTGCTCCGAATAGTCGCGGCCCGGCCGAACGTCGCGCGGCGCCATCCAGACCTTGAGGCCGCGCGCCTCGAGATAGGCGGCGATCTCGTTCGCCGCGGCGCGGTCGTCCGAACTGTGGCTGACGAAGATGTAAGCCGCTTCGGCCATGCCCTCCCCCTTCGGAGGGGAAGCTACCGTCATGGCGCGATCAAGGATAGAGACTTCGCCGCACCCCGCCTGGAGGCCTCACAATGTCATTCGATTCCCGCGCCGAGATCGAGGCGCTTTGGTCAGCGCTCGGGCTACAGGCCTCGCTTCGAAGCGGGGGCAGCCTCGAGGCGCGCTCGCCGCTCGACGGCGGCGTGACCGGCGGTGTTCGAAGCGCATCCGCCGCGGACGTCGCCGCGGCGGCGGATCGCGCGCATCAGGCCTTCCTCGCCTGGCGCCAGGTGCCGGCGCCGCGCCGGGGGGAGCTCGTCCGGCTGTTCGGCGAGGTGCTTCGCGAGGAGAAGCAGGCGCTCGGCCGACTGGTCAGCCTGGAGGCCGGCAAGATCCTCGCCGAGGGGCTGGGCGAGGTCCAGGAGATGATCGACATTTGCGATTTCGCGGTCGGACTCTCGCGCCAGCTCTACGGCCTCACCATCGCCACCGAGCGGCCCGGCCACCGGATGATGGAGACGTGGCACCCGCTCGGGCCGGTCGGGGTGATCTCGGCGTTCAACTTCCCGGTCGCGGTGTGGGCGTGGAACGCCTGCCTCGCCTTCGTCTGCGGCGACAGCGTCGTCTGGAAACCGAGCGAGAAGACGCCGCTCACCGCGCTCGCCGTCCAGGCTCTGTTCGAGCGGGCCGCCGAGCGGTTCGGCGACGCGCCTGCCGGCCTCAGCCAGGTCGTCCAGGGCGGGCGCGAGACCGGCGAGGCCCTGGTCGACGATCGCCGCATCGCCTTGGTCTCCGCCACCGGGTCGACGCGGATGGGGCGCGCCGTCGGGCCGCGGGTCGCCGAGCGCTTCGGCCGGGTGCTGCTCGAGCTCGGCGGCAACAATGCGATGATCGTTCGCCCCTCGGCCGACCTCGCCCTTGCCGAGCGCGCCATCGCCTTCGCCGCGGTCGGAACCGCGGGCCAGCGCTGCACGACGCTCCGGCGCCTGCTGGTCGACGAAGCGATCTACGACGATCTCGTGCCGCGCCTGCAGCAGGTCTGGGCGACGATCCCGGTCGGCAATCCGCTGGAGGAGGGGACATTGGTGGGCCCGCTGATCGATGGCGCAGCTTTCCAGGGGATGCAGGCGGCGCTCGACGCGGCGCGCGCGCAGGGCGGTACCGTCCACGGCGGCGATCGGCTCGATCTCGGCGGGGCGGACGCCTTCTACGTCCGCCCGGCGATCGTCGAGATGCCCGCACAAAGCGACATCGTCCTCACAGAGACCTTCGCGCCGATCCTCTACGTCATCCGCACCGGCAGCCTCGACGAGGCGATCGCGCTCAACAACGCGGCCCCGCAGGGCCTCGCCTCCTCGATCTTCACCAACGACGTTCGCGAGGCCGAGACCTTCCTCTCGGCGGTCGGCTCGGATTGCGGGATCGCCAACGTCAATATCGGCCCGTCCGGAGCCGAGATCGGCGGCGCGTTCGGCGGCGAGAAGGAGACCGGCGGCGGTCGCGAGAGCGGATCGGATTCCTGGCGCGCCTACATGCGACGGGCCACCAACACGATCAATTACAGCCGCGATCTCCCGCTCGCGCAGGGTATCAACTTCAACATGCCGTGAAGGCGTCGTCGCTCAGCGCGTAGAGCGCCGATGCGCCGGCCATTGCGGCGTGCTTGAGACCACTGGCCTCGGGGATAAGGACGTCGCGATAATAGTCCGCGGCGGCGATCTTCATCTTGAGGAAGGCAGGGTTGCCTTGGCCGCGCGAGAGCAGGTCCGCGGCGGCATCGGCCTGACGGCGCATCAGCCAGGCGGCGGTGGCGACCGAGAGCATAGTGAGAAGGGGATAGGAGCCGGCGAGCCGGTCCTCGGCATCGCCCTCGTCCATCGCCGCGACGACCTCCTCGATCGCGTCCGCAAGCGCCCAGACCGCCTTGCCGCCCTCCGCGCGGATGTCGGCGATGAGGGCCGCGAAGGCCGCGCCGCCGTCCAGGCCGAGCTTGCGCCCGACGAGGTCCGCCGCCTGAATCCCGTTCGTGCCTTCGTAGATGGGCGTGATCCGGACGTCGCGCAGATATTGGGCGGCGCCGGTCTCCTCGACATAGCCCATGCCGCCATGAACCTGGACTCCGAGGCTCGCCACCTCGACCCCGACGTCGGTGCCCCAGGCCTTGACCAAGGGGGTCAGCAGGTCGGCGCGCGACTTCGCCGCGGCATCGCCGAGATTGGCGCGGTCGGTCTGGCCGGCGCAATAATAAGCGAGGGCGCGTGCGCCCTGGGTCAGCGCCTTCATCCGTAGAAGCATCCGGCGGACGTCGGGATGGGCGATGATCGCGGCCGGCGCGCCCTCGCGGCTGCCCTGGACGCGCTGGCGTGCATAATCGACCGCAGCCTGAGTCGCGCGCTCGGCCACCGACACGCCCTGAAGGCCGACATTGAGCCGCGCATTGTTCATCATCGTGAACATCGCGCGCATTCCGCCCTGCTCCGGCCCGATCAGCCAGCCGGTGCAGCGGCCCTCGTCGCCATAGGACATGACGCAGGTCGGCGAGGCGTGGATCCCGAGCTTGTGCTCGATCGAGACGCAGGAAAGGTCGTTGCGGCTTCCGTCCGGCAGGACCTTCGGCACCAGGAAGAGCGAGATTCCGCGCGTTCCCGCGGGCGCGTCCGGCGTGCGCGCAAGGACGAGGTGGACGATATTGTCGGTCAGGTCGTGCTCGCCGAAGGTGATGAAGATCTTCGTGCCGGTGATCGACCAGCTGCCGTCGCCATTCGGGGCAGCGCGGCTCTTCAGCGCGCCCACGTCCGAGCCGGCCTGCGGCTCGGTGAGGTTCATCGTCCCCGTCCATTCGCCGCTGATCAGCTTGGGGAGGTAATCGGCCTTTTGCTGGTCCGTCCCGTGGTGGGCGATCGCCTCGATCGCGCCGACGCTGAGCATCGGTGCGAGCGAGAAAGCGAGGTTGGCCGCGCCGAGATCCTCCAGCACGATCGTCGCAAGCGCGAGCGGCAGGCCCTGGCCGCCAAATTCGGCGGGCGCCGCAAGCGCCGCCCAGCCGCCTTGGACGAACGCCGCATAGGCCTCGCGGAAGCCCGGCGGCATGGTCACCGCGCCGTCGGACCAGACGGCTCCGATCTCGTCACCGGTGCGGTTCAGGGGTGCGAAGGTGCCGGCCGCGAAGGCGCCCGCGCCCTCGACGATGGCCGCGACCAGATCCGGAGTCGCCTCCGCAAAGCGCTCGTGGGCCGCGAGCTCGTCCATTCTCACGACATGGTCGAGCACGAAGCCCTGCTCGGCGACTGGGGGCGTGAAGCTCATCTGCATCCCTGTTGATGGTTCCTGATGCCGCGCTATAGCCCGACCCTGTGAAGCCGCAAAACGAGAGGTTCGACACGCAGGTCGTGGCCTATGGCGCGGCGGGCATCGCCCGTGCTGCGGAACTGATCGTCGACGGGCGCACGGTCGCGGTGCCGACCGAGACGGTCTACGGCCTCGCCGCCGACGCCACCAATTCGGTTGCCGTCGCGCGCATCTACGACGCCAAGGGACGGCCGAGCTTCAATCCGCTGATCGTCCATGTCCGCGATCTTGCGGCCGCGGAGCGACTGGCGGTCTTTTCGGACGCCGCCCGGGCGGCCGCGGAGCGCTGGTGGCCCGGCCCGCTCACCATCGTCGTGCCGCTGCGGCAGAATGCCTGGGTCGCGCCGCGGGTGACGGCCGGCCTTTCGACCATCGCCCTTCGCTGCCCCGCGAGCCCGGCGATGCGCGATCTGCTCGCCGCCAGCGGCCGGCCGCTCGCCGCCCCGTCCGCAAATGCCAGCGGCGGGATCAGCCCGACCTCGGCCGAGCATGTCCTGCGCTCGCTGGGGGGGCGGATTCCGCTGATCATCGACGGCGGCCCGACCGCGCTCGGCCTGGAATCGACCATCGTCGCGTTCGACGGGGACCGTCCGCGCCTGCTCCGCCCAGGCCCGATCACGATCGAGGCGGCAGTGGCGTCGGATGGCGGACAGATCGAGGCGCCGGGGCAGCTCGCGAGCCACTATGCGCCGTCCAAGCCGGTCAGGCTCGAGGCCGGGCTCGGCGCGCCCGACGAATGGCTGATCGGCTTCGGAAGCGTGCGCGGCGACGACACGCTCAGCGCGTCGGGCGATCTCGACGAGGCGGCGGCGAACCTGTTCGCCGCCCTCCACCGCGCCGACGCCTCCGACAAGCCCAGGATCGCCGTGGCGCCGGTCCCTGACGAAGGAATCGGCGCAGCGATCAACGATCGCCTGTCCCGCGCCGCGGCCCGTTAGGCGCCGGCCTGGGCCGCCCTCGTGCGGGCGGCGAAGCTCTTCCTGAGCTTCTGGAGCTTGGGCGGGATGACGGCGAGGCAATAGGGATTGCGCTGGCCTTCGCCCGCCCAATAATCCTGGTGATAATCCTCGGCAGGCCACCAGACGCCGCTCTCGATCGTGGTGACGATCGGCGCCGGCCAGTCGGCGGCGGCGCGCTCGATCCCTGCGCGGGCGGCGGCCTCCTGCGCGGCGTTCAACGGGAAGATGGCCGAGCGATATTGGGTGCCGATGTCGTTGCCCTGGCGGTTGAGCTGGGTCGGATCATGGGTCGCGAAGAACATGTCGAGGATGTCGTCATAGGAGACGATTTCCGGATCGTAGGTCAGCCGGATCGCCTCGGCGTGGCCGGTGTCCCCGCCGCACACCTGCTTGTAGGTCGGGTTCTCGGTCGTGCCACCGATATAGCCGCTCTCGACCTTTTCCATTCCGATTACATCCTTGAACACCGCTTCCGTGCACCAGAAGCAGCCGCCGGCCAGGATGGCCTGCTCAATCGCCATGATCTTTGCCTTCGCCTAGTTTTTCGGCGGCGCGGGCTCCAGCCCAGCCTCCATCGCCAAGGTAAGAGCCTCGGCGAGATTATCCACCCCGAGCCGGTCCATCATGTTGCCGCGATGCATCTCGACTGTACGCAGGCTGATTCCGAGCCGGTCGGCGATGAGCTTGTTGGAGAGGCCGGCGAGCAGGCCCTGCAGCACCTCGCCCTCGCGGGTGGTGAGCTGCTCGATCCGGGCGACCGCGCCGGCGCGGCGCGCGGCCGTCTCGCTGCGCTCCTCGAGCAGGGCGAAGCCGCGCTCGAAACAGGCCAGCAGCGTGTCCTCCTTGAACGGCTTCTGGAGGAAATCGATCGCGCCGAGCTTCATCGCCTCGACCGCGATCGGGACGTCGCCATGGCCCGTCATGAAGATGACCGGCCATTCGATCCCGCGCCGAGCGAGCTCGGAGATCACCTCGATCCCGTCCATCTCCGGCATACGCACGTCCAGGAGGACGCAGCCCGGCTTGAGGTCCGGAAGCGCGGAGAGGAAATCGGTGCCGCTGGCGAAAGGATGGGAATTCAGCTCAGCCCCCGAGAGCATGTAGCTGGTCATAAGCCGGACGTTGCGGTCGTCGTCGACCACATAGACGATACGAGTACTCAGAACGCGTCCTTTCACCTGCGCGGGTGGACGGGACATTCATGCGGAGCCGCCCGCCGGGTGGCAAGACCGTTTAAACCGCTCCCCGGCGGCGGTCACCCCGACGGAAGCCGCTGGCGGAGCCCGTCCATCTCCGCCCACGGGTCGCGCTTCAGCACTTCGGGGCGCTTCGGCACGGTCTCCACGTTGAAGCCCTTAGGGTCGAGTTCGTTACCGACTTCTTCCCATTCGAGCGGAGTCGCGACCGGCGCGCCCGGCCGCGCGCGCGTGGAATAGGGGCCGACCGCGGTCGATGTCGGATCGTTGCGCAGATAATCGATGAAGATCCGGCCGACCCGCTCGGCCTTGGCGATGCGGGTAAGGTAGCGATCCGGGGAATCGGCGGCCATCGCTTCGGAGAAGCTTTTTGCGAAGGCCTTGGCATCGCGCCAGTCATGCTCGGGCGCGATCGGCACGACGACGTGGAGCCCCTTGCCGCCCGTCGTCTTGACGAAGGAGCGAAGCCCGATCGCCTCGAGCCGTTCCCGCACCTCCAGCGCTGCCCGCACGACGTCGGCGAAGCCGAGTTCCTCGGCCGGATCGAGATCGAAGATGATCCGGTCCGGCCTGTCCGGCTTCTCAATGCGCACGCCCCAGGGATGGATCTCCAGCGTTCCCATCTGGACCATCGCGACGAGGCCGGCGACGTCCTCGATATAGAGATAGAGCTCGTCGAAGCCGGGCACTGCGATCTCGCGAAGCTGCGGAAGCACCCCCGAGGCCGCGTGGCGCTGGTAGAAGCATTTCTTCTCGGCGCCCGTCGGGCAGCGCACCATCGTCACCGGCCGCAAGGCGACGTGGGGAAGCATCCACTTGGCGACCGCGACATAATAATCGGCGAGCTCGGACTTGGTTATGCCCTGGTCGGGATAAAGCACCTTGTCGGGGCTGGTCAGCCGCACCCCCGCGACGATCCTCTCCTCGCTCATACGGCGTTCTCCAGTTCGGCCGCCAGTTCCGCAGGCGGCGCCGGCGGCTCGATCTGGTCGTAGCGGCATTGCTCCGGCGCCTTGTCGGGGCGCCAGCGCAGGAACTTGGTGCCGTGGCGGAAGCGGCGGCCGGTGACGTGGTCGTAGCGCACCTCGGCGACCAATTCGGGCCTCAGCGGCTGCCATTCGCCGCTGCGCTCGGTCGACCAGCGGCTCGGCCCGCCCGGAGAATCGCCGGTGAAGCCCGGCGGCTCGATCATCGCTTCCAAACGCCGGGTCAGCGCCGGCCGATCGGCCGCCGGGATCGAGGAAGTGAATCCGACATGGTTGAGCAGGCCCTGCTCATCGTAGAGGCCGAGCAGGAGCGAGGCGACTTCGCGGCTCCCAGTGCCATAGCGGAAGCCGCCGACGACGCAGTCCGCGCTCTTCAACTGCTTCACCTTGATCATCGCACGCTCGCCCGGGACGTAGGGCCCGTCGCCGCGCTTCGCGATGACTCCGTCAAGCGCAGTCCCGGCCTTGTCGAGCCAGGCCTGGGCGACCTGCGCATTGTCCGTCGCCGGCGAGAGCAGGATCGAAGTCGGCACACCGCGCGCAACGATCCGGTCGAGCGCGGCCCGGCGCTCGGCGAGCGGCCGTGCCCTCAGGTCAGTCCCTTCCTGGTCGGCCAGGCAATCGAACAGCATCAGCTGCGCAGGCGTTTCCCGCGACAGCTTCGCGATCCGGCTGGCGGCCGGATGAAGGCGCATCTGCAGCGCGTCGAAGGAGAGTGCGCCGTCCAGCGGGATCACCAGCTCCCCATCCACCACGAAACGATCAGCGCTCATCCCGCGCACTGCCTCGACGACTTCCGGAAAGTAGCGGCCGAGCGGCTTCCCGGACTTGGACTGGAGCTCGATCTCGTCGCCGCTCCGGAAGACGAGGCAGCGAAAGCCGTCCCACTTGGGCTCGAACTGCCACGCATCGCCGTCCGGCAGCGCCTCGGCGAGCTTCGCCTCCATCGGTGGCAACGGCGGTTGAAACGGCAGTCCGAAGCGAATCGCCACCCGTGTCTCCACTCGTCCCCAGTCATGTGGAGGACTCTCCGACGAAGCGACGGTTCCCGGCGACCAGCCGAGCGAGACCGTTACCGGCCCTTAACCCTGTTCCGCCACTCTGCGGTGAATGGAACCCAATGCGGGGCGGGCCGAGTCGTTCGGAGCCGCCACGTGATTGAGGGGAAAGGGCAAAAACCGTAGCGTCTGGCTTCGCCGGGGAGGGTTCGATGTTCGTGTCGCGTCGTCAGTTCGTGCAAGGGGGTGCCGTCGCCGGCGCTGCGACCCTGCTGACCGCCTCTCCCGCTTTTGCCGCGCTCGATTCCGCTGCCTCCGCGCCGACGCCGATCCGGTCCGAACCGCGCGTGATGGTCGATCCGATCATCGACAACCATTTGCTGGCGCGTGCGCGCGCCTCCTTCCTTCGTCACCGCGCTTCGATCCGCGAGACGGACGTCGTCGCGATCGCAGACTTCTCGAAGCCGTCCGCGCTTCCGCGCTTCTATCTGATGGACACCAACACCGGCCGCGTGACGAGCCACTTCGTCTCGCACGGCCGCGGCTCCGATCCCGGCCATTCCGGTTTGCTCCAGCGCTTCTCCAACGCGATCGGCTCCAACGCCACGTCGGACGGCGCCTATCTCACCGGCGATTATTATTACGGCCGCTACGGCCGTTCGATGCGCCTCTCTGGCCTCGATTACAGCAACAACAATGCCGAGACGCGGGCGATCGTCGTCCACAGCGCCTGGTATGCGGAGCCCAGCCAGATCGCCCAATATGGCCGCCTCGGCCGGAGCGAGGGCTGTTTCGCAATGTCCTATTCGAGCCTTCAGGAGGCGCTCGTCCGCCTCGGCCCGGGCCGCTTCCTCTACGCCGACAAGGTCGCCTGAGGGTCCTTCAGTCCGCTATCAGGCCGCGTTGAGCGCGCGCTTCACCGGCGTGTCGCGGCCGTAGACGTCGTTATACCGGACCAGCTGGCCTTCCTCGGTCGCGGCCGCGGTGAAATAAGCGATATAGACCGGGATCGTCTGGGCGAGGTTTGCCGAGCTGGTGCGGCCGGTCGCGATCGCCTGGTCGATCTCGGCACGGTTCCAACGGCCGGTCGGCGCCAGCAGCTGTGCAGCGAAATCCCGGACATTGTGGGTGCGGATGCAGCCGTGGCTGAACGCCCGCGCCGGCCGTGCGAAGAGCGCCTGAGACGGCGTGTCGTGAAGATAGATGGCGTGCTCGTTCGGCATTTCGATCTTGAGGCGGCCGAGCGAGTTGCGCGGCCCCGGCCGCTGGCGGGCGCTGATCTGGTTGCCGTTGCGCGTGACCTCGTAGTCGGCGCCGAAGCGGCCGCCCATCTCGCGGATGATGCTCTGCGGCACGTTCCACCAGGGGTTGAAGGTGACTGCGCGGATGGTCGCGCTGAGCTGCGGGGTCGGCGTTCGGACCGCGCCGACCACGGCGCGGTGGCGCGCGGTCACGCGCCCGTCGTCGACGATCGCTGCGGTGAAAGCGGGGACGTTCACGATGACGTGGCGGGCGCCGAGCGTGCGCGGCATCCACCGCCAGCGCTCCATGTTGGTGCGGATGAGCGCGCGCTGCGCGGTGTCGCTCTCAGGCGTGATCTCGAGCGCGCGGCGCAGCGACCAATATTGGGCATGGGTCGGGAGCAAGCCGTTGAGCGCGCCGGCAACGTCGCCGCTGGCGGCGGCGCGCGCCATCAGGTCGCGCTGGGCGGCGGCATCGAGAGCGGTGCTCGGCATGTGCCAGTCGACGCGAGCATTGCCGCGGACCGCGCCGCCCGAAAGATCGGTGGCGAGGCTCAGGAAGACGTCGGTGGCCGCGCCGGCGATGCGGGTGCCGTCGCCGCTCTCGATCGCGGCGCGGAGCCGGTCGGGGCCGTAGCTGGCCGGATCGAGGCCCTCGGCTCCGATCCCCTCGACATAGGTCAGCAGCGCGCGTGCGCTCTCGCGGGTCCACAAGGCCGCCGGCTGGGGCGCGATCGGCGCGGGGGCGACCGGCTGGACCTGGGCGATCGCCGTCGCGTCCACCGTCAGCGGAACGGTGGGCGATGCGAGGAGGATGCCGAGTGTGGAAATGCGCAGCAGCTTGTTCATGGGCGAACACTTACGACAGGAGGTTAATCCACGCTAGTCTCGCCGAACGCGAATTCGGCGACCTGTTGCAGGACTTCATCAGTCTTTTCAAACCGGTCCGGCCGGCCCACCCGGCCGGACCCGAAGGCGGCGGGTCAGAGCGCGTCGGTCCGCGCCGCATTGCGGTGGACCCAGCCGAAATAGGCGGCGACGAGGGCGAGCACGGCGTGCAGCCAGACGTCGTTGCCGTAGATCGGGATGAGGCCGAACGTCGTGTTGGTCGCGTCGAGCAGGCCGAGCACGGTGAGCAGCGCGTAGATGACCGCGACTGCGCGGGCATAGCCGATCGAGCCGCCGAGGCTGCGCGAGGCGGCGAGGCCCCAGAGACCGAAGATGATGTGGACGACGTTGTGAAGCAGATTGACCGGGAATAGGCCCAGAAGGTCCCCGTAATTCTGAGTCATGGTGACGTCATGGTCGCCCATCGGCGGATGAACCATGCCGGGGACGAAGCCCAGCACGCCGACGGCGAGGAATACGATCCCGAATAGCAAGGCGAAGGTCCGGGTGTTCATGCGTCTCTCCCCTCTTTTGTCTCTAGCGGACGATGGGGAGGTTAGGGGAGGTCAGGCCGGGGCGCGAGTCATTTCGCAGAAGTACCGACCCGGGCTCTGATCAGGCCGCGAAGCGCGTTTCCGATGAGGAATTCCCCGCTGAGGTCGGCAGCGGCAACATCGCCTTCCACCGCCTCGCCGGAGTCGATCAGGCGCTCGCGCAGGATGCCGGGGAGGAGCCCGCGCGCGAGCGGCGGCGTGGCCAGCTTGCCGTCCCTCGGCAGGAAGACGTTGGTGAAGCTGCCCTCGGTGACGAAGCCGGCTTCGTCGGTGAATATGGTCTCGAAGGCATCCCCGGCGCGCGCGTCGGCGTAGAAAGCGCGGTCGCTGGTCTTGTGCGCCAGCCGGAAATCGTCGGCGCCGACCGGGCAGCGGCGGAGCGCCACCGATACGGGCTCGGCGGGTTGCTCGGGAAGCGGCGCAATCTCGATCGCGATTGCGCCGGTGGGGGAGAGCAGCAGCCGGACCCGCGACGGTGCAGCGAGGCGGAAGGTGGCGGCCTGGAGCTCGTTGCGCGCATCGTGGCGATCGAAGGCGAAGCCCAGAGCGTCGGCGCTCCGCTTCAGCCGCGCAAGGTGACGCTCGAGGTCCGGCATGCCGTCCTGGGGGTCGAAGCGCATCGTCTCAATGAGGTCGAAGCTTCGGGCCGGATCGCTCACAAAGGCTCCCTTCGCCAGGCATTCGCGCCATTCGTCGCCGGCGCGGCTGTCCGCGACCACGCCGGAGCCGAGGCCGATCGCGGCCCGGCCGGCCCCCGCTTCTATCGAGAGCGTCCGGATGGCAACATTGAAATGCGCGGCGCCGTCCGGCGCCGACCAGCCGATCGCGCCGGTATAGACGCCGCGCGGCCGCGCCTCGATCTCGTCGATCAGTTCCATCGCCCGGATCTTGGGCGCGCCGGTGATCGATCCGCAGGGAAAGATCGCCTCGATCACGTCGATCGGCCCGATCCCCTGCGAGAGGGTGGCCGACACGGTCGAGGTCATCTGGAGCACGGTCGGGTACGTCTCGACCTCGAACAGCGAATCCACCTTGACCGATCCCGGTGCGGAGACTCGCGAAAGGTCGTTCCGCAGCAGATCGACGATCATCAAATTCTCGGCCCGCTGCTTGGGGTCCGATCGCAGCTTTTCCGGATCGCTGCCGGGCGGCGCAGTGCCCTTCATCGGGCGCGTCACGATTCGCAGACCGTCGCTTTCGAAGAAGAGCTCGGGCGAGAAGGAGAGGATCCAGTGGCTGCCGGTGAAGACCACCGCGCCATGCCCCGCGCGTGCCCGCCGCCGGATCGCCGCATAAAGGGCGAGCGGATGACCGGCGAAGGAGACTTCGGCCGGGAAGGTGAGGTTAGCCTGGTAGATGTCGCCCGCCACGATATGGGCCAGCACCCGCACCGCCGCAGCGCGATAGCTGGCCTCGTCGATCAGCGGACGCGCGGGCGCCGCCCAGGCGCCTGCCGGATTGGGGAGGAACGCCGCCGCATCGATCTCCTCAGGCGCCCCGAACAGGCCGAACCAGAGCAGCGGCGGCGCGCCCTCGACGGGGACGCGCTGCAGAGGCGCGAGCTTAGGCTCCAGCGCATGCCCGGCCTCGTAGCTGAGGAAGCCGGCCGCGTGCGCGGCGGCGAGCCTTCCGAGCGCGTCGCGCACGTCCCCGGGCTCTCTCGTCTCCACGATCCCGCGCGGGTTCGAGAAGAGCAGGGCGCGGCCACCTAGGCGCTGGTCGTCCATCAGGACGAAGGGCTCGCTTGTCTTCACCGCGCGCCGCGTCCATCTGGGGCGCAAGCCGGGCCGGTCGCCCGCGCGCGGAGAAAGCCTGTGGTTTCCAGTGTCTTCGATCTCTTCAAGATCGGGGTCGGCCCTTCAAGTTCGCACACAATGGGGCCGATGACGGCCGCCTGCAACTTTGTCGAGGGGCTGGCGGAAGCGGGACTGCTCGGCGCCGTGGTCCGGGTCCAGGCGGATCTCTACGGATCGCTGGCGCTGACCGGCAAGGGCCACGCCACCGACCGCGCAGTCCTGCTCGGCCTCTCAGGCGTCCGTCCCGACCGGCTCGATCCGGACGACGCCGAGCGCATCGTCGCGGCGATCCGCGAGAGCGGGCGGCTGAGCCTCGCCGGCCGCCACGACATTGCGTTCGACGAACCCGGCGATCTGCACTTCCTCCAGCGCGAGCGGCTTCCCCACCATTCGAACGGCATGCGCTTCAGCGCCTTCGCCGCCGACGCCGGCGCGATCGACTCACGGGTCTATTATTCGGTCGGCGGCGGCGCGGTGGTCGACGAGGCCACCGTCTCGCGCAACGCGCCGCCCGAAGGCGCCTGGGACGTGCCTTTCAATTTCAGCTCGTCCGAAGAGATGCTGGAAATATCCGATCGCGAAGGGCTCAGCATCGCCGAGATCGTCCGCGCCAACGAGCGCGCGGCGCATAGCGATGCGGAGATCGACGAGCGGCTCGATGCGATCGTCGCCGCAATGTCCGCCTGCATCGATCGCGGAATGGCGGTCGACGGCATCCTTCCCGGCGGGCTCAATGTGAAGCGCCGCGCCCCGGCGCTCTACCGGCTGCTGATCGAGAAGGCCGAGCGTACGCTCCAGGACCCGCTGACGGTGCTCGACTGGGTCAATCTCTGGGCGCTCGCGGTCAACGAGGAGAATGCCGCCGGCGGCCGGGTCGTCACCGCCCCGACAAACGGCGCCGCCGGAATCGTCCCCGCGATCGTCCGTTACTATCAGCGCTTCACGCCCCGCGCGTCGGACGAGGGCGTGCGCACCTTCCTGCTGACCGCGGCGGCGGTCGGCTCATTGTTCAAGGAGAATGCCTCCATCTCCGGCGCCGAGGTCGGCTGCCAGGGTGAGGTCGGGGTCGCCTGCTCGATGGCTGCCGCCGGGCTGACCGCGGCGCTCGGCGGCACTCCGCGGCAGATCGAGAATGCGGCGGAGATCGGCATGGAGCATAATCTCGGCCTCACCTGCGATCCGGTCGGCGGTCTCGTCCAGGTGCCCTGCATCGAGCGCAATGCGGTCGGTGCCGTGAAGGCGATCGAGGCGAGCCGCCTCGCGCTGGTCGGTGACGGCTCGCACCGGGTCAGCCTCGATCAGGTGATCGAAACGATGCGCAAGACCGGCCTCGACATGAACGAGCGCTACAAGGAAACCAGCCTCGGGGGCCTCGCCGTCAACGTGGTGGAGTGCTGACCTAGAGCGGCTCCAGGTAGCGGAGCTGGCGGTCGAAGCTGAGATACATGAGGGCGGCGCGGCCGTGACGGACTCCGTTGGTGCCGCAGGGGACGGGCAGCCCCACCGTGTCGCCGGCGCGAAGCCACCAGCCGCCGACGATTCGGCTGACCCGGGCGCTCAGCGTGCAGTCGCGATAGGACGCACCCGGCGCGCGATTCTCCTCGATCTCGACGATCGCCCGCTCCAGCGCATTGCCCCTGGCTTCGCTGAGACTGGTTGTCAGTCCGCCCGGCTGCAGGGCAAATTCCCAACTCGCCGTCCCGCTGGCCGGGTCGATCCTTGCCTGCTCAGGCGTGCGCGCCGCGTTGGCGAGGCAGCGGCGGATCGCTTCGCGCGCGCGGCCCATGGCGGCGTCGTTGGCCTCGAAATCGGCATGGGCGACCGCGCGGGCGCCGACGCACCGCAGGGTCAGCGACTTGTTGACGACGGCGCCGGTGATGTTCGGGCGCCGATCCTCCTCGACATAGACAAGGACGAGCGGGGTGCCGGGCCGATGGGGGATGAGAGCGCGAAGGCAGGTCTGGGCGTCGTCGACGAAGCTCCGGTCCAGACACGCATCGCCTGCACCGGGCGCGAAGGATGTGGCCCGAAGTCGCGGACCGTCCGCCGGGGCAGCTTCGCGAACCGCGCGCTCCGCCCATTCGACGGGATAGTAAGTGCCGCCGGCGATCGGTTGGTAGGCGATCTCGGCCGGTAGCGGCTGCGCCGTCATCTGAACCGCCGCGGCGATGGTCCACCACATCGACTTCCCCCAAGTGACGCTTCACGTTCCGAGAAAGCATCGGCCGCCCTGAACGCAGGATTGCCGGAAGGCCCGCTTGACCCTGGCGACCGCCGGCGCGAGAGCGGAGGCCCTCGCGGAGGATTCGGCAATGCAATACCGCCAACTCGGATCGAGCGACCTCAAGGTCTCCGAAATCTCTCTCGGATCGTGGCTGACCTACGGCGTCGGGGTCGAGGCGGACAAGGCGCGGGCGTGCCTCAATCGGGCGCTGGAGCTCGGGATCAACTTCATAGACACCGCCAACGTCTACGGGCGCGGTGCGGCGGAGAGTTTTCTCGGCGAGGCGCTTCAGGGGCGGCCGCGGGATTCCTACGTTCTGGCGACCAAGCTCTACTTCCCGATGTCGGACAGCGATCGCGGCCTGTCGCGCGCGCAGATCGAGAAGCAGCTCGATGCGTCGCTGGAGCGGCTCAGGACCGATGTCATCGATCTCTACCAATGCCATCGCTATGACGACGAGACTCCGCTCGAGGAGACGATGGAGGCGCTGACCCGCGCCGTCGAGAGCGGCAAGGTGCGCTGGCTCGGCTTCTCGGAATGGCCGGCGGACAAGATCAAAGCGGCGCTGGAAATGCCGGGAGTGGACAAGTTCGTCTCCAGCCAGCCGCAATATTCCTTGCTCTGGCGCGAGCCCGAGAAGGAGGTGATCCCGCTCTGCGCGGCCAACGGCATCTCGCAGATCGTCTGGTCGCCGCTCGCCCAGGGCGTGCTGACCGGCAAGTACAGCCCCGACGCGCCGCCGCCGGCGGGCAGCCGCGCGACCAGCGACGAGATGGGCGGCTATATGAGCCGGCTGATGGACCCCGAACTGCTCGCCGCGGTCCAGCGCCTGAAGCCCGTCGCCGCCGAGGCCGGCCTTAGCTTGAGCCAATTCGCCCTCGCCTGGGTGCTGCGCGAGCCCAACGTCGCCTCGGCGATCATCGGCGCCTCGCGGCCAGAGCAGGTCGAGGAGAATGTGGTGGCTTCGGGCGCCTCCGTGGACCCGGCTTTGTTCGCCGAGGCGGAGCGAATCATCGACGAGGTCGGGTCGCGCTGACTGGATGGAGGGCCGCTTGACCGCAGCCGTCGAGGGGGCGAGATCGACCGAATGAAGAAACTCGCTTCCGCCCTCCTGTTCGCCACCACCGCCGCATGCAGCACAGCGCCGCCCCAAACGGCGACGATCGCGCCGCCCGTGCCGGCGCCTCAGCGAGCCGCCGACGTCGCCCTGTGGACGCCGGCCCAGATGCGCGAGATCCTCGATCGGACGCAGACGACCAGGCTCGCGCCCGATCTTTCGCATCTCAGCGAACGCGAGCGCGAGACGGTGGCCAAGCTGATCCAGGTCGGCGAGATCTTCCAGCGTCTGTACGAGGCGCAGCGCCACCGCAGCGCGCTTGCCGTGCGCGACGCGCTCGAGCCGGGAAGCGACGCGGCGACGCTCTATCGGCTGTTCCAGGGTCCGATTGCGACGACGCTCGACAATCGCCGCGAGCCCTTCCTTCGGGTCGATCCGGCGCCGCCGGGCAAGAACGTCTATCCGTGGGACCTCACCCGCGAAGAGTTCGACGCCTATCTTGCCGCCCATCCGCTGCAGCGTGCCGAGCTCACCGACCTGCGGTCGGTGGTGCGCCGCGCAGACGAGCTGTCGCTGGCCGCGGACATCGCGGCGATCCACCGCCACGAGGTCCTGAACGTCCTCCATCCTGAACTTCTCCACGGGCTGCAGGTGCTGGCCGAGCGGCCGGACCGGACCACCCTCTACGCCGTCCCTTATGCGGTGGCCTATGCCGACGAGATGGTTCGCGCCTTCGGCCTGCTCAACGAGGCCGCGTTCGCGATCGCGCCGGAGGACCCGCAATTCGCGCGCTATCTGCGCAACCGCGCCCGCGATCTCCTCACCAACGACTACGAATCCGGCGACGCCTCCTGGATCACCGGCCGGTTCAACAATCTCAACGCGCAGATCGGCGCCTACGAGACCTATGACGACGAGCTGCTCGGCACCCGTGCTTTCTACTCGCTGAGCATCCTCGGCACGCGCCGGGAGGAGACCGAGGCGCTCCGCCGAGGCTTGCAGGGACTACAGGCGATCGAGAACGTGCTGCCCTATGACCGTCGCAAGCGGATCCGCGAGGACATCCCGGTCGGCGTCTACGACGTGATCGCCGATTTCGGCCAGTCGCGCGGCGGCAACACCGCCTCGATCCTCCCCAACGAGACCCACATTACCGAGCGCTACGGCCGGACCATCCTGCTCCGCACCAACATCATGCGCGCGCCCGAGATTTTCGGTGCCAACGGCGACAGCTGGCGCGCCGCGGTGGCGCCGCAGTTCGGCGATCACCTCACCGCAGACAGCAATTTCCAGCGCACGCTCTGGCACGAGGTCGGACATTATCTCGGCGTCGACCGGACCCGCGACGGCCGCACGCTCGACGATGCCCTCGGCGCCGATTCGAACCTGCTCGAGGAGATGAAGGCGGACCTGGTCTCGCTCTTCGCCGGGCCGCGGCTTCGCGAGAGCGGCTATTATGATGAGGCGCAGCTGCGCTCGCTCTACGCGAGCGGGATCTTCCGGACCCTCCAGAACAACCGCCCGCGGCGCGACCAGCCGTACCAAACGATGCAGCTGATGCAGTTCAACTGGTTCCTCGATCGCGGAGTCCTGCGCTTCGATCCGGCGACGGCGCGGCTCTCGATCGACTACGCCCGCTATTCGGCGGCGGTCGAGGCGCTGCTTCGCGAGGTTCTGGCGGTCCAGGATGCGGGCGACCGCGCGCGCTCCGACGCCTTTATTACCCGCTGGGCGACGTGGGACGAGCAGCTTCATGGCCGTCTCGCCTCGAACATTCGTGCGCAGCAGCGCTACCGCTTCCGTCTGTTCACCTACGCCGCGCTCGGCGAATGATCATTCGGCGCGGCGCGCGACCCAGCCCTGCTCGGCTGAGGCAGGGTCAGGGGTGATCGCGGCGTCGCCGACGATCCCGTGAAAGCTGCGCCCGCCAGCGGTGAAGCGGAAGGCGGTGCCGCTGAGGCTGACGTCGGTCAGCGTGGCGCCGCCGAGCGTGCCGCTCCCCTGCTGAAAGACCTGCTCGATCTCCAGCGGCAGCATGGTGCCGTCGGCGAGGGTCATCGTCCAGGCGCCGCCGACCACGGCTGGCACCACCCACAGGAACAGCCGCGAGGCGCCGATCTCCTCCTGGGCGTCGGGGCGCCAGTCGCCCATGTCGAAATTGTGGCTTAGCACCCGGGTGCCGGGTCTCAGCTCGGTGAGCAGGCGGGGGCGGAGGCGCAGGTTCACATTCGGAAGCAGATAGAGGGTGACGACGTGCGACTCGCGGAGCGGCGTGTCGAACAGATCCTGCCGGCGGAAGCGGGCGCGGCCCTCCAGCCCCTCAAGCCGAGCCGACGCCTGCGCCTCGGCTACCCGCATCGGGTCGAGATCGACGCCTAGGGCGCGTGCCCCGCGCCGCGCAGCCGCGAGCGCGATCCGCCCGTCGCCTGATCCGAGATCGATCAGGTAGGTCTCCGGGCCGACCGCGCCGAGCGCCATCATCCGCTCCACCACCGCAGTCGGCGTCGGGACGTAGGGCACGTCGAGATCCTGCGCCGCGGCCGGGGCGGCGACGAGGATGAGCAATAGGGCGAGGAGCCGGTACACGGCGGCAGCCTAGCGCGCCCGCCGCAGCCGGATAAGGGCGATCAGAGCTTCGACACCTCGAAATGCATGCCGTCCGGGCTCGATAGGAAATGGCCGCCCCAATAGAAGCCATTCTTGTTGGCGATGGCGACCAGTTCGCGGACGCAGCCGCGCCGGCCCATGGCAGCGGGAGCGGTGCCGAGCGGATTGAGCCCCGCATTGATGTCGAAGGTCGATCCGAAGCTGTGATTCGAGAGATTGGCGGGAATCGCCACCGTCTTCTTCCGCTTCAGCCGGGGATTGAAGCTGCCATCCCAGGTCAGGATCCGATCGGCGAGTCCGGCATCGTCCCACGCCTGGAACAGCGCCACGACCTTATCCTTGGCCTTCTTGTGCACCTGGACTTTCCCCTTGGAGAGGATCGCCTTGGTCGAGCTGATCGGGATAGGCACGCCGACCAGCTGCGGGATGAGGACCGTCACGATATTGTCCGCCTGCCAGCCGCCGAGAATGCGGATGGCTTCCTTGTTGTCGGGCGTGGGCGCGTGCTCGAACTGAAACGTCCCGAACAGGCTGGCGGTGATGGCTGCAGTCGGCTGGGGCAATTGGTTCGGCGTTGGCGGGAAACCGGGGCCGGAATTTGCGGGGCTGACCTCGAACTCGACCGCCTTGAAGCCGAGCTCGCGCAGCTTTTCGAGCGTGGCGCCGGCACATTGGCCGGTCACGGGAAGATGATTTCTGGTCTCGAAGACCTTGATCGCGTTCGACGTTCCGCTGCCAAAGACTCCGTCGATGACGAGGCCTGCGCCTTCCCTGTCGTTGAGGAACGTCTGAAGTCGCACCACGTCGGAGCCGAGCGCGCCCCGCAGAATGTCGTAAGTCACCTTTCCCATGATGCGGCCCTTTCACTGCAGCGTCGGGAGAAGAGGAGTGCAACGAACCTGTGATCGAGGCGCCGAGGCTATCAAAGGACCCCGCTCAGTCAATTGGAGGTCCAACCGAATAGAGCGCCATTTCGGTTCTATGTCAGGGCGCCAGCGATGGCGGGGTGCGCTTGCATAAGCGGGAAGCCACCGCCATGTCCGCGCCATGGCTTCCTCCCCGATCAAAGCCGCGATCATCCCGGTGACCCCGCTGCAGCAGAATTGCTGCCTCATCTGGTGCACCGAGACGATGCGGGGCACCTTCACCGATCCCGGCGGCGATCTCGACCGGCTCAAGGCGGCGGCGCGCGAGCAGGGGGTGACGATCGAGAAGATCCTGCTCACCCACGGCCATATCGACCATTGCGGATCGGCCAAGATCCTCGCCGACGAATTGGGCGTGAAGATCGAGGGGCCGCACATCGCCGACAAATTCTGGATCGACCGGCTCGCCGAGGACGGTGCGCGCTACGGCATTCCCGGCCAGCCGTTCGAATCGGACCGCTGGCTGGACGACGGCGACACCGTCACCGTCGGCAAGCTCGTCTTCGACGTCTATCATTGCCCGGGCCACACGCCCGGCCATGTGGTCTTCCACCATCCGCAATCGAAGCTCGCGATCGTTGGCGACGTCCTCTTCCAGGGCTCGATCGGCCGCACCGACTTTCCGATGGGCAACCATCAGGATCTGATCGACGCGATCACCACCAAGCTCTGGCCGCTCGGGGACGACACCGCCTTCGTCCCTGGCCACGGGCCGATGTCCACCTTCGGCCGCGAGCGGCAGAGCAATCCGTTCGTCGGAGACCGCGCGCTCGCGCGCAGCTGATCGGGAACGCCTAGCGGGCGACGAGCGTTCTGCGCCCGTAATGATTTTGCGTCTGTCAGCGGCCGGGCTGCTGCTGCTTGCGGCTTGCGGCGAGATGCCCCGGGATCCGGAGGGCACGCTCGAGCGGGTGCGCGCCGAGCATGTCTTCCGTGTCGGCCTGATCTCGTCCGGCGATCATCGCGACGATGCCCACCGCGAGCGCGACTTCCTCCTCCGCGTGGCGCGGGCGACCGGTGCGCAGCCGGTGGTCACCGAAGGGGCGGCGGAGCCGCTGCTTCTCAAGCTTGAGGAAGGCGGTCTCGACCTCGTCGTCGGAACGGTCGCCGAGAAGAGCCCGTGGCTGGGGCGGGTGGCGATCCTCGAGCCGCTGACCCAGCTCGGGGGCGAGCCCGCGCGGATCGTCTCGCCGATCGCGCGCAACGGCGAGAATGCGTGGATCATGCTGCTCGAGCACCACGCCCGCGGCGCCAGTGGAAGCCGCGGGTGAGGCTGGACAATTTCCCCGCCGAGCTTCGCGACGACGTCCGCCGCGCAATGCGGCTCGAATATTGGAACGTCGGGTGGACGATCAGCATCATCGTGGTGATGGGCCTCGCCATGGGCCAGAGCCAGACGATGAAGACCGCCTGGGTGGAGGACACTCTGGGCCTGATCCCGCCGTTCGTCTTCCTGATCGCGATTCGCTTCGAGGCGCGGCCGCCGACCAAGAAATTCCCGTTCGGCTTTCACCGCGGCCACAGCCTCGCCTTCCTTGTCGCAGCGGTCGCGCTCGCCACCGTCGGCCTCACGCTCCTTTGGGATTCCATCTCGACCTTGATCGCGCGCGAGCATGCGACGGTCGGCTCGGTCATGATCTTCGGCCGCGAGATCTGGGCCGGCTGGGTGATGCTCGCGGCGATGGTCTATTCGATCATCCCGCCGCTGATCATCGGCCACAAGGAACTGCCGCTCGCCACCCGGCTCCAGGACGAGGTCCTCTTCACCGACGCCAAGATGAACAAGGCGAACTGGATGACCGGAGTCGCCGGACTCGCTGGCGTGATCGGGCTCGGGCTCGGCTGGTGGTGGGCCGATTCGGTGGCTGCCGCGATCATCTCGATCGACATCATCGCCGACGGCGTGAAGGCGCTCCGGATCGCGACCGCCGAGCTCGTCGACGGCGTCCCGCGCAGGCTCGGCAGCACCAAGCCCGATCCGGAAGGCGACCTTCTCGTTGCCAAGCTCGAGCGCCAGTATGCGGGGGCCGAGGTCCGGCTGCGCGAGACGGGCCGCTACATTCACGCCGAGGTCTGCGGCGTCCGGCCCGACGCGGCGCAGGACCTGCAGGCCTTGTGGCCCGGCGCGCCGGAGCGCAGCTGGCGCCTCGCCGAGCTCTCCTTCGTCCCGCCGGACGACGACGACCGCGGCTAGCGCGCCGCCCGGGCGCCTTGCGGGATCTCGATCGTCGGCCGCTGCCGGGCGCTGTCCGTATAGGAAATGTAGAGCGCGAAGCCGGCGAGGCCGACGAGGATCAGGGTCGATCCCATCATCCCGATCATCCGGAGCATGCGGAGCGATGCGCGGTCCATGCCGAAGGCGTGGAGGATGCGCGCGACGATGAACAGGATCGCCGCGCCCCACAGCCACAGCTCGCTTCCCCGCGCATGCTCAATCAGTGCGAGCAGGATCAGGAAGAGCGGTGTCGATTCGCCGAAATTGGCATGGGCGCGCATCCGGCGGAGCAAGGCGGGATTGTCGCCGTCGCCGACCGAGATCTTGTAGCGGTTGCGAAGCTGGCTCACCCGCGCAGCGAGCCAGATGTGGAGCAGAGCGGCGGCGGCGGCTATGGTCAGCGAGATCGGCAGGATCATTGGATTCCCCTTGTGCGCGGCGACGCTGCCACGGGGGCGCAGCGCTTGCAACGGCGCGCAAAATCGCTATAGGCCAGACCGCTCACGCAAGCACCCGGCCGCCAGGCCCTGCGGCCGACGACGTCGTTGAAACTGGCACCGTGCTCGCGACATCATTGAACGTCAAACACTGAACAGGTGCCAGAATGGCCGTCCCTAAGAGAAAAACCACGCCGTCCAAGCGCAACATGCGCCGCAGCCATGACGCGCTGAAGCCGGTCAATTATCAGGAATGCCCGAATTGCGGCGAGCTTCGCCTGCCGCACAATCTGTGCAATGCCTGCGGCCATTATAACGGGCGTGAAATCGTCTCCAGCGAGGCGTAAGCCCGCAGCGTAGCCGAGCAGGAGGAATGCCGTTGGCGAACGCGCCCCGGATCGCAATCGACGCGATGGGAGGCGATGTCGGGCCTGCGGTGATGATCGCCGGCGCCGCCGGGGCCCTGAAGCGTCACGACGACCTGAGCTTTCTCCTGTTCGGCGACGAGCAGGCGATCAGGCGCGAGCTCGCGCGCTTTCCGGCGCTCGCCGCGGCCGCCGAGATCGTCCACAGCGACGACGTGATCGCGGCCGAGGACAAGCCGAGCCAGGCCATACGCCGCGCCAAGACGACGTCGATGGGCCAGATGATCGCCGCAGTGAAGGATGGCCGCGCCCATGCCGCGGTATCCGCCGGCAACACCGGCGCGCTGATGGCGATGTCCAAGCTCGCGCTTCGCACCCTGCAGGGGATCGACCGGCCCGCGCTCGCGGCTTTGCTCCCGACGCTCGGCGACAATGATCTCGTCATGCTCGATCTCGGCGCCAACACCGAGTGCGACACGAGGAATCTCGTCCAGTTCGCTGTGATGGGCGCGGCGTATTCGCGCGTCGCCCTGGACGTCGAGCGGCCGCGCGTGAAGCTGCTCAACATCGGCACCGAGGAGCTCAAGGGCACGGACGAGCTCAAGGAAGCGGCGGCGATCCTGCGCGAGGCGAACAATCCCGGCATGAACTTCGAAGGCTTCATCGAAGGCGACAAGATCAGCCGTGGCGATGTCGATGTGGTCGTCACCGACGGCTTCTCCGGCAACATCGCGCTGAAGTCGCTCGAAGGGACGGCGCGCTTCGTCGCCGATTTGCTCCGGCGCGCCTTCGCAAGCTCGATCCGGTCGAAGATCGGCTATGTCATCTCGCGCTCGGCGGCCCGGCTGCTCCGCGACCATCTCGATCCGAACAACCATAATGGCGCCGTCTTCCTCGGCCTCAACGGCCTGGTCGTGAAGAGCCACGGCAGCGCCAACGAGATCGGCGTCGCAAACGCGATCCGGGTCGCGCGGCGGATGGTCCGTGCCGACCTCACCCGCAAGATCACCGAGGATCTCGATCGGATCGCCGCACGCCCGGCCGCCGAGGCCGCGCAATGAGCCGCCGCTCGGTCATCGTCGGCACCGGCTCCGCGCTTCCGGGCCGCCGGGTCACCAATGCCGAACTCGCCGAGCGGGTCGAGACCACGCACGAGTGGATCGTCGAGCGGACCGGGATCGAGGCGCGCCACATCGCCGGCGACGGCGAGACCACGGCGACCCTCGCCACCGAGGCCGCGAAGAAGGCGCTCGACGCCGCCGGAATCCCGGCGGACAAGGTCGGCCTGATCGTTCTCGCCACCGCGACTCCGGACCAGACCTTCCCGGCGAGCGCGACCCGGGTCCAGACCAATCTCGGAATCGACGATTGCATCGCCTTCGACGTCCAGGCGGTGTGCACCGGCTTCCTCTACGCCCTGTCCGTCGCCGACAATATGGTGAAGGGCGGCATGGCCGACGTGGCTTTGGTGATCGGCTCCGAGACGTTCAGCCGGATTCTCGACTGGGAGGACCGGACGACCTGCGTCCTGTTCGGCGACGGCGCCGGCGCTGTCGTGCTCGAGGCGCAGGACACGGAGGATCGCGGCATCCTCGCCACCCGGCTCCATGCCGACGGGCGCCACAACGACCTCCTCTATGTCGACGGCGGCGCCTCGACCACCGGTACGGTCGGCAAGCTTCGTATGAAGGGCCGCGAGGTCTTCCGCCACGCCGTCGTCAATCTCTCCTCGGTGCTGGAAGAAACGCTGGGCGCCGCCGGCCACAAGGCGGAAGAAGTCGATTGGGTCGTCCCGCACCAGGCCAACAAGCGAATCCTCGATGCGACCGCGAAGAAGCTCGGGCTCGATCCCTCGCGCGTCGTCGTCACTGTCGATCAGCACGCCAACACTTCGGCGGCCTCGGTCCCGCTCGCGCTCGATACGGCGGTTCGCGACGGTCGAATCAAGCCAGGACAGCTGCTTGTGCTCGAGGCGATGGGCGGCGGCTTTACCTGGGGTGCCGCAGCGGTACGCTACTGATATCAGGGCGCAATGCGGCGTTGCGCTGTCGGCGAAGCTCGATTAAGCTCGCCGCGCTTCCGGGGGGGAAAGGGACAGGAATGGCTGATGCAGGGACGATCAGGCGGCCCGACGCCGGAACTTTGACGCGCGCCGATCTCGCGGACACCGTTCACCAGGAGATCGGCCTGTCCAGAGCCGAATCCGCCGGGATCGTCGAACGTATCCTCCATCACATGTGCCACTCGCTCTCCGAGGGGCAGAATGTGAAGATTTCGGGCTTCGGAAGCTTCATCCTCCGCGACAAGGGCGAGCGGATCGGCCGCAACCCCAAGACCGGGGTCGAGGTGCCGATCGCGCCGCGCCGGGTGCTCACCTTCCGCGCCAGTCAGATCATGCGCGAGCGGATCGCGAACGGCGGCTGACCTCCCGATGGCCGACTCGCGCGCCAAGAGCGACCAGGCCTTCCGAACGATCGGCGAGCTTGCCGGCGAGCTCGGCGTGCCCCAGCATGTGCTGCGTTACTGGGAAACCCGGTTCGAGCAATTGCGCCCGCTGCAGCGCGCCGGCAATCGTCGCTATTACCGCCCCGCCGACGTCCAGCTTGCGCGACGCATCCACCGCCTGCTCGATCAGGAAGGCTATACGATCCGCGGAGTCCAGCAATTGCTCGCGAGCAAGGATGCGGACGACGCGCCTCCTCCGCAGCAGCCGCCCCCGCCGTCGCCGGGCTTCGCAATCGACGAGCTGCGCACGATCCGCCGGATGCTCGCGGAGGCGCTGGAGCGCGACGCCTAGTCTTCCGGCCCCAACTCCGGATCGAGATCGCGCGGGCGGATGAATCGCGCGATCCGCCCGCTGCCTGGGACGACGTCCATCCACTGCTCGGGCTCGAGTGCGATCTGGGCGAGGGTCGCGGTCGGATATTTCGACGCGACCGACTGGCGCATCGCCGGCGATTCCTGGCCGCCAAGGCTCAGCGCGAGCATTTCGATCCCCGGATTGTGACCGACGAGCAGCAGCCGATCGACCTCGTCGAGCGTCTCGTGGACGATCTCGAACAAAGTGTGGAGATCGGCGAGGTAGAGACGCTGGTCATAGTCGGCGTGGAGCGGCCCAAACTCGCTCTCCACCTCGGTCACGGTCTGCGCGGTGCGCGCGGCCGGAGAGGCCAGCACCGAATCGAAGCCGAGGCCGAGCGCCTTCATCTCGCGGCCGATCAGCCGGGCGCCACGGCGCCCGCGCGGCACCAGCGGGCGATCGAAATCGCGCATCGTCGCAAGCTCCGCGCCCGCCTTTGCGTGGCGCAGCAATGTCAGGACCTTCATTCGGCCTCTTCGGGCTTTCTCTCCAGGGCCCCCTGATGCCCGAAAGCGCCGTCCGTGGATAGCAGCGAAGAGACCCGATCGATCGCCTCGACGAGCGGGAGCCTGCGGATCGCCACCCCCGGCGGGAAGGCACCGAGCAGCCGCGTCGGAGTGGCTGCGGAGAGCAGGACGAACAGGCCGCGATCCTGCTGGCGCCGGATCAGCCGGCCGAACGCCTGGGCGAGGCGGCCGCGGACCACCCGGTCGTCGTAGAGCGTGCCCCCGCCGGCGGCGCGGCGGGCGGCGTGGAGCACAGTCGGTCGCGGCCAGGGCACGCCCTCCATCACGACCAGGCGCAGCGATTCGCCCGGGACGTCGACACCGTCCCTCAATGCGTCGGTGCCGAGCAGGGAGGCGCGCGGATCGTCGCGGAAGATGTCGACGAGCGTGCCGGTGTCGATCGGGTCGACATGCTGGGCGTAGAGAGGAAGCCCGGCGCGGGCGAGGCGGTCGGCGATCCTGGCGTGGACCGCCTTGAGGCGCTGGATCGCGGTGAACAATCCCAATGTTCCCCCCGACGCGGCCTCGATCAGCCGCGCATAGGCGCCGGCGAGCGCGGGTAGGTCGCCGCGCTTGACGTCCGTGACGATCAGCACCTCGCTGCGCTCGGCATAAGCGAAGGGGCTCGCGGCGGCGAAGCGCTCGGCCGGCCGACCGAGATGGGCGGCGCCGGTCTTGGCCTCGGCGGCGGTCCAGTCGTCGCCGCCGCGCAAGGTCGCCGATGTGACGACGACGCCGTGGGCGGGCTTCAGCACCGTCTCGGCAAGCGGCCGGGTCGGGTCGAGCCAACGGCGGTGGAGGCCGATGTCGTACTCGCGCCCGTCGACGCGCTCGACCGCGAGCCAGTCGACGAAGTCGGGATCGGCCGGTCCGCCGATCCGGGCGGCGAGGGCGATCCAGCCCTGCAAGGCCTGCGCGCGCCACCCGAGCCCGCCCAGCGCGCCCTCCACCCGGGCGCGTGCCTGCGCGTCGAGCCAGTCGGGCGCGTCCTCGAGCACCGCCTCGAGCCGCTTGCCGAGCGCCACCAGCGGCCGGTGGAGCCGCTCCAGCGCCTCGACCGCGGGGGCGGCCGCCTCGATCAATTGCGGATCGAGCTCGGCCATCTCGGTCTCGAGCCCGTAGCCGGCGTCCTGGGCGCTGGCGCGGGCGTAGACGGTGCCGCGCACCGCCGCGAGCAGCTTTTCGAGCGGGCCGAACGGAAGGCCCTCGCCGATACGCTGCAGCCATTGGTCGCTCGGAAGCGCGCCCGCCATCTGCACCGCCGCTTCGAGCGCGGCGGCGCCGGCCTCGTCGTATGAGGCGACGTCCATCAGCCGGGCGGCGAGGCCGCGGCGGCGGCCGCGGCTCTTGCCCTCCGGCCCGACGATCCAGCGCCGCATCTCGATCAGCTCGCGCCCGGTCAGAGCGACCGCGAAGGTCGAATCGGCCGCCTCGAACAGATGATGGCCCTCGTCGAACACGAGACGGGTCGGCGGGTTGCCGCCGTCGCGGCCGCGGGCGGCGTTGACCATGACGAGGGCGTGGTTGGCGATGACGAGGTCGGCGCCCTGGCTCGCGCGTGCCGAGCGCTCGATGAAGCATTTCCGGTAATGCGGGCAGCCGGCATAGACGCATTCGCCGCGCTGGTCGGTGAGCGCGGTCGCGCCGGCGCGGCGGAACAGGCTTGGAAGCCAGCCCGGAAGGTCGCCGCCGACCATGTCGCCGTCGCGCGTATAGGCCGCCCAGCGCGCGGCGAGCTGGGCGAGGATCGCGGCTCGCCCTGCAAAGCCGCCCTGTAGCGCGTCCTCGAGGTTGAGCAGGCAGAGATAATTCTCCCGCCCCTTGCGGATCACCACCTTCGCCTTGCGCGTCGCGGCATCCGGGAAGAGCCGCGCGCTCTCGCGGTCGAGCTGGCGCTGAAGCGCCTTGGTGTAGGTCGAAATCCAGACCGCGCCGTCGGCCTTCTCCGCCCAGAGCGAGGCCGGGGCGAGATAGCCCAAGGTCTTGCCGATCCCGGTCCCGGCTTCGGCGAGGATCAGGTTCGGCTCCCCCTCGATCTTGCGCGGCGCGAAGGCGCCGGCGATCTCGCCGCAATAATCGCGCTGGCCCTCGCGCACCTCCGCGCCCTCGCCGACCAGGCCTTCGAGCCGCCCCAGCGCCTCGGCCGTGCCGACGCTGACCGTCCGCGGCTGCGGCCGCTGCGGCGCGTCCTCCCACTCGGGAAGCCGGGAGAAGAGCCAGGGCTCGTCGCGCACCGGCTTTGGCAGGTGGAGCCCGACCGCGGCCGCCCAGGGCCAGCGCAGCCGGCCCAATGCCTGCGCCGAGGCCCAGGCGCCTTCCCGCTCCGGCCAGTCGCCCTTCAACGTCGCAAGCAGCGCCGAGGCCGCCTCGCGCAGGAAGGCCGCCGCTGCGCCGTCGTCCGCGGGCGGAGTTAGACCGAGCGCGTGAGCCAGCCCGCTCGGCGTCGGCACCGCGAAACGCGCGGGATGGACGAAGGCGAACAGCTCGAGCAGGTCGAGCCCGTTCAGCTCCGGATAGCCGAGGCGCTGCCCGACCAAGGGCGCGTTGAGCATGATCATCGGAGTCTCGGCCGCCCGCGCGATCGCCTCGCCGCGGCCGAGCGCCCGGGTCTCGCCGTCCGCCGACGCCAGCCAGATCCCGCCATGGGTTGCGTGAAGCGCCGAATAGGGCAATGAGGCCGCCATCCAAATTCCTTGGATCAGCCGGAACGAAAGGGCAACAGTTGAACGTCCCGCAGGAGCTTCGCGAAGCCGCACTCGTCTCGAAGGCATGGCCTTACGAGGAGGCGCGCAAGCTTCTGAAACGCAATCCGGACGGGCCGGGCGACAGGTCGGTGCTGTTCGAGACCGGCTATGGGCCGAGCGGGCTTCCGCATCTCGGCACCTTCCAGGAGGTGGCGCGCACCCTGATGGTCCGCCACGCGCTGGAGGAGATGACTGGCTGGCCGACGCGCCTGGTGGCCTTCAGCGACGACATGGACGGGATGCGCAAGGTGCCGCCGGGCGTCCCGCACCAGGAGATGATGCACGCGCATCTCGACCAGCCTCTGTCGCGGGTCCCCGATCCGTTCGGCTGCGGCCATCCGAGCTATGCGGCGCACAACAACAATCTGCTGCGGCAATTCCTCGATCGCTTCGGCTTCGACTACGAATTCATGGCTTCGTCCGACTGCTACAATCAGGGCCGCTTCGACGAGGCGCTTCGCCAGGTCCTGCGCAAATATGACGAGATCATGGGCGTCATGCTGCCGACCCTGCGCGAGGAGCGGCGTCAGACCTATTCGCCCGTCCTTCCGATCAGCCGGGTTTCGGGGAAGGTCCTGCAAGTCCCGGTCGAGCTGGTCGACGCCGAGTCCGGCCTGATCCGCTACGTGGAGCCAGCGACCGGCGAGACCGTCGAGCAGTCGATCCTCTCGGGCGGCGCGAAGCTCCAGTGGAAGGTCGATTGGGCTTTGCGCTGGTATGCGCTCGGAGTCGATTACGAGATGGCCGGCAAGGACCTGATCGATTCGGTGATCCAGAGCTCGAAGATCGTCCGCATCCTCGGCGCGCGGCCGCCGGAGGGGTTCAATTACGAACTCTTCCTCGACGAGAATGGCGAGAAGATCTCGAAGACCAAGGGCAACGGGGTCACGATCGACGAGTGGCTGACCTATGCGCCCGAGGAGAGCCTCGCTTTCTACATCTACCGCGAGCCGAAGAAGGCGAAGCAGCTGTCGTTCGGGATCATCCCCAAGGCGGTCGACGAATATCAGCAATTCCTCGCCGCCTATCCGGACCAGCCCTGGGACAAGCGCCTCGGCAACCCGGTCCACCACGTCCATGCCGGCAAGGTGCCGGCGGCGCGGATGCCGATCACCTTCGCTCTGCTGCTCAACCTGGTGAGCGTCGCGCTGACCGAGGACAAGGATTTGCTCTGGGCGTTCGTGAAGCGCTACGCGCCCGACACATCGCCCGAGACCCATCCGGAACTCGACACCCTGATCGGCCACGCCGCCGTCTATTTCCGCGATTTCGTGAAGGATTCGCTGGTCCGGCGAGCCCCCGACGAGAAGGAGGCCGCGGCACTCCGCGATCTGGATGCCCAGCTCGCAGCTTTGCCCGAGGAGACGAGCGGCGAGGACCTGCAGAACCTCGTGTTCGAGGTCGGGAAAGCCCACCGGTTCGAGAATCTGCGCGACTGGTTCAAGGCGCTCTACGAGACCCTGCTCGGCACTTCGCAGGGGCCGCGCATGGGCAGCTTCATCGCGCTTTACGGGATCGCCAATACCCGCAAGCTGATCGCGGAATCGCTCGCCGCCTGAGCGGCGACGAAACTTCGCCGCAGCCGAAACGTTTGCGCGCGCAGGTCCTCCCTTTCGGACCGACCGCGCCGTCGCCTTGAAACGCGGCGGCGCGGTTTTTCATGACCCTCAGCCGGCGCGGCGGCTTGCGATCCATTCGTCGATCTTGCGCTCCAGGACGGGCAGCGGAAGCGCGCCGGTCATCAGCACCTGCTCGTGGAACTGGCGGATGTCGAAGCGCGGCCCGAGCGCCTGCTCGGCGCGGGCGCGAAGCTCCAGGATCTTCAGCTGGCCGATCTTGTAGG